>JBBSDW010000178.1:0-5805 GCA_038240295.1 Kapaibacterium sp. (SeqCode)
AAAGAGATCTCAGAAATGCGAGCGTTCTTCAATGGCGATGAGCGGCCACCCTTCTCAGGGCTTTCGGATATTCACTCCGTCCTGAGAAAGATCGACATCGAAGGCAGTACACTCTACGTCGAAGAAGGTGCTCGTGTTTTGGCTGTGCTGCGAGGCATGCGCGCATTGCGAGAATTTTTTTCAAGACGAGCGAGTGCAGCACCTCTTCTATGGAAGACGGGCGTGCAGCTGTATGACGATCGCTTGCTCGAGATGCATTTTGCTTCGGTCTTCGACGACGCTGGTAATATCAAAGACAGCGCATCGGGAGAACTCTCGAAGATCAGGCGTGAGGTTATCAGTACCGCCGAGCATCTACGCTCCAGACTTAGTTCGATCTTGCGAAGACTTACCGAGGATTCATTTGTCCAGGAAGAGCTGATCACGCAACGCGACGGCCGCTACGTTGTGCCGGTGAAGGTCGAGCACAAACGACGCGTGCCAGGATTTATACATTCCGTTTCGCATACCGGCCAAACCGTATTCATCGAACCGAGTGAGACTCTCGATCTCAACAACGATCTTCGCTCGCTCGAATTTGCCGAGCAGCGAGAGATCGAGCGGATCATGTACGATCTCGCACGTCAGCTTCGGGAAGTCTCTCGCGAATTACAAAGCTCGCTCAAAGCAGCTGGACACCTCGAAGCAGTTGCGGCAAAAGCACGTTACGCAAATTCGATCGACGCCGCGCCAGCATTTGCACGCCAGCAAACTGGCCGCGAACGCAAGCTTATTCTCAAGGAAGCGAGGCATCCGTTGCTGCTCAAAAAGCTCGGTCGCGAGAAGACCGTCCCGCTAACGCTTGAACTCGATCCGGTGCGGCACACACTCGTACTTACCGGTCCGAACGCCGGAGGCAAAACGGTATTGCTAAAAACGCTCGGATTGCTTACTTTAATGGCGCAGGCAGGACTGCCAATTCCTGCGCTTCCGGATGCTGAACTCCCGATCATGGATTCGATCTTTGTGGAGATCGGCGATAGTCAATCGCTGGCGGATGATCTAAGCACATTCAGCTCACACGTTCGTGCGCTCTCGCGAGTAATGGATCATGCAACTTCAAAAAGTCTGGTACTGCTCGATGAGATCGGCGGAGGCACTGCGCCCGAAGAAGGGGGCTCGCTCGCCGAAAGTATTCTCGAGAACCTGACGAAGCGAAACACGATCACGATCGCAACGACACATTTCGGTCGACTGGCTGCGTTCGCTGAAACAACGCAGGGTGCCGTCAACGGCTCGATGGAATTTAGCTCCGCCGGTCTGCAGCCCACGTTCAGATTCAGGATGGGTTTGCCTGGAAGCTCGCACGCATTCGAAATTGCCGAGCGCTTCGGCCTGCCAATCCCAATAATCAAACGTGCAGCTGAACTTCGCGGTACGGGCTCGACGAAGCTTGAAGATCTCATCAAGTCGCTTGAAACGCTTCAACTCGAGGCACGTGAAAAGAAAGCCGAATCGGAACGCGAACTTGGGAAAGCTCGCATCGCGAGAGTTGACTTTGAACGTAAGCGAGATGAAGTTGAAGACATTCGAAGAACGGCTAAACAATCTGCAGCAACCGAGGCCGAATCGATCCTGAAGCAAGCCAATAGCTTCGTGGAACGAGCAGTCAAAGATGCGAGAGAAGCTGTTCGAAAAGAAGCTTCGAATCCGGGAGAATCGACCACGCTTCGTGAACTTCGCGCACAACAGGAATCGGAGCGAAAGAACATCCTGAAATCGCTCGAGAAAAAACCTGAGCCTGTACTTTCGAAAGAGACTGACCAACTTGAACTCAAAGTCGGAGGCAAGGCACAACTCCGATCAAATCCGGGGCAAATCGGCGAGATCGTATCGATCAAAGGCAAAGATGTCGAACTCCTGCTCGGAGGCCTTCGGATGAAAACGAAGATCGATCAGCTCGAAGCTGTGAAAGAAGCAAGCAGGAAAGAGAAACGGCGGCAGGATGTTTCTCAGGCTACTAAATATTTGAGCGAGGCACCGGAGATGCGTATCGATCTCCGAGGCGAATATGGAGACGATGCGGTGATGCAGGTCGAGAAGTTTTTGGGCGATGCGGTGGCGCATAATCTCGCACGAGTCGAGATCATTCACGGCATGGGCACTGGCGCGCTCGGGCGGCGAATATCTCAGTACCTCAAAACGCATCCGGGTGTTATTTCCTATAAATATGGCGAGCCACACGAGGGCGGCTCCGGTGTCACTATCGTTGAACTCCGCTAACCTATCTTGCAGAAATCATGCAGAAAATTCTCGTAGCTAACAGGGGAGAGATCGCGCTTCGGGTCATGCGCTCCGCTCGTGAATGCGGCTTCAAAACGGTCGCTGTGCATTCGCCGCACGATCGTTCGGCGCTCTATGTCTGCGCTGCCGACGAAAGTTATCAGCTTCAGGGAAATCTTCCGAAGGAGTCCTACCTCGATCAAGAGCAGATCATCACGATCGCGAAATCGTCAAAGGTGGATGCGATTCATCCTGGCTATGGCTTTTTGTCCGAGAATCCCGAATTTGCTACAAAGCTTGAAGAAGCAGGGATAACATTCATCGGTCCGACAGCCGCAGCCATCGAACAACTGGGCGACAAAACCGCAGCCAGACGTCTCGCAAAAAGGCTTGGTGTACCTACTCCAACCGGTACGACCGAAGCCCTTAAAGATCACTACGAAGCAATCGAAGTTGCAAAGCAGGTTGGATATCCTGTCCTGCTTAAGGCCGCGGCGGGCGGAGGTGGCAAGGGCATGCGCGTTGTCGAGCATGAAAGTGAATTGAAAGAATCGCTGGAGCGTGCGAAGGGTGAAGCGCTTACGGCGTTTGGCGATGATCGAGTGTATGTTGAAAAATATCTCGTGCGGCCTCGACATATCGAGATTCAGGTTCTTGCAGATAATCATGGCAACGCGATCCATCTCGGCGAGCGCGAGTGCTCGATTCAGCGCCGGCATCAGAAGCTTGTTGAGGAGGCACCCTCGAGCGTCCTGACTCCCGCCATGCGAAAGGAGATGGGGGAGGCTGCAGTCTCGCTTGTTCGGGAAGCTAAATATCGAGGTGCCGGTACGGTTGAATTTCTGCTCGATCAACAAGGTAAATATTTTTTCCTCGAGGTGAACACGCGGTTGCAGGTTGAGCATCCTGTCACGGAATTCATCACCGGGCTCGATCTTGTTCGAGAGCAATTCCGCATCGCTTCGGGTGAGAAGCTTAGTTTGAAACAGGCGGATGTTCATCTTCGAGGTCACGCGATCGAGGTTCGCGTTCAAGCCGAAGATACCTGGAACGACTTTTTGCCGAGCCTGGGAAAGATCGAGCACGTGCGCCATGCATCTGGCGCATATGTTCGCAACGACAGCGGCTTGTTTCAGGGTCTGGAGGTTTCGGGGTTCTATGATTCGCTGCTTTCGAAACTCGTTGTTTGGGATCAGACGCGTGCGCAAGCCATCGCCCGAATGAAACGTGCGCTGGAGGAAATGCGGATCGCCGGTGTGAGCACTACCATTCCATTCGCAAGGTTTGTGATGGATAACGAGAAATTCAAATCGGGTGAGCTTTCGACCGGGTTTATCGCAGAGGAATTCACGAACGAAGTTCGCGATGAGCTTCGAAAGCGTAGCGAGGAGGCACTTCTGCCGTTCTTCGCAAAAGTGGCCCAAAGGCAAAAAGAGATAAAAATTCGGAAAGCTCTTGTTTTTGAGGAGAAATTGTAGTATATTTAATCTGGATTTGTTATCGCCCGTTCTGACGCCACAGCTGTGGCCGATTACTTCCAACAAACTCTGCCCGTGTCGCAGGCTCAAAGCGTGCTTACAACCGAATTAACCACTGAGAGCGCCGCGATCTCGCGCACGCTTCACAGCTCTGCATCCATGCGTGCTTGCCCGAACTGTTACTCGAGGGATGGTCTCCATGCTTCGCGCCGAAGAAATATTGGCGAGAAGTTGATGATCGTGTTGATGCCGCTTATTCGACCGTACCGCTGCCACGGTTGCAATTGGCGCGGGTTCCTTGGCAAGTTCGACCTTATTTCTTCGACGAGATTGAACCGCGCGCTCAACGGCACTGTTTTCGTCGTGTTCGTAATTTTCTGCCTTTTCCAACTTATTTCCTACTACGGCATTCGCTTGATGCCTTAGGATGGAATTTTGTGGTCGAGGCGTTCACACCGAGACCATTCGATGCAGGAAAAATTTGCCAGCCTTCCCGAAGCCCGGACCATTGCTCTCCAGTTAGGGCTGCTCGACGAGGAATTTCAAAAAGTTGTAACGATACTCGAAGGCCGCACTCCGACCTATACCGAACTTGGTATTTTTTCGGTAATGTGGAGCGAGCACTGCTCGTACAAAAACAGCATCGCACTGCTTAAAACATTGCCTCGCTCGGGCGGCAAGTTACTCGTTGATGCTGGCGAGGAGAATGCCGGCCTGATCGACATTGGCGGTGGACTTGCTTGCGCATTTAAGATCGAGTCGCATAACCATCCCTCCGCCGTCGAGCCATATCAGGGGGCTGCAACGGGTGTTGGAGGAATTTTGCGCGATATCTTTACGATGGGCGCTCGACCTATCGCCGCCCTAAATTCGCTTCGGTTCGGTCCGCTCGAAGCCGATGACACAACTTCGCAAGGTGCTAGAACGAAGTTTCTTGTTCGCGGAGTCGTGCATGGCATCGCGGACTATGGAAATTCTTTTGGTGTTCCGACAGTCGCCGGCGAAGTTTATTTCGATAAATGCTATCTTGGCAATCCTCTGGTCAATGCGATGGCGCTCGGGATCGTCGAAACAGGAAAGACGGCGAGCGCCGTGGCCGATGGACCTGGCAATATCGTGATGATCGTTGGCTCCCGTACGGGCCGCGACGGAATTCATGGTGCGAGCCTGCTCGCGAGTGCTGTCTTTAGCGAGGCGGCTGAATCACTTCGACCGACTGTTCAGGTCGGCGATCCATTCACCGAAAAACTTTTGCTGGAGGCGACGCTCGAAGCGATTGGCGTAGGATTGGTCGTAGGCATGCAGGACATGGGTGCTGCCGGCATCTGCTGTTCGACCGCCGAAATGTCCGCGAAGTCGAAGACCGGGATGAAGATCGATCTTAACAAAGTCCCACTTCGCGAACAGAAGATGAGTGCATACGAGATCATGCTCTCGGAATCGCAGGAGCGCATGTTGGTCGTCGTCACGCCAGATAATGTCGAAGGCATCAAGCGAATATTCGATAAATGGGACTTGCAGGCAGAGATCATCGGTGAGGTAACCAATACAGGCCGTGTCGTCATTGACTATAATGGCGAACGTGTCGCTGATATTCCCGCTGGCTCGCTCGCGCTTGGCGGCGATCTGACGCCGGTCTATCATCGCAATTCGATTGAACCTGCATATCTAACTCGGACACGAGCATTCGACGTGACGCCGTTCGCGACATGTGCTGACCCCACCGGCACTCTCGAACTTCTGCTCGCTTCACCGATCATCACCTCGAAGCGTTGGATCTACGAACAATATGATTCGATGGTGCGAACGAACACACTCTTCATTGAGGGAAGCGATGCCGCGGTCATCAGAGTCAAGGGAACACTGAAGGGACTCGCAGTCAAGACCGACTGCAATTCGAGGTACGTCTATCTCGATCCTTATCGTGGGGCAATTATTGCCGTTGTCGAGTCGGCTCGAAACATCGCCTGCACCGGCGCTACGCCGGTCGGAGTCACCAACTGCCTCAACTTTGGAAATCCGTATGATCCCGAAGTGTTCTTTCAATTCAAGGAAGCAATTCGAG
>JBBSDW010000179.1:0-5800 GCA_038240295.1 Kapaibacterium sp. (SeqCode)
GGAAAAGCCGCCCGCGCAGAGTGGCGGTTAGGGTAGGGATAAGAGGCTGTGCGTAGGAGCAATTTTGTTAAGCGCCGCTGGTCTCCCGGTTCGGGGTGCGCAGGCCATGCGGCCTGAGCTTAGATGCCGGCAAAAAAGGCTTAAGCACTTTCGGCGCGCTCGAAGGGATACTGCTGTGCCCAGCGCAGGATACCGCCTTCCAGATTACGGACACGCGGGAAGCCATGCTGCCGCATATATTGTACGACCTGCCCGCTGCGATTACCGGTCCGGCAATAGACAACGATATCAGCATTAGGATCAAGTTCGCTCATTCGCTGGACGATCTCCCCCATTGGGATTAGCACACCATCCGAAAGATGCGCCGCGATATTTTCGTGTGGCTCCCGAACGTCGATGAGCTGATGCGCCTTGTGCGCTTTGCGCCATTCCTGCAATTCATCGCTCGTGATATCGAATGGGATCTGCGCTGGAGTTTCGTTCATTGAAGTGTAAAGAAGCGAACGACATTGCCCGCAAATTCAACGACGGGCGTGAAATAGACACCGAGCATCATCACAGGAACAAGAAACGCGAAGAGCAATAGCTTGGCCGACCAGGAATATGTAAGCGCGCCATCGTTCGTCATGATCAGCGCTCCGCTGCCATCGGTGAGCGTGCTCGTCGAGCGATCCTTGATGAACATCGCAGCCATCACGCGAACATAATAATAGAGCGAGACGACAGAGTTCAGGATCGCGACAACCGCGAGCCAGAGATACTTGATGTGATGCGTAACCGGATCAACCTTCAGGATGGCGCTAAAGATATACAGCTTGCCGATGAAGCCGATCGTAAGCGGAATACCGGTAAGCGAAACGAGGAAGAGTCCGAGCGCAACACAAAGCAGCGGTGTCCGGCGCGAGAGTCCTTTGTAATCTTCGATCTCTTCGGAGTTGATCTTGTTCGCGATCAGCATGATCACGTAGAAGGCCCCGATATTCATGAAGAGATAGGCGATCAAATAGATCATGACCGAGACAATGCCGGCAGAGCCAGCCGTCACCTGCATTCCGGTAAGTCCTGTCTCTGCACCCGCAGCGACAAGGCCAATCATCATATAGCCTGCGTGCGCGATCGTCGAATAGGCAAGCATTCGCTTGATATTCGATTGCTGGAGCGCCGCGAAATTTCCGAGCGTCATCGTCAGTGCGGCAAGTACTGCGATCATGAGCGGCCAGTTAAGCACCGGGTCGCCTGTACGTGGATCCATCGGATAGACGAACAACAGGAAACGCATGAGAAGCCCAAATCCTGCTGCCTTCGAAGCAACACTGAGGAGTGCCGTGATCGGAATCGGCGCACCTTCGTAGACATCGGGCGTCCAGAAATGAAATGGCGCAGCCGAGATCTTATAGCCCATGCCGGCGAGCGAAAGGATCGTTGCGATCCAGAGTGTGATCGTGCTCGGATGAACTGCCGGATTCGCAAAAATATTCTGGAGCACCATTTTGATGGCGAGAATATTCGTGGTGCCCGTCAAGCCATAAAGCAGTGAAAAGCCATAGAGCATCAACCCAGAAGAGAACGCGCCATAGAGCACATACTTCATCGATGCTTCCGAGCTGCGATTACTCTCCTTCATGAAGCCTGCGAGAATATAGCTCGTGATCGAAACGAGTTCGAGCGAGATATACATCATGATGAGATCGGTCGAGGCAGGCATGAGGAACATACCGATCGCCATACCGATCAGGAGCGAGTAATATTCACCGATCCGGGACTTGCGCATCCCGACCTCCGCCGACATCATCGACATCAGGATGATGAAAATGCCGGTGACGCAAATGAGTAGTTTGAAAAAGACCGCGAAGTTATCGACGACCATCATTCCGAGCGGCGGCGTCAGCGACTCGAAATAGTTGAAGATCATGAGACCGCCCTTCCATTCATGTCCGGTCGGATTGAACGGAATCCACTGCTGGTACGAGAAGTACCCGGCCATCGCAAACACGCAGATCGCGAATACTCCCGTGATGCGCCTGTCGCCGCCTTTCTTGATAAAAAGATCGAGAATGATCGCAAGCAGGAATCCTGCGGTCAGGATCGTCTCCGGCAAAAAATGCTGGAGCGATTGCACCATGTACGGCTGAACGTGACTTGCGAGTCCTGCGAGGTCTGCGAGGTCTGCTGGAAGCTTCGGCGGCATACTTTCTTGGTAGTGTTGCTTACTTCAGGATCGTTGCAGTCTGCTGCACCGCAGCAACACCGGTCGTATGGACGAAGGTCACAAGCTGGTTCACACTCGTCGTCATCAAGTTAATGATCGGCGACGGGTAGATCCCGAGAAAGATGACGATCACTGCGAGCGGCACGAGCGAAATGAGTTCGCGGCCATTGATATCGGTGAGCTCATTCCAACGCTCGGGCAACGTACCCAGGAACATGCGCTGCAATGCCCAAAGCATATATGCCGCAGTCAGGATGATACCGAGCGTTGAAAGAATGGTGAGCGTCTGCCAGGTCTGGAATGCACCGAGGAATACAAACGCCTCAGAGATGAAGCCCGACATTGCCGGAAGCCCGAGCGAGGCGAAGAAGCAGATCACGATGAGCGCGAAATACTTCGGCATCTTATTGGCGAGTCCGCCAAACTCATTGACGCCTCTGGTATGTGCACGGTCGTAAAGCACTCCGACGCAAAGGAAGAGCATTGCCGTGATCGTGCCATGGTTGAACATCTGGAAAACCGCGCCGGTGATTCCCACCGAATTGAGTGCCGACATTCCAAGCAGCACGTACCCCATGTGACTAATGGAGCTGTACGCGATGATCTTCTTTAGATCTTTCTGCGCCATCGCACAGAACGCTCCGTAAACGATATTGATAAAGCCGAAGAGCGCCATGTACCAGCTTGTGGCGATCGCGATCTCCGGGAAGATTCCAAAGCAAATTCTGAGGATGCCATACGTACCCATCTTGAGCAATACGCCCGCAAGAATAACACTGATGGCGGTCGGCGCCTCAACGTGCGCATCCGGCAGCCACGTATGGAATGGGAACATTGGAATCTTGATCGCAAATCCGAGGAACAGACCGAGGTAACCAGCATATCGCCACTTATCACCAAAGCCTGAGAAGATCGAGCCCGCGACACGCTTTGCAGGATCCATCATGTCGAGCAGACTGAACGTGTGATAGGCAACTTGCTTATGAGTAATTGGGTCGGTGCCGAAAACCTGCGTCGTGAAATAAAGCCCGATCATTACGAGCAGCATCACAACCGAGCCGAGCAAGGTATAGAGGAAGAACTTGATCGCCGCATATTCTCTGCGCGGACCACCCCAGATCCCGATCAGGAAATACATCGGCAGGAGCATCAACTCCCAGAAGATGTAGAAGAGGAAGAAGTCAAGCGAACAGAAGACACCCATCATGCCGGTTACCAGCAAGAGATACATGAGGAAGTATCCCTTTGTCGATTTCGAGATCGAGAAGCTCGCAATCGCTCCGATAAAGCTTACAAGCGCGGTGAGCAAGACCATCGTGACCGAGAGGCCATCGATACCCATGAAATAGTCGATCGAGATATTCCCGAACACTCCGAGACCCGTAAGCCGGATCCAGGGCAGACGTTCGAGGAACTGGAAACTTTCGACTTTATTGATGCCGGCCATGCCTCCGTTAAAGTTCATCCAGAGGATCACCGCGAGTATCATCTGCAGAACGGTGACGCCAATCGTTATCCCCTGAAAGATTCGCTTCTTGTCCTTCGGGATGAAGCCGATGACGATCATTCCCAGTACGGGAAGGAACGTCAAGGCTGTGAGAAAGGGAAATCTCGACATGATCTGTTGGTTAGGCAGTGAAGAAAGTTTGAAAAATCTTTAGTTTACGATCGTGAGCTTGCGCGCAAGTCGTACGCCGCTCGCAGTTTCTAAAACGTACTCATAGGCTCCGCTTACGAGCCCACTGGTAGCAAGTGAAATCGAATGCATGCCAGGTTCAACATTCTGATCGAGCAGCATAATTATCTGGCGACCGAGTGCGTCGTAGAGTGTAAGCTTGATGTGCTCGGCGTGCGTTGTGCTAAAGCTGATCGAAGTTTTGAGCGTTGCCGGATTGGGTCGATTCTGTAGTAGCTCGATCGAACCAGTTTGCGCAGGCAGCGCAACCGCTTCGATCGGAGGCATTGGACCGGTGAGCGAGATCGTGCCAGTCATCGAAGCCGCGGTGGCAACATATTGCGTGGTGTTCGAAGCAATACTGATCGTCGCATCCGCGCCCGACCACGAAGCAGGCACTCCGGCCGCATTCCACGTAGCTCCAAAATCGGTCGAACGATACACCCCATTGTTCGTCGTGAGATAGGCGACGTGAATTCCCGGCACAAACTTTACATCCGAAGGCACAGTGGTGACCGATGGTAACGTCGCCGCAACCCATGTAGCGCCGCCATCCGACGAGCGGAAGATCGCAGATGTACCGGTCACGGTTGCCAGAAGCGTCTTTGCGGCCGGCTTGCAGACTGCGATACCATGAAGGGAATCGTCATCGAATCCAACTCCGACAACATTAATGGCAGAGACCTGCGAGGCTTTCCAGCGTGCTCCGCCATCCGTTGAGCGATAAATATCGCCTTTGTTTGTGCCGAACCATCCATTCCTGCGCACCCACGAAATCGAATTTTTCCAGCCAAGTTCTCCGGCCAGCGCAGAAGAAGTTAATGAGTTTGCTTTCCATGTGGCCCCTCCATCGTTCGTGACACCGATTCCCCAGTTGCCACTTCGCGGATCGCCAATGAACATGCCGTTCATGGGCGACGTAAAATGGATGGAGTTGATATAGGGTGTGATGGCGGCTACATCCACCGTATTCCACGTCGCACCCTGATCGGGTGTGTTAAGCACGTTCGCATGCAAGCGCCCGTTACGCGACGCCGTTCCGAACCATGCAATTGCATCGTCGACCGCTTCGACGCACCAGGGCGCGGTCGTCTGCGTGTTGGCCTGCTGAGCGCTGTTCCAGGAAAACCCACTCTCGACTTCGAAATACGAAAGAAAATTTGTGCCGTTATCAAAGCCATTCGTGACCCATGCAATATCGGCGGAGACCTGTTTTACACTCGTGCAATAACCGTCAAGCGAATCAACGAACACATACCCCTGCTGCGATTTCATCGGCACGAGCAGTAAGAGGGTGTCGGTATACGATGCGCCATCGGTTACTGCAAAATAAAGCGGAAGCGAGCCATTGCTGAACTGCGCATTGCGACGAAGGGTATAATTTAATTGTCGCACCTCGCCTGTATTCAGACTCCCGATCTGTTGCTGAGCCAGATCGACAGAAACACCGCCAATCGTCAGAAGCGTCGCGACGATATTCTGACCATTGCCGATGTAATTTTTAAAGACGACACTCAGGTTCGTGACCGTACCAACAGTATCGATCAAACCATTCTTCACACCGTTAGCGGTGTACGACTGAACGGCAAGGCCGGGCAACGTTGGAGTACCCAAGGCTCGTGCAGCATTTACGCGGCCCCAGAAATGGAAGCGATCGGAAGGCCGCACGACATTGTCGCACGTGTTGATGATCTGCTGCGTAATGAATTTTAGCGGCCAATCGGGATGCTTGCTCATCATGAGCCCCACTATCCCGGCAACTTCCGGAGAAGCAAACGATGTCCCATTGGCACTGGTATAGGCATTGTTGCCAGGCCAGTTCGTCGAAAGCACATTGACGCCAGGCGCATAGACATCCACGCGATGTCCGAAATTGGAGAAGCTTGCCGGCTGATCGTTTTCATCAGTCGCTCCGA
>JBBSDW010000180.1:0-5722 GCA_038240295.1 Kapaibacterium sp. (SeqCode)
CCAATCAGCGTTTTCTTCGCACGCGCCTCGCGAAACGTTTCGCCGACGATCGCCAAAAATTTATTGATCATTGTTTGGTTACCTCCGCAGCACCGATAAGTTTGATAAAGAGATCTTCGAGGCTCGAGCGCTTCGAGTGAATATTTTCGATCAAGAGTTTCTCGGCGCGAAGTTGGTCGATGCCGAAGTTTAAGGCTTCGACCGAATTGTAAGATGTCTCGAACATATTTCCCGATTGCGTAATGATATGCGCACCCAGGATCGCGCGGGCCTGCTCGACGTTTGTCGAAGCGATCTGGATCTCATACCGGTTCGGCGCATTAAGAAGCGAATTCACTGTCCCTTCACGGATCAACTTTCCATGATTCATAATTGCAACGCGGTCGGAAACCTGTTCGACCTCCGAAAGCAGATGCGAGTTCAGAAAGATCGTCTTGCCGACGCTTTTGAGATGTCCGAGAATATCGCGGATCTCTTTTCTGCCAACAGGATCGACGCCGTCGGTTGGTTCGTCGAGCATGATGAGATCGGGATCATTGATCAAGGCTTGCGCAAGCCCGAGCCGCTGCATCATTCCTTTCGAATATTTCCGGACTTTGGTCGTGCGCCACTCGGCCATTCCGACGAGCCCCAGCGTTTCGGTGATGCGCTTTTGGAGAAGTGTCCCCTCTACTCCTGAGAGCTTGCCAAAATAGGAGAGCACTTGTTCACCCGTTAAGTGCAAGGGATAGCGATGATTCTCCGGCAAATAGCCGATCCGCTCTTTTGCCTTGACCGAACCAAGCGCCTGACCGAATACCGACCCGGTGCCTGCCGTGTTAAAAACGATACCAAGCACACATTTGATCAGCGTCGTCTTGCCGGCTCCGTTGGGACCGAGCAAGGAAAAAATTTCACCCTGACCCACGGAGAGCGAGACGCCTTGCAAGGCGTGCACACTCTTCGTTTTGGATCCGAAGGTTTTGGTGAGATCTGTTACTGAAAGTATTTCCATGAAATAAATGAAACAGGGTGCGTAATAAGGTGCGCGAAACTCAATGCGAATATATCACATTGCCGCAAGTAAAAGGAAAAGGGAACTCTACCAAACCGCGATTCGTAGTTTCGAAGCATCGCAAAGGCGGCCTTCACCGGTCGGCCTCAGGATGCAATGTTCGGCGCCGTAGCCAAGTGGTAAGGCAGAGCTCTGCAAAAGCTTTATTCCGCAGTTCGAATCTGCGCGGCGCCTCTTGATCAGATCATTTCTTTCTCACTCCTTCCACCGATCGTTGCCGTTCTGAGAGATTGTCACTCGTGCGGAAAATTTCGTGCTCAACATATTTATCGCCGCACCTTGCTTCGTCTGCGCAAAGCTCTTCTTGGATCCTCTATTCCGCTGCTCCCATTCGTAGCGTTCCTGCTGTGCGCCTTTACGCAGAGTGCGATGGCGCAGGATCACGAAACACGCATCGAGCGGAAGCCGACACTCAAAAAAGTGAATCTCGGTCCTGATGTCAACTCCGAATATTCCGAACTCTCGCCGATCATCTCTCCCGATGGCAAACTCCTCTTTTTTACAATGGGCATTGGTAACCCCGCGAATATGGGGGATGCGCATCTTCAGGATTGTTACGTCTCAAAGAGGATTCCGAATGCAGGCTGGTCGCAGCCGATCAACCTCGGAGCCCCGATCAATTCGACCGGCAATGATGCGATCTCCGGCGTTTCGCCAGATGGCAGCGTTCTCTTCATCAAAAATTTCGAACACAATCGTGTGAGCGGCCTTTGCTTCGCGAGGCATAATCGGAACGAATGGAAGATCGATTCGATCACGATCGATAATTACAGCAATTCAAATCCGCTTTCGTCGCAGTGTATCAGTGCCGACTTCCGGTATATCATTTTTAGTGCTGAACGACAGGACGGTTACGGAGCTCTCGATCTCTATGTTTCGAGAGTGATCGATCCAGCGACCAATCACTACGGAGCGCCTGAAAATCTCGGCCCCGTCGTGAATTCGACCAAAGATGAATTTGCGCCGTTCCTTGCTGCCGATGGGCAATCGCTCTATTTTTCTTCGAAAGGGCTCGGAGGATATGGTGACGCCGATGTGTTCGTTTCCAAACGTCTCGATGATTCCTGGGTAAATTGGACAGCTCCAAAAAATCTTGGTCCCGAGCTGAACACGACAGGCATGGACGCTTATTACAGCATCCCCGCCAGCGGAGACGTCGCCTATTATTCTTCGGCCAACGGAGCGAACCACATGGATCTCTATATCGTGCAGCTCGATAAAGATATTCGTCCCGATCCCGTGATTCTCGTGACAGGCCGCGTGACAAACAAGCACCATCAGTCGCTCGAAGCGAACGTGGCATGCACTCCGATGGGAAGCGATAGCGAAACAGTCTCAACGGTCACCAACGTGCTGAACGGTCACTTCGCTGTCGTGCTTCCTTCCGGTCGAAATTATGGGCTTCGGGTCGAGTCGCCGAATTATCTTCCCTTCAGCGATAATCTGAATCTCAATGATGCTTCGCTTTACAAAGAAATTTCGCTTACGATCGAACTCGATTCGCTTCAGGCGGGCAATAGCTTTGTGCTTAAAAATATCTTTTTTGATCTGGATCAGGCGAGCCTTCGACCCGATTCAAAATATGAGCTCGATAAACTGGTTGGGCTGCTCCGGCACAATCTCACGCTGACCGCGAAGATCGAGGGCTACACCGATACATTAGGGACGGCTGCGCATAACACCCAACTTTCGCTGGCTCGCGCGGAGGCCGTTGTGCAATATCTGGTCAAGGCTGGCATCAATAATGATAGACTATCAGCCGTCGGAATGGGGGAGCAGGATCCAATCGCTCCGAATTCGACAGACGAAGGTCGGCAGCTCAATCGAAGAGTGGTCTTCCGCGTTGTCTCGTCAAAACCTTAAATGTGCGAATCCGAACCACCTTAGAATATGGAAAAAGACTTTAAACACGATATCACACTGCATCTCCAGCCATTTGCGGAAGCCGCAGCGACAAAGCGCAGTTTGAATTTGCTTCGGATCACAGTTCGTGGATCCCAGCATAATCCGGTGATCGAGGTGACGATCGACGGCGCAAGGCTTGTTTCGATCGAAGATTGCGAAACGATCAGCCGCGAACTTCATGATGCCATTGAGTCGAAAGGCAAGATTTCGGAGAACTTCAGGCTCGATGTGATGTCTCCTGGCTTAGAAGAACCGATCGTCGAGGATTGGCAATTCGAGAAATCGTTGAATCGCCTGGTCGAGATTCACTATCGAGACCAAGGAGAAACGCACACGGTCCACGGCAAACTTCGCGAATTCACGAAGGAACACATTTCATTCGAGCCGCTTTTGAAAGCGGGGAAGGCTGTCAAAAAGGTCGTCATGCAGGTCATCCCCGAACCATTGGAGATCCAGGCGGACGAACAGGTTTATGACGAAAGCGTCGCTTTGGTCTTGATCGCCCGTTCCGAGATCGAAAAACTCGCTGCCTTACCTGATTTTTCTGGCAAAGCGTAACGATATTCTCCCAAATAGGCAGCTTTCAAAGAAATTTTAGGCATTCTCCGCCTGTTCAGTGTGGTTCGCAAGTAGGAACTACAAGAACACTTCAGAAAACCCTGTTTAGGGACTTCTTTCGCGAGCCGGATCATGATCCGGCTAGTTAGCGTTGGCTTCTGACTGTTCATTTTTCCCAGATCGGGATACACTCATGCCGTGATCGGTCAAGCGCGCTAGGCGCAAACCGAGAGCGGATGTCATAGGTACATGAATCCTCTTATTGTAGAATCATTCGCGGATATGGTCCGCGAGAAGGGTATTGACCGCGACATCCTCATGTCAGTCATCGAGGAGACGTTCGGGATGATGATCCGTAAAAAATACGGATTAGAGGCGAAGTTCGATCTTGTCATGAATATGGACAAGGGTGACATCGAAGTCTATCTCGAAAAATCTGTCGTCGATACGGTCGAAGATCCCACCACGCAAATCTCCGTTGCCGATGCTGCCGCCAAATCTGGCGAAGAGCTCGAGGCTGGCGACGAATATGTCGAGATCGTAAATCTCGGAAAGGATTTTGGACGCCGCTTGATCGTTACTGCTAAGCAGAACCTGAATCAGCGCATCCGTGAGATCGAAAAGGACAATTTGTTCAACGAGTACAACGCACTCGTTGGAGATATTCTCGTAGGTGAAGTTTACCAGATCCGCCACGGCGATCTCTTCGTGCTGCATAACCGCCGTGAACTGCTTCTGCCAAAGAGCGAGCAGATCGGGCGCGAGCGCTGGCGTAAGGGCGATACGATCCGCGCGATCGTGAAAGAAGTCCGCCGGGGCGGGCCAAACTCGACACCGGTCGTAGTACTTTCTCGCTCCGATCCAAGATTCCTCGAGCGCTTGATGGAGATCGAGATCCCAGAAATTTATGATGGTATCATTCTGATCAAAGGAGTAGCGCGCGAGCCGGGCGAACGTGCGAAAGTTGCAGTCGAATCGACCGACGATCGTGTCGATCCAGTTGGAGCTTGCGTCGGAATGAAAGGTGTACGTATTCATAGCATCGTCCGCGAACTCGCGAACGAGAACATCGACGTTATCCCGTGGTCGGAAGATACCGCGCAGTTTTTAATGCGCGCACTTTCGCCAGCCAAACTTCTTCAGGTCGAACTGAACGAAGAATCGCATACGGCCACCGTGCTCGTTTCGGACGATCAGGTTTCACTTGCAATCGGCAAGCAGGGGCAGAATGTTCGCCTCGCTTCACGACTCACCGGATACCAGATCAATCTGGTCAAAGAAGCGCGTGACGAGGAAGATATCGAGCTTATCGAATTCCGTGATGAGATCGGGCTCGATCTTTATACCGAGCTCATTCGCGCTCGTATCGACACAGCAAAAGAATTTTTGAGTACGTCGGAAGCCGACCTCATGCACATTCCGGGCATGACGACGGAGCAGCTTGGAGTCATTCGTGGCGTCCTCGAGCGCGAGTTCGCGCAGGCGGATGCAGCGATTGAGAATGTTGCTGAACAGGCTGGTATCAATCTGACGACACTCAAGAGCGATGGTTCGGTCAATCGAACCGTTGAAGGACGCGTTGACGATAAGGATGTCGTCGAGGCGGGTACTTCGCAGAACGGTGTCGCATCATAAGCAGGTGATGCGCGCTGGAATGCCCCTGCATTGGTCGCCGATCGGCGAGAATGCAGGTTCACATCGGACTATGCCGTTAGGGTGTATGCCGAAAAAAGAGGAAGGAGGAGGCACGTATGTAACGTAAATATACGCGCCTCACCTGCAGTACGAGACCTGTTTCGGTGGATCACATACTTCACATGTGATCCACGCTGAAGGGTCACAATCATTGAGCATGGAAGAGACGACAGATAAAACAAAGAAAGTAACCGTTCGAACGCTCGCGACTGAACTCAATATCAGTCACGATACGCTGATCGAATTCCTCCATAAAAAAGGCTATACGTCGATCAAGACCATCATGTCGAAGGTCGATGACGAGGCCCTCGAAACTGTCCATCGGCAGTTTAGCAAGGAAAAAGACGTTACCGAAAAACGTCAGAAGAAAGTCGCTGCCTTCAAAGAGAAGCGGTCTAAATCTCGTGAAGATGCCGAGCCCAAGCACGAAGCACCACCCGTTGAAATTCCTCAGCCAGAGGCACCGGCGATCGTTACACCGCAGCTCGAAGTTGAGCCCACCCCAGTCAC
>JBBSDW010000181.1:0-5658 GCA_038240295.1 Kapaibacterium sp. (SeqCode)
AAGAGAAGCATCGCGTGCTCGCGGGAATAGGCAAGCACACGCTCGATCGTTGTTGCACCGATCCCGCGTGCAGGATAATTGATCACTCGAAGAATGCTTTCAGCATCGTTCGGATTGACAAGCAACCTGACATACGCGAGCACGTCCTTAATTTCCTTGCGCTTATAGAAGGCAGTGCCGCCGACGATCACGTAGGGAATGCCGGCGCGGCGCAGCCCATCTTCGAGTGCACGGCTCTGCGCGTTCGTCCGATAGAGTACGGCGAACTGATTGAGGCTCAGCTTCTCCTTGCGCGTTTCATCTTCGATCGTGCGAACAACCGCTTGTGCTTCGTCGCGTTCATCGGCGCATTCGACGATGCTGACTGGATCGCCCTCGGCATTTTTTGTAAAGAGCGATTTCGGTATCTGGCTCTTATTGTTCTTGATCAGCTCATCGGCAACGCCAAGAATATTTTGCGTGCTTCGATAATTCTCCTCGAGCCGGAAGACTTGCGCCTTCGGATAATCGGTCTGAAAATCGAGGATGTTCGAAATGTCTGCGCCACGGAATGCATAGATCGACTGCGCATCATCACCGACTACGGTCAGGTTCTGATATTTCGAAGCCATCATCTTGATGATGGAATACTGTGCGCGGTTCGTATCCTGATACTCATCGACCAGAATGAATTTGAATCGCTCCTGATATTGCAGCAGGATCTCGGGATGGGATTTGAAGAGTTCGATCGTCTTGAGCAGCAAATCATCGAAATCCATCGCGTTCGAGCGCTTGAGCGCTTTCACGTATTCGGGATAGATAAGCGCCACCTTCTCGCCGAACATATCGCGAGCAAGCTTTCCATATTCCTCGGGATAGACCAGCGAATTTTTTGCAGAACTGATACGGCTTCGCATCGCATGCGGACTGAACTGATCTTTCGGAATATTGAGAATTCCCATGATCTGCTTTATCGCCGAGAGTGAATCTTCGCTATCGTAGATCGTAAAGCTTGGTGTGTGGCCGATCGCTTCTGCGTTGCGTCGAAGCAATCGTGCAAAGACCGAGTGGAAGGTGCCCATCCATAGATCGCGCGCTTGCTCCGGTCCGACGAGCTTCGCGATGCGTTCTTTCATTTCCTTCGCGGCCTTGTTCGTGAACGTCAGCGCGAGAACTTCCCATGGCTTTACGTTATGCTCCTGCAGCAGGAATGCGATCCGGTTGGTCAGTACGCGCGTTTTTCCGCTGCCGGCCCCAGCTACGATCATCGTAGGGCCGTTCGCATTTTTTACCGCATCGAGTTGAGCCGGATTAAGGCCAGCGAGAATATTCGACATTGTATGTCTGAGAAACAGAAAATGTGGGCATGCTCATAGGAGCGAGCATGTGCAAAAAACAACGTTCTCGCCGAACACGCATGTGATGATCGTGCTCAAGCGGGGTGCGAAAATACTTCTTTATCTGCGCGCCGAATTGAAATGCATCAGCGCGCCTGATTCGAGTCTGGTTTGCTCTTCACTGGCCTTACGGAATCACTTTTAGGCGTCGGCTGAAATAGCGGACTATTGGGCGAACCGAAATTTGTTTGTGGAAGCGATGGCTGCGGCGCATTGGTAGCGTTCGAAGATGTCGTTGCCGAGCCAGTTCCGAGCGCATCCTTCGGCGCCGTGATGATCGGATGGAGGATCCGATAGTGCGAAAGATTCTGATCCGATTCGAAACCGATGCCGGTAGTGATGCGGCCATTTGCTTCCGCGATCCTCACCGCTGCTTCCGAGTGGAGTGTTTGCGCCTGATTATTCCATTCGAGCGAATCGGTATCGACGATCGTCCCCGAATCGCTTACGATATGAACGTGCTCATAGGCCGTCATATTTTTATTTGCGTCGTTGATCTTCGCCGACTTCGAAAACATTTGGCTCGAATGAAATCCTTTCTGATCGTAGAAATCGACATGCACGTTCGAATCAAGAAGTGTGAGCCGCTGCGCATCGTAGGTGCGAATGCGTCCGGCGTGCAGCACGGCGCGCGGCCTGCCTTCCGTCGTAAAACGCATCGAGGTGTTGAAGCTCACTTGCGAAGGGATGTCCTTGGTGACTTCGGTCACACCAGGCTGCACCTTATCTTCTTGCGCGCATGAGAGCAAAAGCATTAGTAACGGCAGCAGAAAATATTCTTTGCGCATCAACTTATTCCGGCGCGGACGATCTCGTGCAGATGGATGATGCCTTCGAGATGATTTGCAGGATCAAGAACGACAAGGTGCATTACTTTCGGATCCGATTCCATCGTGTGAAGGGCATCGATGGCCAGCACATCTTTTTCAACAGAGCGTGGATGTTTCGTCATCACATCTTTTGCCGCAACCACTGATGTGTTCAACTCTGGATGCGACTGGATATATCTTCGGAGATCTCCGTCTGTGATAATACCGACAAGCTCACCGCTATCGTTAAGGACACACGCAGCGCCCAGCCGCTTGCGGGACATCTCCATCATGGTCGATGCCAAGTCCGAATCCTCGCGGACGATAGGCAGGTCTTCGCCTTGAACCATCAGATCGCGAACGTGCAGCGTGAGCCGGCGTCCAAGCGCTCCGGCAGGATGGAGGCGGGCAAAATCGTGCGCGGTGAAATCGCGTGCATTCAGTAGCGCCATTGCGAGTGCGTCGCCCATTACGAGCGAAGCTGTCGTTGAAGCCGTCGGAGCAAGATCGAGCGGACATGCTTCTTCGCTGATCGCGATCACGAGGACAGCGCCTTCCGATTTCTTTGCAGCTTTCGCGAGCTTCGAATTCGCATCGGCTGTGATGGCTATGATCGGAACATTGTGCCGCTGCAATGCTGGAAGAACGAGTTCTTCCGATTCACCACTTCTCGAAAGCATGATCACCACATCTTGCGGCATGAGCATCCCCATATCGCCATGCGCAGCTTCGGCCGCATGAAGGAAAATTGCGGGAGTGCCGGTCGAGGCAAGCGTCGAAGCGATTTTACGTGCGATGTGACCGGACTTTCCCATGCCGCTAACGATCACACGTCCACTGCATTCGAGCAAAATATCGCATGCATGCGCGAACGCCTGGACATCCAGCGCGGCGAACGTATTCTGTATCGCGGTTTGCTCGATCTCGAACGTGCGTCGTGCGATGTCGATGTAATTTTTTGCTTCAGCCATTTTTTCCAACGAACCTTTGCTTTAGCCGATCGAGAAATCCCAATGGTGCTGCTTGTTCGATCGCGATCATCGACGCATCGAATTTTCGGTTTTCGGCATTGTAATGCAAAAGTGCGGTTCGTAACATTTCATCGGTCAGAGTCGGTACTTCGGCGAAAAAAGCTCGCGCATTAAGCGGGGCCTTCTTATCCTTCGGCGGATGAGAACGCAACAGGTATTCATAGAATCCCGTCACGGGGATCAGCTGATTGAATCCCGATGCCGAATGATGGAGCCAAAGCATTCTTCTCGTTGGATCGATGGCAAAAACGTATCGGACTTGATGGGAGGAATCTGAAAGGTTAATCTCGCGAACGGCGGCTTGCTTTTTTGGCGACCAATCGGCAATAGACCAAACATTCGCAATCCTTACATTCGCCAGAGACTCCATCGATGCGTCGCTCGAAAATTGCACTTCCATCTGATCGTCCTGCGGTTCGTTGATCGTGACCGTAACTTCGAGCTGACTGCCTTCGAGCAACACAACGATCTCGCCAAAGCTCACGACGGGAGTCATACCTGCAGTAAGATCGATTGACGCCTGGACTTTTGCGAGTATGAGATCACCCGCACCCCAGCGCCCTTCGCCGATCACTATCGAGGTCAAAGCAAATTCGCGATAAGCTGCGTAACCAAGTTTTGCCTCAGGCAAAAGCCGGTCGACGACAGCAGCTTCAAACAAGGAGAGCGGGCGAGGAAAAGCCATAGTAGATTAAAAGCCCGCTCCTTTCGAAGGAGGGGCGATATTAAAGCCCCCTCCTTTTGAAGGAGGGGGTTGGGGGGTGGTTCCCCGTCCCCGCTGCACCGCATGGCGGATCGCGAGTGCTTCTTCAAGCACAGCTTCCAATTCATGAAGCGGCAGCTGCGAATCCTTATCACTCATTGCCCTCGCCGGGTCGGGATGCGTCTCGATAAAAAGCCCATCGGCCCCAGCCGCCATCGCCGCACGAAGCAATGGCCGCAAAAATCTCCTATCACCGCTCGACTTCCCATTCTGACTCGGACGTTGGATCGAGTGCGTTGCATCATAGATCACCGGCGACCCAAACCCCCGCATGATCTCGATCGACCGAAAATCGACGACAAGATCGCCATACCCGAAAAACGTACCCCGCTCGGTAAGCAGCACATTCTCGTTACCGGACGCGATCACTTTCTCCCGCGCGAATTTCATATCCTCGGCCGACATGAATTGGCCTTTCTTTATATTAACGATCTTTCCCGTCATTGCCGCTGCTTCGAGCAACGAAGATTGCCGAGCGAGAAATGCCGGTATCTGCAATACATCAGCGACCTTCGCGGCAACGGCAGCTTCAGCAGGCTCGTGAATATCGGTAACGACCGGTAGATCGAACGTTTGCTTGATCTTCGACAGCAGTTCGAGCGCGGCATCATCACCGATCCCGGTAAAACTTTGCGAAGAAGTTCGATTCGCTTTACGGTAAGATGACTTAAAGATAAAGTCGATCGGAAGCTTTGCCGCGATCCCAACGAGCACGTTCGCGACCTCCTCAAGCAGCTCCTCAGATTCGACCAGACACGGCCCCGCCAGCACAGTCAATCGCGCAGCACCCCCAACCTCAACAAGTCTCCCTCTCGGCGTAGTCAATTTCATACCTGCAAAACTACCAGAGAAACAGAACCAAGCAACGCATCTTAGTAAATCCCCGCGTGGGACGGTCGTCCCGACCGTGTGGTGGGGCAAGTGGAATGCAAATCCAATTGCATCAAACACCTCAGGCGGAATCGATCAAAGATTCATCCCACTTCGAGAAAAATTGTACTCACCCCACCAGACGGACGGGACGTCCGTCCCACGCTCAATCGGGGTTGAAGGGAAGGATGGCGTCGATTTGTCGGGAGTAGCGGCCGGGAATTATGTTTTGCGAGTCAGCGACGCGAAGAGTGTAGTGAGCCGAATGGTGGTGATCGAACGGTGAGGTTTTCGTGGTGTTCGCGGGAACGAAACCGACTATAAATATGTCTTATATGCTCCGACCGCAACAAAGCATCTCGTTCCAACGCCGCAGCGCGGCCGTCCATACATAACCCCACGCGGAAGCGTGGGGTTGG
This sequence comes from Kapaibacterium sp. (SeqCode), assembly GCA_038240295.1. Classification (GTDB taxonomy): domain Bacteria; phylum Bacteroidota; class Ignavibacteria; order Palsa-1295; family Palsa-1295; genus JABDDM01. The sequence goes on from JBBSDW010000181.1 coordinate 5,269, forward strand.
AGCGAGATTTTACGAACCCAACGCCGCAGCGCTGCCGAGCATCCCAGCCACGATATTCCATGAGATTCTTCATTTCGCTTCGCTACTTTCAGGATGACATTTTGGACTGTTCTGGAAGCGAGATTGGCGACGAATTGTGAATAAAGTTTGCTTACACGCGAGCTAAGTGGTTTGTTTTCAACAGCCGATATGGTCGGGTTTGACCAGAACCCCGTCATACTTCATAATTCAAACTTCAAACTTGCCCGACCATGGGGATGAGGGGAGCCCAAGTACACTGTTGGGTTTGACCCCGTGCATTCCATGAGATCCTTCATTTCGCTTCGCTACTTTCAGGATGACATTTTGGACTGTTCTGGAAGCGAGATTGGCGACGAATTGTGAATAAAG
>JBBSDW010000182.1:0-5637 GCA_038240295.1 Kapaibacterium sp. (SeqCode)
CTCTTTCGAAGCATATTTATCGGTAGTCTCCTCGCTGGTTCGAAGTTCTGTAAGACGTATGCGTAGCTTCATTCCGGCATCGGCATGCCAGTATATATGCCGTCCGTATTCCACCTTTACCTCAAATTCCGGAGTACCCATTGCCCATCCTGCGATCGCCCGAAGGGTCATGCGCTCGAATAAGAAAAACCGAAGCAGCCGATCGACATTTGCCTCGACCGAAAATTCGCCGCCGAGTCTCCGCAGATCCTTCGGAAAATTATAAGCGGTGAGCGCCTTGCTTGTTCCAAGCAGCGCATCACTACCGGTCCATTCAAAATCGGGATGATCGGTATAGGAGGTGACGGGAGCTTTGGGCTTCATGGGTGCTTCTATTGATGGATCGTTATGATGAGGGGACAACCGGAACCGACAGGGGAGAATTCCATGCCCCGCATTTCGGCGGCTACGGTTTATTTTGTCCACATTCGTCGCAGAATGCGTAACTTTATGGCGAGCTACGTGTATTCTTGAAAGAGAGTTGTCGATTAACTAATTCACTGACTGTTGCCTCCGGAAGCCGCTCAACAGAGGGTTCGCATGAAATGTAAGACCATCGTCCTGTTACTTCTCGCCTTTGTGCTGTCGAACGCTTTGTCGGCGTATGCGCAATGGCAAAATGTTGCTCCGAATTTGCTGGGCCATCTCGATGAATATGGATCGATGACCTTCAAGGATGGGGTCGTGTGGGCAGGCCTGTTCAATCTCTATTTTTCTCTCGACTCAGGAAAATCGTGGCAAAAATCTCCGCTTCCGATTCCCGGGCATGTTTACGATATCGAGTTTTACGATGCGTCTACCGGTCTCGTAGCTACGAACACAGGAGCGTTCATCACGAGAGATCAGGGAGCTACCTGGACAGGGGTGGGGCAGGTTGGCCAGAGCTATATCGCGGCTGGTTTTGGTCCGACTTCGAACGATCTTTTTCTGACGCAGACGAACACGGCGACTGTCAACACCTCAACTGACGGCGGTCAACAATGGACCAATTACAGCTTCGCGAGTTTTGGAGCAATGACGCGCATGCTGAAGAGTGGCGCGCTTGCTTCGCTTGGACTTCTTTCTGGGACGGGTCACGCGGAAATATCCATCAGCACCGATTTCGGTCAGACGTGGAATATCCAGCCAAGCTATACGAAATTCGATTGTTATAATTTCGTCGCCGATCCATGCGATGGCAACAGGATCTATGTCGTGAACGAAGAAGTCTATGTTCAGACGGATGGCTTTGCCCAACTCTATACTTCAAGCGACGTAGGCGCAACGTGGTCGCTCGGCGCGCCGCACGTTGTCAGGTATTACAACGCGTCGATGGCCGTGACGCCAAATGCGCTCTACATGGGCACATGTGCCGATGGGATTCAACGGTCGACCGATCGCGGGTCGACGTGGAAAAATATCGGCGGTCCGAGCGCTCCGCCGGACACACGCGATCTCTGTGCGATCGACGACAACATTCTGCTTGCCGCAGATTCGAACGGCTCGATCTTTCGAACGATGAATTCGGGCGGCTCACCGGTAACGTCGAAGGATGTGCCGCTCGCTTTTTCGAATCCGTTCGTACAGACGCTCCGCGCAAATTCCTGCGCAGAGGTCGATACCTCGATCGAAGCGATCGTTACTTCGTGTTCGAGTACGATCGCAAAGCTCAAGGACGTTTCGATCACCGGCAGCAGCAATTTTTTCCTGATCGGCGATCCGAACATTGGCCAGAATTTTATTAACTCCGAGCCGATTCATGTCGGTTATGCGGGATTAGGCACGCGTAGCGACACTGCAGTTTTGCATATCAGTTATACGGTCGGTTCGGTGGTACATGACACGATGATCGCCTTGACTGCAAAAGGGTTTGCAATGCAGGGTGTCTCGAGTTTCCCGGATGGCACGCTCCAGGCGCTGCCTAGCGATCCGGTAACCATCAAGGTTGCCGCGCATCTCTCGCCGGCGCTCGCGGTGAATTTACTCACCGTGCACAGCATCACCTATCGTTTAACCTATTCCGGATCGCTGATCGATATGTCCAATTCTATGGCGACCTCACTTGTGACGCCTCGACAAGGTTGGGTCATCGGAAGCGCGACAGTCACGCCAGGAGGGCTCACGGTTACCGAGAATAATGTGAACCTGGAAAAGCTTGGGGATTCATTGTATCTTGGAAATGCAAAGTTCACGGCGCTCTCGTCCAATACGAGATCTACGACGGTCTATCTCGAACAGCTTGATCTGCAACTCGACACAGGTGTTGTGCATCTTTGCGTTGGCGGAGAAGGGGATTATCTTGCGCACGTTACTGTCATCACGAATGCAGTTACTGAAGCCACCGCCGTGTTGCCCGAAGTAAATCTCTATCCCGTTCCTTCTGGGAGAGGAGGGACGTTACGCCTTGAACTGAATTCGACAACTGCGATAGTTGCAGAGTTGCAACTCTACGATCTGCTTGGACGGAGTGTTGGCAGTCTCTCAAAAATTAACGTGCGACAAGGCAAGAACGAGATAGCGCTTAATGCTCCTCAGAATGCCGGCGTCTATTATTTACGCATGAGCAACGCATCTAATGCGTGGTCGGTCACAAAGAAGTTAGTGGTACGCTAAAGCGATTGTGAGGACGAACTTGCTTTCCAAACTTCATAGGCGCGTATGAAGTGAAGTTCGTCGTAGGTGAACGTTGCACCGTTATGATTCTCGATCAAGTGATCGAGTACGGGCTTTAGGAACTGCCAGCCCTGGCTTTCAAACGCATCGCGCATAAGTTTGTGACGTTCGGGAGGTACGAGTTTCTTGAAGAGCGCTTCGTCACCCGCAGCGATGAGTTGGGTAACGTGTTTAACCACCGTGCCCTGCGTGATGCCGGTCGTGTTCGCCGCTTCTTCGAGGGTCATTCCCCGATCGAGGAATGATTTGGTTTGGAAGGCACCGTCGACAGGCCGTCCGATCTCCGGAAACTTCGCCAATTCGAACGGGATCGGCTTGGCGTCAGCGTGTTCATCGGTATAGTGCTTGACCGCCATCAGGACTTTCTCGCCGTAGCGCCGCGCTTTGATATCGCCAACTCCCGTGATGTCCCGCAGCGCATCCCGCGTTAGTGGCAATCCGGCAGCGATGCTTCGCAGCACTTTGTCGTGGAAAATAACATAGGGCGCAACATCATCGCGCACCGCGATCTCTTTTCGAATTTCACGCAGCCGCTGGAACAGCTCTTCGTGAATCCCTTCGCCTTCATTGCCGGACCTTATTCGAACGCCCTCGCCCTTCGCCGGCATATTGATCTCGACCTTCTCGCGGTCTTTAAGCGACTGGATACCCTTACTGGTAACTCGGATCACTCCGTGTTGTTCGTGATCCTGCATGATGTAACCGAGCCGGTGCAATTCTGCCGCGACCCATTTCCACTCGCTTTGCGAATATTCTTTGCCAACGCCATAGGTCGGCAGCTGGTCATGCCTCCAGTCAATCACCTTCTGATTCTCCGAGCCGCGCAAGATCGCGATGACATGCCCCGCGCCAAATTTCTGGTTCACACGAAGCACGCAGGAGAGAAACATTTGCGCTTGCCTCGTAACATCGTATTTTTTCTGCGATGTCGGATCCGAGCAGTTATCGCAGCCCGAACAAGGACGCTCGTTGAAGGCCTCATCGAAATAAGCAAGCAACTTCGCACGCCGGCAGTCTTCGCACTGTGCAAAGCCCACCATAAGGTCAAGCTCTTTCCGGGCATGAATGCGCTCTTTATCATCCGACATATCGTCGATGAATCGGAGCAATTTCACGCGGTCGGAGAGGCTGAAAAAAAGAAGGCATTCGGCATCGAGCCCGTCCCGGCCCGCGCGACCCGTCTCTTGATAATAACCGGCGAGATTCTTGGGGAGATCATAATGAACGACGTAGCGTACGTTCGATTTATTGATACCCATTCCGAAGGCGATCGTCGCGCAAACGATCTCTACTTCGTCGCGGCTGAATTTTTCCTGATTGCGCGATCGCGCATCGCGTTCGAGTCCGGCGTGATAAGGGATCGCTCGAAAACCCTGCTGTTGCAGCGCTTTTGCGAGTTGTTCCGTCCCATCACGCGATAGACAATAGACGATCCCGCATTCCGATTTGTGCCGATTAAGAAACGTGACAAGCTCGTCGAATTGCTTGCGTTTGGGCAGAACGCGATAGTGGAGGTTCGGCCGGTTGAAGCTCGCGCGAAATGTCTTTGCCCCGCCCAGATGGAGTTGACGAAGGATATCCTCCTGCACACGAGAGGTGGCTGTGGCGGTCATTGCAATAAGCGGCACATTCGGCCAGCGCTCTTTAATCAGCGAGAGCTTGCGATACTCGGCTCGAAAATCATGCCCCCATTCACTGATACAGTGCGCCTCATCAACGGCAACGAGGGAAAGTTTTACCCGGTCGAGAAATGCGAGAAAGCTTCCATTGACAAGCCGCTCCGGTGCAACATAAATAAGCTTGTATTTGCCGGCAAGAGCATTGCCCATTCGCTGGTCCATTTCCTGCCCGCTTAGCGTGCTATTGAGGAAGGTTGCGGAAATCCCTGCGGCATTCAGCTGATCGACCTGATCCTTCATCAACGCAATCAGCGGACTTACCACCAGCGTAACCCCATCACTTACCGCAGCCGGAAGCTGATAGCACAGCGATTTACCACCACCCGTCGGCATCAGGACAAAGGCGTTCTTGCCAGCCAGCAGCGAGTTGACGATCTCTTCCTGGAGCGGCCGAAATTCGGAATAACCGAAATGCTTCTGAAGTGCAGCGTGAAGGGTCTCGGTCATGAATCTGGGGCGTCGTTCGGAAAAATATTTTCAGAGCTTACAACGTCAACTCAGCTACTCGAAGTTCGAAGGAAGGCCTGTTAACCCACGGAAATTAGAGTGCGAAACCACGTTCGAGGTTCAACCCACACTCAGGAATAAATTTCCGTGGTACGCTTCAAGTGGTCCACACAATCTCAAATATGGAATTGTCTCCGTTCTCGAAAATTCTGAGCAGTGCTCCTTAGTCACTTTCGGAGTCAGCTGATACAGCGCGCTGAAGTGAGCGATCACAACACTAAGATTCAAGATCGCCTTGCGAACATGGCGCGGTCGAATGCGGGAACTCGAAGAATTACTCGGGTCGCTTAGATTTGCTAAATATCGCGAGATCCTGGATAAATTTTGGAGCGTCTTATAGGCGTTGAAGGTTGTCTGGTCGATTCGTCTCGACGCCCACTTCCCGGAGGGGTTAATGAAGGCTTCAACGCCTCCATGCGATCGGAAGTGGTGAGCACTCTGAGCCAGATGTGCATTCATAAGGTGGAGGGCGCTGTAAAGGCACACCGTAACCTGCCAATCCTGGAACTCAGAATCAGCAGAATCGAAGTAGCCCAAAAATTCGAGGTTGTGCTCGAATTGCCCGATGTGATCTTGAAAACTTGGCAAAAGGCTACGAAGCGAATGATGTAAAATGTGGAGGCATTTCGCACCCATCCTGACTCTCTACTACGATAGTATCAACAGCAAAGCCAAATTCGGAACGCTGCATTCGTCTTCGATTCAGCGGTGTAAAATTCTCCTTCGGTATCCGAATCATTATCATTGATTTCCGCCCAAA
>JBBSDW010000183.1:0-5623 GCA_038240295.1 Kapaibacterium sp. (SeqCode)
AAAGGGAAGCGCTACTCCCATCTCGACAACGGGCTTCCTCATCGGTATCTCACGCGATGCCGGCGCAACCTGGGGATTTCTCGACGCGACAAAGCTCAGCGCGCCGGACATTCTAACCTTCATCCCAGAATTCGCCGGCAAACTTAAGATAGTGCAAACCTCCCCGACGACTCACTAACGCACCTACGAGCGAGATAGTTAAGAGGCAAAAAGGCGGGGTGTGCAAAACCAATGGTTATCACACGAGAACAGTTCGTTCTCAGAGCAGCAATACCCGCAGGCTGAAAGCGAGTTCGAGACTTCCGCTCGTGCCGATCAACTCATTGAACTTTGCGGTCGAGACGTCGATATTGACGCGGTTGAGGATCGAGGTACCAAGCCCGAGAGTGATCTCGTTGACGCCCGCCTGCGTAGAAAACCCAAGCCCCGCTCGAAGCGAGAACACATTTCCGGGATGATCGAGCAGCACACCGCCGCCGATGCGCGCGTTCTTTGTGCTGCCGACAATACTTGTTATACCGTTGGCGTATTCTGCTGCAAATGTCATGTCTGTGCCCGCCAGCGAAATCCCAATTGCATCGAGATCGAGCGCGGCTCCGATGCGAAGTACTGCCGGAAGCGGGGAAGTGAATGAAGAGACATTCGAGAGTTTCCCGGCAAGGCCCGCAAGCAATACATTTACATTGCTGAGCGTGCCGGCCTGATCGACAGTTATCGTCGTATCGGCTCGGCGAACCTGCGTGTTCTTCGTCCATGTGATCGATCCCAGATCCGTTGCACTCGCTGCGAGGCTCAACGCATCGTGACCATCCTTCGAGCGAAAAAGTCCGAGGTGCGTTCCGAGATCGATGCCGTATCCGGTACCAGCCGTAGAACTTGAAAGAAACGAGAGATCGAAGTGATTGGGTACTTTCGTAGGATCGAATTGATCCGGATAGGCGAACTGCAAGGCGTAGCTCGTCTTGATGATCGTGCTGTTATTGCCATGGCTGATCGAGACGTAATTGCCCGGATCGAGACGCATATAGCCTACACCCGTAATATACTTGATCGCACCACCGATCGCAAACGACCCGATCACCGCTTCGCTCGTGTCCGAAAGGTCATGATGGATGAGCGTCCGGCCATAGGATACCGAATATTCATTGTACCATTGCGCCTGAAGGTCGAAGTTCTGCGCTGTGTCGGTGCCTTGAAGCAGATTGGCTTCAGTGTGACGAAAGATGTCGAGAAATTTCTGGTCGAGATCGGTGCGAACTCCCGCGTGCGTCGTCCAGGCAAGACCGAACCCGCCAACATTCGGCACATAGAGCGACGCGGCCAATACTTCAACATCGGCGCGGCCAGAGAGCTTGCCATTGGAGAGTAGATCGACAACATGCTCGCTCGTATTGCTCGACACGAAACTATCGGTCTTCGCGAATACGCTGCTGAGTGCGCTGACATTCCGAAAGCTCGAGCCGGCATCGATCCCGAATGCCGTCAGAGGGATGACGGATATCTGGAGATGGTGCTCTTGTTCGTACCCAAGCAATGCGGGATTGAGGCCGATCGCATCGACTCCCTGCGAGAGCGTTGTATAGGCACCACCGGCGCCATGCGCATCAACCGAGAAATGCTCGAAGCCCTCTTGAGCGCGAGCGACTTGACTATAAAACAAAAAGATAAAAGCAGCGGCGAAAGAGAAACGGGCAGTTCGCGAAAAGAGCATAGAGAGCAATTTGGTCTATGGCAAACAAGTATATGGGAAATAGGTCGTAGAGCTAATTCCAGCTATGATAAAGAGAAGAAACAGCGACTTCATTCCACATCGGCAAAAGTCATCACTTCACGTAATCTCCTCAAGTCTTATCTTCCAAAAAGTCGTCGCTTAGTTTCCCACGGATTTCACAACACCATTCTCAAACTTGATCACGGAGCCGGAGTTGTAGTGCCACTCCATATTGCTGCCAAGATTTGTGATCGTTTCAGGATCGCCCCATGCGAGCTTTACCTGCTCCGGCGTCATGCCATTGCCGACTTCGCCTCGTTCGATCGCGACCCAGGTTTTATCCGCGTACTTCCAGTTCTTTCGTGGATCGACTGTCATGAATTTGTCCTCGAAATGGAACTGGTGGGAAGTGATTCCCGGATTCGTGTTGCTCATGTTCACATCCATGTAGCCCTCGATTCCTTCCGGCGTCCGAAGAATAAAGCGAACAGGCGAGAGATTCGAAGATCCGGCGACCACATCTTTGACCATGACTTGCGCGTATTTCTTGAGTTCAATCGTATGCGTTTCGTCCGTTGCCGCGTCATAGACTTCAAGCGACGAGGCGAGTCGTTGCAGCCACATTGTCTGGCCAAGATATTTCGCCTTTGTGCGGTCGATATCATCGAGGAGCCCAAGGCCGCCGAGCGTGACCTGATTTTTGGGGCAGATGCAATTTGTGTGAAGACGTTCACCGTTGTCTTCCATGACAAGATTGACAGCAGACGGTTGGTCGCTTCTTCCAAAATCGGGGCCGGTGATCGATTCGACCTTTGCGATGCGACCAACATATTTATTGTAAGCTAGCGCTGGCTGGAAATCGTTGTAGGCATACTGCCGCGTTTCTTTGGGCGACGGCAAAAAGATAAATCGCTTGCCAACCCAATCAAGCGGCTGAAGCGTCGGGAGTGGACGAGAGGCATCCGAGGTCGGTGTAGCGTAAGGCGACAGCGTGCTCGTCGACCCGATGGAGCCGCTCGGGACATAAGGGTTATTCTGCGCGCGAACAGTCAATGAAGAAGCGAGGAAGAGCAGAACGAGCGGTAGAGATTTGGGCATGATGTTTAGGTTGTAGTCGAACACAAATATAGCCTTATCAAGCAACCTATCGCAACTCTTTCAATATCTTATCGAGCTTTTGTTTGCTCTTCAGCACTTCTCCAAAAATGTCGCCCTTCTTTTTAAGCCGTGCGGGCATCGTCTGGATCGTGAAGTCGAGAAGCTTCACGCCTTTCTTGATCTCAGCCCACGTGAGCGGCGCGGAGACTGTTGCTCCCGGTTTTTCACGCGCAGAATAAACAGCAGCGATCGTCTTGCCTTCGCTGTTCTGCAAAAAGTCGACATAGACCTGACCTTTCTTGCGATTTTTTGTCATGCGCTCGACGGTTGCAATCGCCGGATTACGCTGCGCAACTGTCGAAGCGATATATCGACCCACTTTTACGATTTCATCATACGAGTATTTCGTGGCGATCGGCACAAAAAGATGGAGGCCGGTTGAACCTGAAGTTTTGGGATAACCGACAAGACCAAGCTCCTTCAATAGCTTATTGACCTCAAGCGCGACTTCTCGAACGACGTCGAACGAAGCACCCTTTTCCGGATCGAGATCGAGCACGAAATAATCTGGCTTATCGAGCGAGCCTAATCGTGAGTGCCATGGATTTTGCGCGATCGCGCCGAGATTTGTGATATAAAGCAAACTTGAAACATTGTCTACCAACGCATACCGAACGTCGCTGCCGTCGCTCGAACGGACTGTATGCGAGCGCACGAACGGCGGCGGATCTTCGAGGTCGTGCTGATAAAAGAATGGGCCATTGATGCCGTTCGGGAAGCGCCGCATAATCTCAGGCCGATCTTTGAGATAAGGGAGCATGTACTTTGCGACGAACCAGTAATAGCGAAGCAGATCGCCCTTCGTGTAACCCTCTTTGGGCCAGTATACTTTATGCAGGTTCGTAAACTTCAGTTTGTTGCCTTCAACGTTCACGATCCGGTCGCCGTGAAGCTCTTCTTCCTCGAAGAAATCTTCGGCTGATACAACGCCGGCGCTTGATCTCTCCGAAGCCTTCGAAGCGGTTTTTGTCTTCGATGAAGTTCTCGAAGGATTCTTCGAAGGAGTCTTGGATTTTGTCAATCTTGCCAGCGCGCTGCTGGCTTTTGGTTTTGCTGTGGTCTTGCTCATCGCTTCACGAGACGTTTGAGTGCGCTTTCTTTTTTTGCCGGGGCTGATTTTTTAGATGCCGATTTTTTTGCGACGGCTGCCGTTGCTTTCGGAATTTCGAATTTGCAATCTTGAGGTTTTTTATCCTCCCGAAGTCCCTGGAATGCTGGATGCCGCAGGTTTCTATCGGGAGTGAATTCGGAGAAGCGGACTTCGCCGACAAGTTTCGGTTTGATCCAGTGAACATCGTTGCGGCGTTTGCCATCGTCAACCACAGTCTGTGTTTTGGACGCAAGCGGCTTCATCTTTTGATAGATTTGTTTTAGCGATTCATGCGAGAACCCGGTGCCGACCTGACCGATCGAACGAAGCACGCCATCCTCATAGAGACCTAACTCCAGGGCACCAAAATACTCGCGACTGCCGCGCGGGTCTGAATACCCGACGATGACAACTTCCTGACGCATCTGCGTCTTGATCTTAAGCCAATCCTGCGATCGCTTTTGCTGATAGGGGCTGTCGGCACGCTTCGCGATCATGCCTTCGCCTTTTGCTTTTTCGACTTTCTTAAAAAAGTCTTCGCCTTTGGTTGGTGTGTGCGGAGTGAACTTGAAATAGGGGGTCTGCTTCATGATGCTTTTGAGCACGGCCTTGCGCTCGAGCAAAGGGGCAGCGCTCAGATCGTGACCATTGCAATAGACGATATCGAATACAAAGTAGACGATCTTCTGCGAGCGTTGCAGGCGCTTGATCTCTTCGGGATCTGTCACTCCAAATCGCGAAGAGAGCAAATGAAAATCGACGGAGCCTTTCGCATTCAGAACCACGATCTCGCCATCGAGCACTACATCCTCGGCCTCCACTTGGGCGGCGAGATCCTTCATTTCCGGATATCGCAGCGTCATCTCCTTTTTATTACGCGAAAGAAGCTTTACTTTCCCCGCTTTGATGAAGGCGATCGTCCGAATGCCGTCCCACTTGTTTTCGAATATCCAGCCAGGCTTCGAAAACGCTTCATCGACGAGCGTCGCCTTCATCGGCTCCAACTCGCGCGGCATCGGGGCCTTTCGGGCGCGCTCGGGTAGTGCGACCTTCTTCTTCATGCGCTCTTCTTTTTCCTGACCGCATCAGCTTTCGAACTCAATGCTTTGGCCGGCGCTTTTGATGGGGTTTTTTGGGCGGATTTCGGCGTCGATTTTTTCGCGGTGGTTCGTCGCGTTTTGCCTACTGCTCGTTTCGCCGCGGGCTTTTTCTTGCCTAAGAGTTTATCGAGCGAACTTGCTTCCTCAAGTTCTTTCCGTTCTTTGTTCGAGCCGTAGGGGAGAAGCTGATCGATCTCCCAGCCCGGTTTCGCGTACTCGTCCACATGCTTAAACAACAACCATGAATTATCGCTGCCATACCCATGCGTATGTACCATGTGAAACTCGCCCTTGAGCTTCTTGCCTTTCATGATGAAGGTGAGCTTCCCGGCTTTTATCTGCGAGACGCCATCGCCTTCCCCGATCATTTCATACGTCCCTTTGTCCCAGATCCGGACTTCACCTGCGCCGTAGTTTCCCTCGGGAATTTTACCACTGAAATGTTGATAGTCGACAGGGTGATCTTCGACCATCATGGCAAGACGCTTGATAGAGGGGTCGAGCGAAGGCCCCTTCGGCACGGCCCACGATTTCAGAACGCCCTCCATCTCCAAGCGAAAATCA
>JBBSDW010000184.1:0-5525 GCA_038240295.1 Kapaibacterium sp. (SeqCode)
ACCTTTCCTGCTCATGTCTGAGTTCGTTGGCATTAAATGCTTCGATGAGATCGACGTCATTGATGATTGAAGATAGACCTGTTTTAAGGGCAAACACTCGCCTCAATGTAATTTCGCTCAGCCTCGGAGTTGTGTCCCTGGCCATTGAGTCTAATACGTTGGCCTGTATTATTGTCTTAGACTTATAATCATCCTGAACCGTGGCAATACCTTGAGCCAGACCTCTCGCGTCACTACCAACAATGATTGCACAAATTCCACCGAGGAATAGTACTCGCAGGTTTAGGGATGTTAGTTTCTTCATCTGCTTTATCCTCAGCATACTGCGCTTTGCGTGAGCAACGAGAACATAAACTGCGACAAACCATCTTTCACAACGTTCCAGATCGACATCAACCGTTTCACTCCACAGTTGGCATAGTGTCAAGTCCGCGTCCCGCACCTCAACACCAATTGAGGCAATACTTGTCTCGCTAAACGGAGTTGCGTGTCGACGAGTGGGCATTATCGAATCGATATCGACTCAAGCATTTTAACTAAGAGTATTCCTACCTTCTTCATATTTCCTGCAATCAAATTGGATTGTGGCGTTTCTGATATAATGAATTGTTTATTACTTCGGTCGCGAGTTGCAGCACTGCTACCAAATAGCTTTGATAGCTCCATTCGCCGAAAATCAGAATCATCCGACAGGCACAAAATCGCTGGTGCGACCCTCACCAACCGATGAAGGTCAGCAGTCTTGAGTTCATTGCAGGCCAGCGTCTACTGGCGGATTGGCGAATTCACTTGATAAATATCGAAAATCTCCACGAGATCCGAGCTCTCCCAATTGATCCGCACCTGGTGGCCGTTCGCGAGCGTGATCGGCCCGCTATTCGGAGATGTAACCGTTTGACCGTCGATCGTGATTGAGGTCACCGTGCAACCAACGCTCACGGAGTAACTGCCTGCAGAGCCGATCGACGTGCTGGCGCTGCAGCTAGCACCGGAAACGGTTACCGTACCAAGGTTTTGCGTTGAGTAGCTTGCTATGGTGTAAAGTTGAGGTGCTGCAGCAACTGTTGCAACGGAAAAGGAGCAGGCGAACAGACACAATAATAGAATTTTAAGCATGGCATCAAGTAGTAAAGAACAGGTAAACCGAATCAGTGAAGTTGTCGCTGCAAAGCTCAGCTATTTCGGCGATCAAACCAAATACACTTTTGACCCATGAGTAAGACAAAGTTGTATTTTTGTAGGGCGGGGGATCCTTTCGACGTTACTCACTTTATTGTCCCCGTCCATATCTTCCAATGTCTCAATCCGTTTGGGCTGAATTGAAGCAACTTGCTGTCATCGTTTCCGAGTCGATTCCTACTCGGCTCCAGGTGTTGAGCAAACGAACTCTGTCGGATTCTACGCATGACTATGTGATGCTCTTTAAGTCGCTCGACATGTCGGAAGAAGATGCCGCGGCGCATTTGGGAAAGTCGGCCAAGGATTCGAGCTTTGGAATGGCGAAAAACTTCCTTCGCAAAGCGCTACTCAATACGCTGTTCGTCCTCGATCTTGAATCTTCCCAAATGTCGGAGTATACGATCGCACTACATCGGTCGAATCGAGAAGCCTTCATGGTCAAGACTCTGATGTCTCTTGGTGCACGGACAACCGCGACGGATCTAGCGCGAGAGTCGCTGAAACTCGCAAGGCGATTCGAATTTCTCGATAATCAGCTCGTCCTCTTGACAGTATTGCGCTCGGATGCTGCTATGGCTGGTAACCGGCAAAAGCATAAGGAATTTAGACTGGACTTTCGGCGGGTTCTGGCCAAACTCGATGCGGTTGAATCTGCGGCTGCTCGAATGGAAGAAGTAATCGCTGAGTTCGCTGTTTCAGGAAGTGAGAAGCCAGGTCTGAAAGCTCAGGTGGCCCAGTATGCACAGGAGGTCAGAGCCGAGGCTACGGATCATCCAAGTTTTTTGTTACAATTATACGCCTATAGGCTCGAAGCATTGGCTGCACAAGTGGCCTTGCAGTTTGAAGACAGCTTAAGCATTGCGGAATCTGCTCAGACGTTCGTGGAGCAGCATCCGATCTTTAATGCGCCGGGACGACGGGCGGAGTTTGCTCTAAAGCGGATCGTCTGCTTGCTTTCGCTCGGGGCCAATTCAAAAATGGGACTTGTTTGGACTTTATCTCACATTTGCGAATGGTCAGCTCCACCATCAATCGGGTGATGCGCTTAATGAATTCCTGAAAGTCATCCCACTCTATTCAAAGGATAAAGCGGGATATTATGTAGCGGCGCTCATTCTCCATGTGCTGTATCTACTTCAGCAACACGATCAGCGGTCCGTCGGCAACCGTCTCGATGCATTGCGAACCTATCGTCAGCGCTACTTGAAGGAGCTAGGTACGGAGCCTGAAAATATTTTTTTGAGGTTGCTTCTCCTGATTGAATCGCAATCGTTCGATCCGATAAAGATAGAACTGAAAGCGAGGCCTCTCGTCGAGGAACTCCGTTCTGCAGTTTCTTCAGGCCCACAAATTCTTCCATATCCCTACCTGTGGGATAGGATCATTTTGATCCTAAAGGAAAAGCGATCTCGCCGGTAGCAATCACTATTGGGCGACTTCTGCCGGGGTTCGAACTGTTACTTCTACCGTTCTTGAATACACCCTTCCTTCCGGGAGATTATTATCATACAGCAGTTCGTTGCTACCGCGAACATCGCTATTCGGCGCACCGAGTTCTTTGGCGGTCGCCTTTGCCCGCTCTTCGGAGAGTATACGGTTTGATTGCGGATTCCCGATTCTGTCACAATATCCCTCGACCGTCACCGTCGAACCGGGCTTAAGATGTGCTTTGATCGAATGCAGAACTTCAACGTAGGCGCTGCTTAGTTCTGCCGACTTGAAATCGAATAGAAGCAAGCTATAACGCTCGATCTCCGCGTTGTTCACCAGATGCAATTTCTTTTTGATTAGTGTAAACTGTTCGATGGCGAGAGTGTCCTCAGCGGACGCTTTAGCACCCCTAGAGTCTTGCACGGATAGCATGTAATCGAGTTTTCCTGGAGAGCGCGGAATGTGCTGCTGGTCAGCGTTGAGATCCCAATCGATTGAGCGTGGCAGCGTATTTGTGCCAGAAAAAACCTTTAGCTCGGTGCCATCCTGCGAAGCGATCAATCGCCAACCCGTGATCCCTGCTTCAGTAATAGCAGTTGGATGAAATCTGATGCGAGGTGGAGTGCCGCTGCGAACCGTGTCAGCAAGAAGTACTGGCGCAATGACCGATGGCTCTGAACTCGCGATCTCTACACGGCAATTTTCCAGCGTGCCGTCGCTATCAGAAACCGGAGAGAAATTTTGTGGGAGATCACGTGCGACGATCTTGATCCGTTCGGGCGACAAACGCCATACGTTTGTCAGATAGTCACGAACAGCTTCAGCCCGAGCCATCGAGAGTGATCTGGTCTCTCCAGCCCCTCCTGCGTTACAGCCTGTAAGTGTTATCGTGCTCGATGGAGTTGCGGCCAGCCGTTCCCCAACAATGTTAAGGGTATGGTGATAAAGTGAAATGCGGTCGAGTGCGTAGAGTTTTGCGACTGAGAACGTGGACTGCTGGAGAGCGCTTAAGCGAGCGTATCGATCTGGGATAACAGAGTCACCTTCGTTAAAGAAGATATAGGGGACGAGCGGCGAAGTCCGAGTCTCATAGATCTCCTCGACTTTCAATCTTGCAGCAGGTTCCTCCGTCCCGTCCGACTCGACTCCACTCGCATGGATCTGCGCGATCAATGCAGGAACATGCGGGAGAACGATCGGAGGTGGTGAGGTCAGGATTGGTTTAAGGTCTGGTGTTGGATCAGGCAGTGTGTAAACAATTGATACCCCGCCGCGAAGGCTCGACACATTCCACGCAATGCCTCGAACGATCGGAGTAAGCCCCTGCGACCATGCAAGCTCGGGGATCGCATGCAGGGATCCGCTTGCGTTCAGCGGAAGCACATACCGAATGCCACCGGCTATGGAAGTTAGGATGGAAGCAGCGTCTGGCAGCGTCCCCTCAACCTGATTGCGGGTACGCGAATTGTTTTCGGAGAACGTACCAATCGTCGAAGGCTGCTGGAGCGTCTCCTTCTGAATAAAATGCTTTTGCAGGAGATACCCAGCGCCGATAGAAGCACCAACGTAGAGGTTGCCGAACAAGCGATAGCTCAATCCTGCGTCGAGCCCGACGACCCCAAGCGTGGCTGCGACCGAATGCCTAATGGTCGCAGGCGTTGCAACACTCGCGACGCTTATCATTGTTGATTCATCGGTTGTAAGTGTCGTTTCAAGCCCGGTATAGCCGGCTCTGCCCGTCAACGATAGATCTCTCCCGAGAGGAATCAGTGCTGCAAGTCCCGCCATCCCGCTCACTCCCGAACCGCGTTGATACGCGGGCGAACATGCCGGTACACCAGGCAAATATCGAAAGTTCGTAAACGATTCGTTAAGATCCGCACCGCCAAACCCTCCAATGCTCACATTGCGTAAAAACAGGTCGGCGCGATCGTGAGCCGCAGAATCGCTCTGCGCGCGTGCAATCGAAACGATCATCAACATGGCAAGCGCCGTTTGGATCGCGGCGCTGCAGACCAATTTCGTGTTCTGTTTCATCGTACGATCTGCATCATGTGTGAAATGCGTGCGCTCGGGGTTTGAAGAACGTAGAGATACGTACCTTGCGCGAATACCTGCACATCGAATGTGGCGGTGTAATGCCCAGGGATCTGTACTCCGGTAACGATCTCTTTCATCGTATTGCCGAGAATATCAGTAATAAAGAGTCGGGTTTCACCCTGCTCGTTGAGGTCGTACTCGACTTGCGCCGTGTTCGTAGCCGGATTCGGATGCGACCGTGATAGCGAGAGCTTCGCATTCGGATCGATCAATCGCAAATGCCCTCCAGCCACACAAACACCTGTCAAACAGAATCGACCACTTTGTCTCGTGACGCGAACGTTTCCATCGGTCCAGATAAAGTTGTCGATCGAAATATCTGTACAGGTGTCATTGCCGAGTGCGGCCAGAAAATCGAGCGTTCGAAGTGTGCCAGATGTTGTACCGGCGCTAAGTGGATTTGTCCCATCGATCGTAACGACGAGATCGTTACCGACAATAACTCCTGGCGGCGTTGCGCCAGTTGGCGCAAGCAAGGTTTTGTTAAACCGTATCGAAGCGGTATAATGGATCGCACCGCTTGCCGCAAGATTTTTTGATGAGAGGAGTACAAGTGGCACTCCTATATGATCGCCGGGATTCGCCTCCAGCGTCGTCGGTATTTGGATCACTGTCTCGCCGGTATCTATGATCGTGTATGCGAATGGGGTGGATCTGTTGCTGCATCCATTCGAATCGACGATCATGACCGTATAACTGCCGGCGAGTTTGGGATCAAACGATTGACCCGTCGCGCCAATGATCGGCATGCCGTTCATGCTCCATAAATAGGACGTGGCGACAGTTGATTGGAGTGTCTGCCCGATCCTCGTGAT
>JBBSDW010000185.1:0-5517 GCA_038240295.1 Kapaibacterium sp. (SeqCode)
GAATGTTGGGGCGAATAGCGCCGACTCTGGAAGGGAATTGGATTGTGCTCGTGGCCGGCATTCCATGAGATCCTTCACTCCGCATTCCTCGCTGGTGCGATGAATGCTTCGTTCAGGATGACATGCTTCGAGAGTGTTGACCCTCAGCCAGAAAGTTTTGGATCATGTCGCAGGCGTATCCCTGGACACCCGACACCGGACACCCGAAACCTACCTCGCAGTGTATCCACCATCAATGACAAGTTCAGATCCTGTCACGAATTTCGATTCGTCGGACGCAAGATAGACCATTCCCCACGCGATATCATCGGCCTCGCCGAGATGTCCGAGCGGGTGGAGTGCTATGAGCGCTTTGCGCACTTCCTCCGCATGGCCGGATGCTTTTGCGAAATTCTCAACCATCGGCGTTGCGATAAATCCAGGATGGATAGAATTGACCCTGATCTTTTCCTTTGCGTACATAATCGCATCGTTCTTCGCCATTTCCCTAACGGCGCCTTTCGAAGCATGATAGGCAGGTGCATCGCCTGCACCGATAATTCCATAGATCGAAGAAGCATCGATGATACTTCCAGCGCCAGCCTTTCGCATAAAAGGAATCGCATGCTTCGAGCAGAAGAAAACTCCCTTGACGTTCACTGCCATCAGCCCATCCCACTCCTGTTCCGTTACTTCGTCGGTAGGTTTGTTCGGTCCGACGATACCTGCATTATTGACAAGCACGTCGATCTTCCCCCACTTTGCGGCGACCTCGGACATCACTCGCTTTACATCCGCCTCCTTCGAAACATCAAGGTGCCAAAATGCAGCCTGGCCGCCCGTTTTTTGAATTCCGAGCACTACCGCTGCTCCTGCCGCATCTTCGAGATCGGTGACTGCAACCATCGCACCTTCCTCGGCAAAGCGGATTGCCGCCGCCTGACCAATACCCATCGAAGCGCCAGTGATAACTGCAACTTTATTCTTTAATCTGTTCATGTTCGTTGTATTTGATTTATTATTGACACTTTAGTGTGCGGGTCGGCCGCCTGGTTCATGACAAGCTGTCTGGATCTTTTTTGTCTCTGCCTGATAGATGGGTAAGGGCGGCCAGTAGGATCTGGTCGATCTCGGACATTCCGAAGCGCCTCGAGCGCTCGAGCGAGATGTTTAATTCGAGGGCGAGGGTGATATTCTGCGCACTGCCGGGGCAGCCAACAAGCAGGATATAACAATCCGGGATACGCTCGCGAAACTTCACGATGGCTTCGATCACCGATTCCCCGCTCAGCTGGTAATCGACGATAATGGCGTTGGGCAAATTATTGGCTGCGATGTCAACCGCTCCCTGAAACGTTGAGGCTGATAAAACCGAATAGCCAAACCGAACGAAATGCCTTGAGAGCATGGCACGGATCTCATCAAAATCTTCAATGATCAAAAGAACGCGAGTGCCGTCGTTCGCATTTGCCACATGTGGGAGCCTCTCGGTTTCGTTCATGTTGAGAACCGATTAGGACTTTCATGCCAGCAAACAAATTTGGCGATTCGGTGCCATTACGAATTGCCGAGGCACCCAAGCTGGTCATATTCTCGCCTTTACACGTAAAGAATTCTTACTCCCAGTTCTTACACCTGTGCTTTTATAGCCCTGTTGGGCATTTCAAGCCGGTGGAATGGAAGTTGGCTATAACACAGATCATGAAAAGGTTTCTTTCACACAGCACAGACGTGCGGTTCGTTGTGCACCAGGTTGTACTGATCTTAATTTTGATCGCGGCGCTAAATACATCTGCGGCGATGGCTATGCTGAGTAATTACTCGACCGGTATTCGAATCCCGGCGCACACGTTAAGATCGCAGACACTCGGTGATTCTTTGTATAAGCTCGACGCATCGAAGCGAACAACGATCAGCCTTTCAGGAACCACGCCCATAAAAAACTGGAAGATGGGGGCTCAGGGACTTTCTGGTCAGGCAACAATGACCTTCGACAATGAGACGCATCTCACCGCGGTCACTTCGCTTCGCTTCCTATTGCCTGTTCGCAACCTGAAAGGCGATGCGCAACTCATGGATAATAGCGCCTACGCATCATTAAAGGCTGACAAATATCCGTTGATCGTTTTTGAACTGACAAAGGCCACGATACAACCGACCGCGACATCGCTGTCAACAATTCAAGCGCTTGGAACACTCACGGTTGCTGGAGTCACACGGGTAGTCACGCTCCACATGTCTGGGTGCGCGCAAGCCGATGGGCGGGTCTCGTTCAGTGGGTCGCAGCCATTGAGGATGTCGGACTATAACGTGGCGCGGCCGTCACTCTTTTTCGGGACCATCAAGGCCGCGGACGAAATGACACTGACCTATAACTTGATCTTTACGAAATAATTTATTTAACAATCAAAATGAAAGCATATATCATAGCAGTAGTTTTTGGCCTGCTCTTTATTGGGTGCAAACAGGAAACTCAGATCACGATCCTCCGCGACAGCGTGCAGACCGTGAACCCATCGGGGCAGCCTGCGTCAGTGCAACTTTCCTCGCAATCGGTGCCAGTAGCGGTGCCAGCAGCATCGACAGCACCTGCGCCAGCATCTGTACCGACGCCCGCGCAGCCGGCGACCCCAACGGCCGCTACTCCTGCAACGGCTACCGGGCATTCAAATGCTACCGCCCCCACAGCTTCGGCAAAACTGGGCAAAACTGCCGCTCATGGCAAAAAGGGTGCGACGACACCCTCGTCGACAACCTCGTCCACAAGCGCGACTCCAGTAGCGACAACACCCGCCGCAACCTCGCAGCCTGCGAGTGCCCAATCCGCAAGTTCGCAAGCCGCATACAAGATCGCTGGCAAAACGCTGACGTTGAAGGGTACCTCGACGCTGCATGACTGGACAATGACGGCCAGTGCATTCTCAGGTAGCGCAACGCTCGAGATAGCAGGGAATCAGTTAACATCGGTTAGCGCACTGACACTTTCACTCCCCGTACATAACCTGAAAAGCGAAAGCTCTGCCATGGATAACAATGCATATTCATCGCTCAAGGCGGATCAATACGGCACCATCGTATTCACGCTTACTTCGGCTACCGTTTCAGGAGGAGCTGTAAATGCGAACGGCAATCTCACCATCGCAGGAGCTACACACGCTATAGCCTGCAAAGTGACAACGAAGATCAACTCGGACGGCTCCGTCAGTTGCACAGGCTCCGTACCAATAAAATTATCCGAGTTCAAAATCGACCGCCCTTCGTTCATGCTGGGCGCGATGAAAGTCGGGGATGCAATGACACTCAATTTCGCACTTGTCCTCTCAAAGTAAGTGCGACGCACCAATTACTACAACACTTCAATGTATAAATTTCTAATTGCTTTTCTTTTGCTCGGCCTTTCGACTGAATATGCGCAGGCACAGCAACCATCGATGCAGTTCTATCGCCCAAATGACAAGCAGGGACTGAACATTTTTGAAACGACAAAAACCGACTCCGTACCCTTCACAGGACTTCACGTGAGAATCGGCGGAGCCTTTGCACAGGACTATCAGGCGCTCACTGACAAGAACAGTGCAAGCTTTGCACGGACATCAGCCACGGATTCGACCAATGCCAACCTGCTCGATCCGCTGACCAACGGCTTTAATCTTGCCATGGCTAATTTCACGGTCGATGCGCAGCTTGACGATGGCATTCGAGCGAATCTCACGGCCTATCTCTCCTCGCGTCATCACACAGAAACGTGGGTCAAGAACGGCTATATCCAGTTCGACAAGCTCCTTTTTCTGCACAACGATTTTATCAACGATGTGATGAAGAGTCTCACGATCAAAGTGGGCGATCTGGAAGTCGACTATGGCGATCAACATTTCCGCAGGGCAGATGGCGGCGATGAAATGCACAATCCTTTCGTCGAAAATTATATCATGGATGAATTCGCGACCGAGATCGGAAGCGAAATATATTTCCATCCCGCTTCGAGCGGAATCATCGCGATGATCGGAGTGACGGACGGAATGCTTAACCCTACGGTCGTAGCATCGAACCGAATCGACAGCGTAACGAAGAGTCCGAACGCATACCAGCCAGCCTTCCACGCAAAACTCGGATTTGATAAACAGTTATCCTCCGATCTGCGTGTTCGGCTGACGGGCTCGGTCTATGAAGAGAGCAGCACTTCAAGTAGTACCCTTTTTGGGGGCGACCGCACGGGATCACGCTATTTTCTTGTCATCGAAAATACAGCAGCGAGTACCAGCGAGAATGCCTTTTCCGGAAGATTTAACCCTGGGTTCAGCGAGGCCGTCACGACGTTCATGATCAATCCCTTTGTTAAATACGCCGGACTTGAGATCTTTGGTACCTACGAGAGTGCAAAAGGCCGCACGATCAAAGAAACGACGAGTCGCGAGGCATCGCAACTTGCCGGTGACGTTCTCTACCGTTTCGGCGCGACCGAAAATTTCTGGGTCGGAGGTCGTTACAATACAGTGAAGGCGACGCTGCCGGTTAGCAATATCGACGTAACGATCAATCGTATCGTTGGCACGGTCGGCTGCTTCCTTACGCCAAATATCATGATGAAGGCCGAATATGTCACGCAGGAGTATAAGAACTTTCCAAGTTCCGACATCCGCAACGGCGCACAGTTCAGTGGATTGATGGTCGAAGCAGCACTCGGGTTCTAATACTGTAAAAAGAAATTGCACATTCCTTAATCCGATTGCAACGCAAAGCCTACTCCGTCTTCGAGATCTTCTCGGAGACGGGTAGTTTTGCATAAAGCGTCGGCTTGGATATTCCGAGTATACGCGCTGCTTCCTTGCGGTTTCCGTGCACGGCTTCCAGCACCCTTGTCATGTGCTCGCGTTCAACTTCGACAAGCGACCGGTTCCAATCGTAGCCCTGATCGGGTTTTACCTTCTCATGCGCGTTAGGCAGAACCGACGATTCGATCACATCCGACTTCGAATGAACGATCGCGCGCGTAAGCACATTCTCCAGTTCGCGTACGTTGCCGGGCCAGTCGTGCTTTTGAATACTCTCCATCGCCGATTCACTCACCTTCGAGACCTTCGTATGAAGCTCCTCGTTGATGCGCCTGAGCAGGCTCGTCACGAGTATTGGAATATCTTCTTTTCGCTCGCGAAGCGGTGGTGCGTTGATCGATACGACGTTCAGGCGGTAATAAAGATCTTCTCTAAAACGGCCTTCCGCTACTTCCTTGTTCAAATCCCGATTCGTCGCAGCGATGATCCTTGCATTCATCGGCAATGCTTTTTCGGCACCGACGCGTTCGAACTCACGTTCCTGCAGTACGCGTAATAGTTTTACCTGCAATGTCTGCGAGATCTCCCCGATCTCGTCTAAAAAGATAGTGCCGTTGCGGGCCAGTTCGAACTTGCCGCGTTTATCGCTCGTGGCTCCCGTGAACGAACCCTTCATGTGTCCGAATAGCTCGGACTCAAGTAACGATTCGGCGAGCGCCGTACAATTGACAGCGATGAACGGCTCGTCCTTCCAGGGGGAGTTAAA
>JBBSDW010000186.1:0-5429 GCA_038240295.1 Kapaibacterium sp. (SeqCode)
CTCGACGAGGAAACCGCGAATATTTTTCAGATCGTCGCCTTCAAGTTTTGCCCAGACGACCGCAACATCCGCGATCGTGCCGTTGGTGATCCACATCTTTGCTCCGTTGAGCACAAAGCCATTTTTGGTACGCTTTGCATTCGTGATCATGCCCGATGGATTCGATCCGAAGTCAGGTTCGGTCAGGCCAAAACATCCGACGGCCTCGCCACTCGCAAGTTTCGGCAGCCATTTCATTCGCTGTTCTTCTGAGCCATAAGCAAAGATCGGATACATGACCAGCGACCCTTGAACGCTTGCGAACGAGCGAACGCCGGAATCACCTCGCTCGAGCTCCTGCATGATAAGTCCGTATGCGATATTATCCATACCCGCGCACCCATATTTTTCGGGCAGCGTCGCTCCAAGGAGTCCGAGAGCGCCGATCTTCGGGATCAGCTCCATTGGAAATGTCATCGCCTGATTATGCTCTTCTATTATAGGCAGGACTTCCGCGTCGACGAACGAATGCACGGTGTCGCGGACCATTCGCTGATCTTCACTAAGCAGAGAGGAAATATCGTAGTAATCGAGGTTCGTCATGTAGGCGGTTGTGTGTAAAGCGGCGCTGTGCAAATATACCGGGTTCGGGAGGCAGGGAACGGGGAACGCGGAATAGGGAACAGGGTGGGGGACGGGGAGCAGGGAATCCGGGAAATGGAGAAAGTTTTTGGGGCATGTCATCCAGAACGAGCTTTAGCGAAGTGAAGGATCTCATGGAATGTTAGGGCGGCAGCGTCCGCTGTGTGAAGCGAATTGAATTCTTCTAGTTGCGAGTATTCCAAGGATGACATGCTTCGAGAGTGTTGTCCTAAGCGAGAAATTGTTTGGTGCATGTCATCCAGAACGAGCTTTAGCGAAGTGAACGATGACACTTCCCAATCATACTTCATAATTCAAACTTCATACTTGCCCAAACGTGGTCAGGGAAGGCGGCGCTTCCCTGCACACAGTTAAGCGATGGGGCAACCGAAATCTACACTCTCTGGAGTCAAGCGCTTTGGAGGGTGTACTGCTCAACCATGCTTGATCAGCCTTTGGTCTGTGATGCGATTGCCGTCGAGATAGTTGATCATTCGGAGGAGGCCGAGATCTTTTGCGTACCACTTGATCTGGAGCGGACGGTCGTGCGAGCTGCGGCGGGAATCGCGATAAGTGACCTCGGAAACATGCGTATAGGTTACGCCGTCGAGATTCGCAGTGAAATCAAACAGCGTAACCGTCGCGAGCACGATGGGGCCGCTATTGCCGCCCGAGCCATCGTCAGCGGTGGTAAACTGCCAGCTTGCGCTATCCTTGATCGGCTGCTTAAGATCGAGCCAGCGATGTGTGAGGATCGAATGATGACTATGATCTTCTTCGTACGAAATATTGTACGCCTCGTTTTGTGTCGTTGCGAAGAGTGTATCGCCCGGCAGATCCATTCCGTATCCCTCATGTGGAAAGGTAGTATGAAAGCCATCGAAACCGGCTGGAATGATGCCGGGTGCAAGGTTGCCGGCGATACGGCCTTGTGTCACGATCGCGAACGTATCAACGAAACAAAGTTGATGGTTGCAATCGGAATCGCGAAGGCTGTAGCGAAGTGTGTCACCTACGGTCGTGAGCGGCAGATAGATCGAACGAACGTCCGTCACCGGCCCCGTCGGCTGCACCGGTGCATCGACGATCGCCGCGCACCCAGCGTACGCACCAAGCACGAAGAGGAGCAGAAGGCTCTTCGCATACATCCTGCAGTTTCGAATATTCCTGTTCATGATCGTTGTGCGTTCTTAGAAGCGATATGCAAATCCGTATTCGATGCGGCCGTTGAGCGTGTTGCGAATGTCCGAACCTTCGAAGACGACCGGCGTACTGCCGGAGTTCGAGAGTTCGTTCGCGATGACATCGCGCATGAGCGGTGCCGTTGAATGAATGCGCATGAGCGAAAAGCCGGCCGTGCCCATGAAATGGTCACCGAACGGAAGTTTGAACCCGAGTTCAAGCGCGATCGTGTTGCCTTGCGGGATCAATCCTGCGCCGAGCGCAGTCTCGAGTGCGAGGCCCGACTGCGCAGATAAAAGAAAGCGATGGCCGTAATAAAGCTCTTCGGCAAGTTCGCGCTGTTCGGTTACTTCATCATGCACGATGGTCGCGCTGCTTGTTACCGTCCTTACAATTCCTGGTGAAGTCTGGAAGAGACCGGAGGTCAAACGGAAGCCGACAACATTCTGATCATCGAGGAAATATGTAAGGTTGGCGCGGAAGTCGGCGAATGGATGCACATTCGGTCCGCTTGCAGGGTAACTAAAGCCGCTCGAAGTCTGAAGCCCGAGTTCGAAATTGGTGATGCCCGCAGGCTGATCGAACTGGATGGGATGCACATGCGCGAGATTCCTCGAATCCTCACGTTGCAGTTGCGCGACCGATGTAACGGCATTCCGATTTTGGACAAAACCAATTTGTGCGACCGTGGCTTCATCCGAAGCAGCGACTGACGTTGGTGTCGAAAGCGGAGCGGGCGTCGCAATGTTCCCAGAATTAACGGAAGCCGAATTAACGGCCGAGGAATTAACGGCGGCTGGCGTCATCCCAGCAACATCAGTGAGTGACTTAGACTCTCGGTTGATAGCGGAAACTGTCGTATGCTTACTCGGTACAGAATGCTGAAGCGAAGTATAACTGCGAGCAGCGCTTGAAGCGTGCGTAGCATTGTTGGCTGCTCCTCGAATGTTTGCGATGGCGCGCGGTGCATGTTGCTCATCGGCGAGCAATCTCGATTCGACCTTGATATCACCGGCACCTTGCGCCGAGACTACTGCCTGATTGCCAAAAGAAAAAAGTGACGAAGGTGTTTGCGACGGTGCTTGCTCTGCAAGATTATGTTTCGCTGGTACTGCCGAATCCGAAGGACGTAAGAGAAATGCGCTGAGCAAAACGCCTCCCAAGAGCAATGCTGCTGCCGAATATTTGATCCACGATTGATTCCAGAACGCGGCGCTCGCTGTCCGGTTCGCTGCTGCGAGCTGGCCGACCTGCGCGAGCACGCGTTCTTCGAGTGCAGCGGGGATTGCGGCACCGAGCATTGCGCGCTGCGAAAGCTGGGCAAGCTGCTCGTGATCGGCGAGTAACTGCCGGATCTCGGGGCTCACACTTGCACGGTGCAAAAGCTCCGCAGAATCCGAATCGTTAAGTTCACCATCCATGTATTGGATGATGCGCTCCTCGGCAGATGGGATCGGTCCCCTCGATTGCATATTCGTCTGTTTCATCTTGCGTAAAACACTTCTTCATCTTCGTGTCCTTCAGCGTGATGCTGCGGGACGGATTCCTTCGATCCATTCTCTATGCGCTCGCTCTCGAGCGATTCGCGCTCTTCGGAAATATTTTCGACAAATGCCGTACGCGAACGTTGCCCCATATTTCTGAAGTAGGGCTGCAGCAATTCGCGAAGCCGTTTTTTTGCTCGGGTGATGCGAACCTTCACATTCATCACTGTCGTATTGGCGACCTTCGCGATCTCTTCGTAACTATATCCCTCGAACTCCCGAAGCAGGAATGCATCTCGGTAGATTGGCGAAAGCTTGCTGAGCGCGAGCTTCAGCAGGTCGTCGGTCTGCATCGCTTCGCGCGGATCGATCGTGAGCTCTTTGAACTCGAGCCCATCGCCGTCGTCGTTGGCAGATAACGCAGCTCCGGAAGATGTCACCGGTACAAATTCCGGAGTGAACTTGCTCGTCCGGAGCATATTCAAACAGACCGAACGCGTGATAAGCGTCAGCCAGCTTTTGAGCGCCTTCGGTTCGCGCAGCTGCTCGCGGTGCGTAAAGACTCTGGTAAAAACTTCCTGGAATGCGTCCTCGGCGAGCACGCGATCCGACATGTAGTATAGACAATAGGAGAAGACGCGCTGCCGGTGCCGTGCATAGATGAACTTAAAGCCCGTCATCTCGCCGCGAACGAAAGACTCGATCTGAAGCGTATCAGCCTGGTCTTGATCCGTGGCGGGGTCTGCTGCCCTTTTTAAGGGCCTGCCGGCGCTTCGACGATCCATCAAACTCCGATTTTGCGGATCAGTGCACAGAGTCATCCGCAGGGATAGAGACACCGAAGCCACCTCTTCAGTTACAAATCAGACCCTATTAAGCCAGAAAAAACCGGTCATTTCTTTGATTGTCATCACCGGTAGGCCTCTGCATATCGGATAGGTGGCACTCCAATTGCACTTCGTCTTATCAGATATCTCATTCGGAGGTGACTTTATGTGGATCGTAATTGGAATTTTGCTTGCAGTCGCGGGGATCGGGCTCATGCTTTCGCATGATCATAAGATCCACGAGAAGTTTGCTTTTGCCATGCCGGCGTTCCTTGTGGCAGGAATCATGATGATCGTCAATGGGCTTACTCAGGACAGAGCCACGACATACTGGTTAGCTGGAAGCGTGGCTATCACGCTGGCAGTGGCTGTGGTTTTTGCGGGAGTGATGTACCTCTTGTTACGTAAGATCACCGCGACGTTCAGACTTAATCATCCGACACCGCGCGATCGTGAGAAGAGCTTTTGAGGGCTCGGATTATCATCAAGGGCTGTTAAAAAGGCGTCGCTTCTATTGAAGTGGCGCCTTTTGTATTTAAGTGATTTGCACGAATCTTCCTCACGAAGCCTAATTACGATGCGGCGCGAAGCAGCAGCAGAACCTCGTCAACATTTTTTGGGCTTCCGACGATAAGCGGCGTTCGCTGATGGAGTTTTTGTGGCTGGACCTCGAGCACACGCTCGGTGCCGGTCGTCGCTTTCCCGCCTGCCTGTTCGATCACGAAGGACATGGGATTGGCCTCGTATAACAGTCGAAGTTTCCCCTTATGACTCTTGATGTCGGCGGGATAGAGGAAGACGCCTCCGTAGAGCAGCGTCCGATGTACGTCTGCTACCATCGAGCCGATATATCGGAGACTGTAGGCGTGCTTATCGTCTTCTTCGATATCCATCTTAGCCCAGTCGATGTAGCGCCGCATCCCGGCATCCCACTTATGGTAGTTGCCCTCGTTGACCGAATAGATCTTTCCGTGATCGGGAATCCGAATGTTGTCATGCGAGAGCAGAAATTCACCGACCGATGGATCGTAGGTAAATCCAAAGACGCCTTTGCCCGCAGTGTAGACGAGCATCGTAGACGAACCATAGATCGCATAACCTGCAGCAACCTGCTTATATCCAGGCTGTAAAAAATCGGCAACCGTACCATCGGTCTGCTCCGGCGTCACTCGACGCAGCACAGAGAAGATAGTACCGATCGTCACGTTGACATCGATGTTCGAAGATCCATCGAGCGGATCGAAGAGCAGGACATTTTTTCCTTTTTCATAATGTTTCGGGATACTGAGTATCTCTTCGTTCTCTTCGGAGGCCA
>JBBSDW010000187.1:0-5402 GCA_038240295.1 Kapaibacterium sp. (SeqCode)
AGCGAGCGTCGATTTACCGTGGTCAATATGGGCAATGATGCAAAAATTACGAATGTGATCTAATGCCATGCCCTGCTAAGAACTCCGGAATGCAAACGAAAATTTGTTGATTCCCGCCGATCGAAGGCGGTTTGACAGGCCGGAAACACGCACAAGCATGGGAAGGCTCCGCGCTCGGGCAAGGATGAAGTTTGAATTATGAAGTATGAAAGTGACGAGTCGCCCCCGAGCGCAAGAACTATAATTGGGACAAGTCATCCTGAGCCCGACGAAGGATCTTACTTATCGTACACCAGAAAATTCGGGTCGACCACCAACATTCAGTCAAACCGAAAAAGAGTCAAGGCGGCGCTTGACTCCCCACGGTAACAGTTGCCCAACTCCTTCGGTTATGGAAATGTGCAACGTACCACCGGCGGCAAGATCCATCGTATGCCAGCATCCGATCTGTTTTGCTTCATTGCCTCTGGTCGCCGTCGAGAAATCGCGGAGCCAGAGGTTTTGAATTTGGCAGGAGTTGGCCCGCGCTTGTGTTTGCGCCTCGTCCACCGAATTGATCACGCCAGTGTATAAAACTCCTCACGCTCCATCGTATGAATTAGCAGGTTGCCTGAGCGGACCAGCGAGACGAGAATCCTCGATGCTCGGCGATCGGAAATATTTACGAGATCGCCGAATTCGTTGAGCGTGATCCGTTCGTTCTGTTCGAGATACTCGAAGAGCGCCTTTTCATTCGGTCCGATTGATAGCAGCAATGCCGGCGAATCGTCGCGGCTGTGCCGCATGACGCTCATTACTTCGTTGCTTGCATGTACCGAATTTTCACCGACACGCACAAACCCTTGATTTGACTGTGCTTTTGCTCGCCTGCCAGTGTTATCGAATTCGACTAATACATGCGGCTTCGTCCGGCTTTCCGGGACGCGTATGAGAACAATATACTTGCCGCGGCCGGCATGAACGTGTTCAGCTTCGATCTCGATCGGTGGGTCGCAAAGAAATTGCGCAGCATGCTCCACTTGCCCGAGTTCTGCTTTTTCGCTTCTTACGCCTCGAATGCTTCGATCGTCATCCACCCCAAAAAGGATGTATCCGCCACGCGTATTTGCAAGTGCGATCATTTCTCTCGCGATCTTTTCCGGCGTTGAAAATTGTCGTTTGAATTCAACGTCGATTCCCTCGCCTCCATCGATCAACTCGAAGAGTTCGTGCCGCTTGATCGGTTTGGAAAGATAACGCATTGAAGAATTATTGAACCGGCGTTAGCGTGTATTGAACTATGCTAAAATGCCCGAGCAGCAGGATCCGGCCATTTTGCACAACAATATCGACGACTCGGCCTTTGATGGCTGCTAACTCACTACCTCCAGCAAGTTTCGCGTTGGGCAATCCGATATTGGGCACCACCCATATCCCTCGCGGTTGCAGTGTACGTGTGTTATAGAGTTCGATCGAAAGATTCTGATCGTTGCCAATTTCCGGAATCACGAACAACGTATCGCCAAAAGCCCGAATGCGGATCGCACCCGTCCTAAGTGTTCTCGCAGCAAGCGGATTTCCCAGGTTATCGAACGATACAAGTTTGAAGCCACCGTTATCGAGAACCGTAAGGTTGTTTGCGCGATCGACCGCAAGCGACCTCGGTTTATGCAGAACGGCATCAGGCCGGGAGGCGGTCGTGTAACCACCGATCACTCGATCGATACGAAAATCCGACGTGGCCTTAAGCACTCGGTCGTTCTCGCCATCAATGAGATAAAGATTTCCTGCGTCCTCAAGGGCAATCGAAGTTGGATAACCAAACCGGTTTGCCTGAGTTGGGTCTTCTCTTGTATAGAACGTAGCAAGATAAGCCAGCTCACGTGAATATTGTTCGATGCGGTGGTTGCCGTAGTCCGCAACAAAAATATTATTTGTTTGCCGGGCATCGAGATCGGCAGGCTGGTCGAATTGAAAATGATCGCGGCCATAGCCGCCTGCGCTTCGAATGCTGTCGCCAAGACTATCGAATTTCACAACCGTCGAGGCACCTCGATCGAGCACGTAAAGATTTCCCATTCGATCGGGCGAAACAGCGACCGCTTCAATGAACCTTCCGAAGCCGCCGCTTGGCGCAAGCGTCGCAGTCACCTGCAAGGTCGCATCCTCTCGCAACACGTAGACCCCGCCGCAGGAGGCGCTGATAAAAGCGCATAGCAAGCATAGCGCCAATGTTAGCGTTCTCGCGAATGGTGACTGTCGAGCCGCAGTGTGATTGGGCATTGCAAGGCGACCGAAGCCGCGATTAGAAATGCAAATGAAAATTGAACGAAAGGTGATGCTCGGGCTGCATAAGTGAGCCGCTTGAATATTTCGACGTACCGGCGGTCTTCGGCCGATCGTCGCTCACATCGAAATCATAGAGGTGGGCGGCAATGTACGCGTCGAGAATATTCGCGATGTAGATCAGGGCCGTGTAGATATAATATTTGTCGCGGTCATCCCGATAGAATTCGCGAGCGCTCGCATAGGAATTCGCCTTCGAAAAATCGCCGCGCGCCGTTTGATTGTTGACCGAATCCGAAATATAAATATATCGCGAATTCTGGAGCAACGCCGCATACAGCAACGAGCCAAACCCCGCATAAATGATCGGCACTTTCCACCACTGATGGAGATAAACTTGCCCACCTCCTGGTATGATCGCGCTCAAAAGAACGGCGGTCGTCGGTGATTTTGTCATGTGCCACGTCGCAGTGTCCTCAACCGGTTTCGAACCTGTTTGAACGGTGTCGACCTTAAACTGGGCCTCTGCGGCAGATGGTATTCCAATCGCCACAAGATACAGGAGCACGACAAAGACAACTACTCGCACAAATTTATCCGAGTGCTGCGATACACTCAATTTCAATATGAGCTTCCTTCGGAAGTCGCGAGACCTCGACTGTGCTGCGTGCCGGACGTGCAGAGCCAATGAGCGATTCGTAAACCTGATTAACCTTCGCAAAATCTGAAAAATCGGTAAGGAAGATCGTGGTCTTCACAACGTTCGCAAACGAAAGCCCGGCAGCATTGAGTACTGCCGTCAGATTCTCGATCACCTGTGTCGTTTCTTCCTGGATATTTGCATTCTTCAAATTCCCGGACACCGGATCGAGCGCGATCTGTCCCGAACAAAAGAGAAAGCCGTTCGCCTTGACTGCTTGCGAGTAAGGACCGATCGGGTTCGGGGCACTTGAAGATAGAACCGGTTCAAGAAGACTCATGTGTTGTGATGGAAAAAGTTATTCGGACTTGGCAGACAAAAGGATCTCAATAATGCGTTCAAGATCATCCGATGTATAGAAGTGCATCGCGAGCTCCCCGGCGCCGTCGCTCCGAAGTTTGATCTTTACCTGGGTGCCGTAAAGCCGCTTGATATTATTTTCGATCGCGGTCAACTCCGGCGACTCGACTCCCCGCTCCTCACTCGAGACCTTTGACGGGCGCCCGTGTCGTTTTGGCGTGTCGACACCGGTGACATTCGTGCGCATTGCCACGGCCCGCGCGATCTCTTCTGTCCTTCGAACCGAAAGGCTTTCCTTGACTGCCTGTTGCCAGACCGACTCTTGCTCGGCGCTATCGCTGATCGCCATAATGGCCTTCGCATGACCCAGCCCAAGTTCACCTTTGCGAAGCGAATCCTTGATCGAATCGGGAAGTTTGAGCAGCCGCAGGAAATTCGAGACGGTCGTACGATCGCGTGAAATTTTCTCGGCAACATCATCCTGCGTAAGTCCGCAATCGCGAATGAGTCTGTCGTAGGCTTCAGCCTCCTCGATCGGGTTGAGTTGTGCGCGCTGAACGTTCTCGATGATCGCGAGTTCGAGCATCGTGCGATCATCCTCGACACCAAGCACATAGACCGGAATTTTCGTGAGCCCTGCTTCGCGCGAAGCGCGCACCCTGCGCTCGCCAGAGACAATTTGGTACTTCCCTGCCGAAACCCTCCGAACGGTAACGGCCTGGATCACGCCATGCTCACGAATCGAATTGGTAAGATCGGCAAGAAGCGCCGGATCAAAATCTTTTCGCGGCTGCAGCGGATTTGGAGCGATCAGCGAAAGATCGAGTTCTGCAGTCAGTTCTTGCTTCGGCTGTGTGGGCTCCAGTGTTTGGCGAGCGGGACGTTCTAGTTCTCGAACTGTTGCGCCATCGTCATCGCGAACGCCGGGAATGAGTGCGCTTAAGCCTTTGCCGAGTACCGATCTATTTTTTGACATTGCGTAGTTGGTACTCAAACCGTTGCTTTCGGTACTTTGACCGTTCTCGTTTTATGCGCGCCGTTCTTATGCTGATCCCCGCGCTTCTTGATCCCCGGATTGCGTTGAATTACTTCGGCAGCCAGATCGAGATAATTCTTGGTCCCCGAACTCGTCGCCTCATACAAAATAACCGGCATACCGAAGCTGGGCGCTTCGCTCAAACGCACATTACGAGAAATGAGCGTCGTGAAAGCTTTCTCGCCAAAATATTTTCGGACCTCGCTCACGACTTGATGCGACAGCCGCAAGCGTCCGTCATACATCGTGAGCAACACACCCTCGATATCGAGCCGGTTGTTCAAATGCTTCTTGACAATGTTGATCGTGTTGAGCAGTTGTCCAAGCCCCTCGAGCGCATAGTATTCGCATTGCACTGGAATTAAAACGCTGTCGGAAGCAGCAAGCGCGTTTAGCGTCAACAAGCTTAGCGAAGGCGGACAGTCGACGATGATGTAGTCGTATTCGTTCTTGATCTCCGCTACTGCTTTCGTCATTACTCGTTCGCGTTCGGGGACATCGACCAACTCGATATCTGCGCCAACGAGATTGATATGACTCGGCACAAGATCGAGATTCGGAACATTCGAAGGCAGGATCGAATCACGAATCGAAACGCCGTTTACCAGCACTTCATAGATCGTCTGGCGCGGCTCTTTAGGATCGACCCCAAGACCGGACGTACCGTTGGCCTGGGCGTCGATATCGATCAGCAGGACTTTAAATTCGGCAACGGCGATCGATGCGGCCAGATTGACCGCAGTCGTCGTTTTTCCGACTCCTCCTTTTTGATTCGCGATCGCTATGACTTTCCCCATTCGTGGCTTTTCCGTTCGGGCTTTTGTGGCAAGTTCAGCCTATAACCAAATGAGCGGGCGGGTTGTCCCTCAAAACTTTCCACATTCTGATTGGCAAATGGGCAAAACAGGTCAATAAACCTGCATAATACTGACGATGGCGAGCAAAAAGATCGCAAGCCATACTTCGATCTGCTCAAACATCCTGACGCGCCAAAGGAGGACTTGACGCGGAGTAAGGTCTTCACCTTCCGCAGTCGCAGCACGTGCGGCGGTGAGTTCTCGATAGGACGAACGAAGCCCGAGCGTGACGAAAAAGAGAACG
>JBBSDW010000188.1:0-5386 GCA_038240295.1 Kapaibacterium sp. (SeqCode)
GACAAGAAAACGAACATTCCGAAGAACGGTCTTAACACGCCTGATTGCTTCATGGGCGAAAAATTCGTACGATCAATTGTCAACGCTCAGTAGCAATAGGATCATGCAGCAGGGATTATCTCCTCGGTTAATAATTTCTGGTCCGTTCGATCTTCGAAACGCACTTGTAGCACATGGTTCGGTGCACGCTTTTCAACAACGACATGGACGCCATCTGTTTCAAGCGTTTCGCCAACCTCTGGAATATATCCGAACAATTTATTGACGAAACCGCTCACCGACTCGTATTCCTCATCGTCCGGAATCTGAAAAGCGGGAAACACCTTTTCCAAGTGCTTATTCGCATCCGCGATCGAGTAATTTGCAGAAAGCACGACAGCCTTTTCCTTGTGGTCGGTCTCGGCGATCGGCGCCTCTTCGTCGTTCTCGTCATGGATCTCGCCTACGATCTCCTCGACAATGTCCTCGAGCGTTATGATGCCGGCCGTGCCGCCAAATTCATCGAGCACGATCGCCATATGAAGCTTCTGATGCTGGAATTCACGTAAAAGCTCTGCGATAAGTTTCGTTTCGGGTACAAATGGCGCAGGCCGAATGATATCATAAAGCAGGATCAGCTCGGGATTTTTGACCAGTGCGAGCACGTCCTTCGAATAAATGACCCCCAGAATATTATCGATCTCGTCTTTATATACCGGCAGCCGGGTGTATCCTTCATTGATGATCGTTTGCATCACATCCTCGCGTGTCGAATCGACATCGACAGCCACGAGCTTGATGCGCGGCACCATGATCTCGCGCGCGGTTCGGTCGCGAAAATCAAAAATGTTTTCGATCAACTCGTTTTCGGTCTTATCGATCACGCCAGTACGAGCGCCTTCCTCGAGCATGACGCGAAACTCCTCCTCGGAGATTCGGCTTTCGGAAAAACTTGTCTTGTCACGAAAGGGCCGCAGCAATAGATTCGAGATCACCACCGGCAAATGCGTGAACGGCTTGAAGAGCCGCACGAGCAGGTTCAGGATCGCGGAAGTTGCGAAGGCGATCTTTTCGCTTTTGTGAAGTGCAATCGACTTCGGGATCAGTGCGCCGAACGTCAGATCGAGAACCGTTGCGATGAGAAGTGCGATCACGATGGCGCTTGCAACGGCCGCACGATGATGCAACGCGAGCGACGATACAAACGCATCGACCGCCACATCGTAGGCGAAAAGCGCCATGGCGGCAGCGGCAAGGAAGCCTGAAAAAACCGCGCCCATTTGCACCGTCGCGATAAAGGGCTCGGGCTTCGTCTTGAATTTCAGGATTGTCTCGATCTGACGTTTCGTAGAATAGGGGACTTCACTGTCATCCATCATTTCGCGCAGCCGGCTTTTGCGTACATTGAGTACGCTCGTTTCGGCCAGCGAAAAAAAAGCGTGGATCGCGAGAAAAAGAAAAAAGAGAGCAATCTCTAAGCCCGGCGGAAGCATGGAGGTCGTGTTAATTACATGCTGTCGGGCGCAGAGACGCCCAAAATCTCACAGCCGCTTGCGAGCACTTGTTTCGTAGCCATACAAAGCTGCAGCCGTGCCGAGCGGAGCGGTTCTGCAGATTGAATGATCCGGCACTCGTGATAAAATTTGTGAAATTGCCCGGCGACTTCGCGCATGTATTCGCAGAGATGGTGCGGCGCGAACGACTGTGCTGAAAGCCGGATGACTTGAGTAAAGCGGAGCAGAATTTTTATGAGCGCAAGTTCCTCTGCATGTTCGAGCGTGTGCAACGATTCCTGCATTTCGCCAGACCGAACTTCAAGACTTTCGCTTGCCGCAAGCCTCAGAATGCTTCCGATACGTGCGTGTGCATATTGCACGTAGTAGACGGGGTTCTTATCCGACTGCTCCTTGGCGAGCGCGAGGTCGAACTCCAGATGCGTGCTCGCGGCGCGCATGTTAAAGAAAAACTTGGTGGCGTCCGCACCGACATCGTCGAGCAGATCGTCGAGATAGTAGGTCCCGCCGGCACGTTTCGAAAATTTCACCAACTCACCGTTGGCGATAAAAGAGACCATCTGGTGAATGATCACTTTGACCTTCTCTGTTGGAAGCCCAAGCGAACGGACTGCCGCAAGCACATCGGTTACGGTTGCAATGTGATCGGCGCCGAAGATATCCACGACGAGCGCATACCCGCGCGAGAGTTTATCTCGGTGATAGCAGATGTCGGGCAACCGGTAGGTCGGTTCGCCGCTCGATTTTACGATCACGCGGTCTTCGCTTTCGCCCATTTCGGAGAGCTTCAGCCACGTAGCGCCATCTTTATCATAGGCAAGATTCTTATCGCGAAAAAGCTGGATGACCTCACGGATCGCGCCTGAATCGTAGAGCGAATTTTCGTTGAAGAAAAGATCGTGACGAATATTAAGCCGCTCGAGTGTTTTCTTAATGTTCTCGAAGTTGAACTCTTCGCCGAATTTTTGGAAGAACGTGAGATCGGCATCGCGTTTTGAATCGGCGAACTGCGTAACCAGATCGACTGCGATCTCGACGATCTCATCGCCGTGATAGCCATCTTCGGAAAGTTCGATCGTGTCCCCGAGCGCCTGGAGATAACGGACCCGAACGGACTTTGCCAGATTTTTCATCTGGTTGCCGGCATTATTGAAATAGTACTCGCGGACAACACTGTAGCCCGTCCACTCAAGCAGATTCGTCAGGGCCGCACCGAGGCAGATATTTCTGCCGTGCCCGGCATGCAGCATTCCGGTCGGGTTCGCGCTGACCCATTCGACGTTCGCAATTTCACCATTATGATCGTTCGATCTTCCGAACGATGCGCGCTCCGCGATCAGCTTTTGCAAGCCTTCGATCAGATACTGATGGCTGAAACTGATATTGATAAAGCCCGGTCCTGCGACTTCGACAGAGCGGATCATCGGATTATCCTGCTTGAGCGCAGTCGAGATCGCTATAGCGAGATCGCGCGGTGCGCGGCGCATCGGCTTCGCAAGCGTCATCGCTACGTTCGTCGAAAGATCGCCATGCTGCGGATTCTGTGGCACTTCGAACTTGATCGGCGTGCCCGCAGGCGCGCCAAGTTCGGCGAGTGCTTTTTCGATCACAGCTTCGAGATATTGCTCCATTAAAACTTATTACGATTGCTTTCGCTTCGTCTGTTTACGCTTGGTCTGCTCACGCTTGGTCTGCTTAGGCTACGTCGTGAATGACCCGAATGATCGGCTTCGCCTTTGGCTCTTCCGCGTCTTCCTTCTTGACCCGTTTTGCACGAGTTACCTTTTTGAGCGGCTCATCCTTGATCTCCTCAACCGGTGCGTCGGCCCATAGTCGTTCGAGATTATAAAGCACGCGCGCTTCCTTTTGGAAGATATGAACGACAAAATCGACGAAGTCGACGATCACCCAGCGGAGTGTATCCCAGCCTTCGCTATGCCACGGCGCAACGCCTTCGGTGTCGCGCATTTGGGCGATCACGTTTTCGGCGATCGCCTTGACCTGCTTGTCGCTATCTGCCGAAGCGATCACGAAAAAATCGGTCATCGTCGTAACCTGACGCAGATCGAGTATCCGAACATTCTCGGCCTTTTTCTCCAGCGAGTATTTCGCGGCGAGGCGAGCGTGCTCCTGCGTTTCGTTTTGCTCGACGGCACTCGTCTTGCGCGGACGCTTAGCCGAGGGCTTCGGTGTTTTCGCACTCGGTCCAAGACCCGATTGCTGAGCGATCGCCAGCAGATCTTTTGTCGAAAGCGCTTTTGCTTTTGCCGCAGGCTTTTTCGCAGCAACAGTTGCTTCGGACTCGTCGGAAGTTTTTAGAACGGTAGCTTTTTTAACAGAAGCTTTTTTTACCGGGGCTTTTTTTACTGCGGGTTTCTTAACTGCGGTCTTGGTCGCAACTGTCATGCAATGCTTGACGAATAGATGATCATGCTCGGAAAACAAAAGTCGTTATTTTTACTTCAGTCGGTTTAGTACTGAGGTCCCTCTTTCATCGGTTTCAACGACAAGTAATCCTTTCCGATCACAAAAGCCGCAGTTACGAAGGCGTTGGAATCGACCTGCAACGTAATTTTTGCCGGATCGACTCCTAAGGCATAGGCAAGCTTTCTTGAGGAACTCGAATCGTTGACCTTATCGATGATAAAACTCTGCTCGACATCGGAGCGGCTGTAGTTCGACATTTCGACAACATCGAACTTTCGGGCCCGTAAAAAATCGGTGAATCGCCTCGCAAGATCCAATTGCCCCGACCCATTGAGCACCGTAAGCTGGATGCGCTCACCTTTGCGGACGAGCATATCGGTTCGGTCATGCTCACTCGAGACCGGAGGGTTGATCCAGGTGCGGGTTACGAACTGCGCTCCCAATAGCAGGACAAAGGCCGCGATCACTCCGATCACCGACCACGAAAAAATGTTAGCAACAAGTTTTTTGCGGCGCTTTCGTTCGCGCTCGGTTTTGCCGGCAAGTCGTAGCCAGGAATTTGGCGCGTTCAATTACGGTCGAACTCTCCGAGGAAGAGAGCCTGAGATGGGTACGAACGGTGCAGCAGCAGGAGGCTCCAAAATCAATAACGGCCGTTGTTCATAAACCCATTATTCATCATCCCGTTGTTCATATAGTAGAAGGGCGAGGAGTTGGGTCCGGGACCGCCGATATACTGGATCATCACGGTCGTGTTGTCCGAAACCTTCCAATCGAGCCGCGCATCGGAGAGATAGATCCCGTTGAGCGACTTCGAATAGGCGTTGCCGAACGAACTATAGGGCGAATAGACCGCCGAGACGTCAGCCACGACGCGTAGATTATCTGCAGCCTGGAATGCCAGTGTGTTCGTGTACATCCCAAGCCCGACCGATCCGCCGGAGAAACTGGTGTAGCTGAACGAATAGCTTGAATGATCCGACCAACGATTCGGATCGAAGAGCCTTGACATAAAATTATCGCCCCCGGCGTTCGTCATCACATTGACTGCTGGCTGCGCCTTATCGGCCTCCTGATCAAGACCCGGAGCGCGAAACTGCGCAAAGGCTGTCGAAGAACTCGCAGCGACAATAAGCGCCACGCAAAAAAGCTTGCGGGAAAGCTTGAACGAAGAAAGTGATGACGATTTCATGGCAACATTCCAATCAATGGATTCGCACGTATCATAGAACGCCTGAACAGGGAAGAAGTTTCTAAAAATGATGCCAGATAAGCGAAGGCGACTTTCGGATATCGCGCGGGACGGACGTCCCGTCCGTCTGGTGGGGCAGATTGAATGCTTGATTATGAGTGAGATCTTGACCAGCTATCCCTCGACCGGTCATCGATGCAATTTTCTCGGGTCCGAGGCCACCCCCCCGGACGGCCGCGCCGTCCGTCCCACGCGGTTGCGGACACCGGAACGC
>JBBSDW010000189.1:0-5214 GCA_038240295.1 Kapaibacterium sp. (SeqCode)
GCGCTTCGAGTGATCCCAGGTTCTGCGAAGTCTCAACGTGTTGAATATCGCGTGGCTGCGGCCGACGGCAATCCGTATCTCGCGCTTGCGGCGGCAATTGGGTCAGGAATCTGGGGCGTGGAGCAAAAGCTTGAACCGCAACCGATGATCGTTGGCAATGCGTATGCTGCGCAAGTCGATCCCTCGCTCGATCTGCCACGCACGTTGTGGGGCTCGGCACAAAAACTGAAAGCATCGGTGGCGGCGCGCGATCTGTTTGGTGATCCATTCGTCGATCATTTTGCCGCATCTCGAGAATGGGAAGAACGCGAATTCCGAAAGCATATCACAGATTGGGAGCTTGCACGATATTTCGAGATCATTTGATCCACACCGTTAATCTATGAGCGAAATCATCCGCGTTGTCACTCCAATCGATGGCAGAGTTTATATCGAGCGCGATTACGCGTCGCCGACCCAGATCCAGCTTACGCTTGAACGTGCTCGAGTTGCGCAACCGAAATGGCAGGCAACCTCGCTTGAAAAGCGGATCGAGATCGTCTCGCGATTTGTCGATGTGTTCGTTCGCAGAAAAGAGATGATCGCCGAGGAGATCACGTCGCAAATGGGGCGGCCGATCCGCTACACACCGAATGAAGTTCGCGGCGTTGAAGAACGCGCACGATACATGATCTCGATCGCAGAGGAATCGCTCGCCCAAGTAACGCCAGCTAAGAAAGATGGCTTCGAGCGCTACATCACTCACGAGCCGCTCGGCGTGGTCTTCGTTATCGCTCCCTGGAATTATCCCTACCTCACAGCGATCAATTCCATCGTACCTGCAATACTCGCCGGCAATACAGTGATCCTTAAACACTCGGCGCAGACCCCGCTTTGCGCCGAACGACTCTTCGAAGCGTTTGATGAGGCCGGACTTCCAAGCGGTCTCTTCCAGTATCTCCACCTTCGCGATGACGATGCAGACAGGATGATCTCGTCATCCGATATTGATTTTGTCGCGTTCACGGGCTCTGTTCGCGTCGGACATAACGTGCAGCAGGCAACGTCGAATCGATTCATCGGAAGCGGGCTTGAGCTCGGCGGCAAGGATCCGGCTTACATTCGCGAGGATGCCGATCTGGCGTATGCGATCGAGAACGTTGTCGACGGAGCATTTTTTAATTCGGGCCAGTCATGTTGCGGAGTTGAGCGCATTTACGTAGATGAGAAATTATACGACGCATTCGTCGACGGCTTCGTCGATCTCACTCGAAAATATGTTCTGGGAGATCCTACTCAGCCCGAAACGACGCTTGGACCAATGGTCACGGCAGCCGCCGCCATGAACGTCCGAAAGCAGATCGCTGAGGCAATTGAAAAAGGCGCAAAGTCACTCATTGACGAATCTCAATTCAAGACGTCGCAAATCGGAACGGCATATCTTGCGCCGCAAGTATTTACCAACGTTGATCACTCGCTGGCACTTATGTCGGAAGAAAGCTTTGGGCCGATTGTCGGCATCATGAAAGTAAGGAACGACGACGAAGCGATCGCACTCATGAACGATAGTAAGTATGGACTGACTGCTTCCATCTGGACGAACGATCTTGATGCTGCGCAACGAATTGGCCAGCAGATTCAAACCGGGACGCTCTTCATGAATCGCTGCGACTATCTCGATCCCGCACTCGCGTGGACAGGCGTAAAAGATTCTGGCCGCGGCTGCACGCTTTCCCAACTTGGCTTTGCTCAACTTACACGACCGAAATCCTATCACCTTCGCACATCGATCCGCTAATGCAAACGTTTCACGCTAACTGGAATTATCCGACGGCCATTCGATTTGGTGCCGGACGCATCACCGAACTCGCAGAGGCTCTAACAGAACTGCATGCCTCCACGCCGCTCTTCGTTACCGACCCAGGACTCATCGAAAGTCCCATGGTAAAAAAGGTACTCGACGATCTACACGCGGCCAACATCCACGTCGAAACTTTTTCAAATTTCAAGGGCAACCCGATCGACCGGAATGTTGAAGACGGAGTCGAAGTGTTTCGGAAGGGGCGCCACGATAGCGTGATCGCGTTGGGCGGTGGAAGTGCGCTCGATGTTGGCAAGGCGATCGCGTTTATGTCGCGCCAAACACTCCCGATCATGGATTTCGAAGACATCGGCGACAACTGGAAACATGCGAACACCGACGGACTGCCACCAGTCATTGCGGTTCCTACAACCGCCGGCACAGGCTCCGAGGTCGGTCGTGCTTCGGTGATCACGCATGAATCAACCCACAAGAAGGCGATCATTTTTCATCCGAAGATGCTCCCGAATATTGTGATATCCGATCCTGAACTCACGCTCGGACTTCCACCGAAACTAACTGCCGCAACCGGCATGGACGCGCTCGCGCATTCGCTCGAAGCCTACGTCGCGCCGGGATTTCATCCAATGGCCGACGGCATTGCGCTCGAAGCGATACGGCTGATCAAAAATAATCTTGCCCTTGCTGTTCGCGATGGATCGAACATCGAAGCGCGCTCCAACATGCTCGCGGCCGGAAGTATGGGCGCTGCCGCGTTTCAAAAAGGCCTTGGCGCGATTCACTCATTAAGTCATCCACTCGGAGCGCTCTACGATTTGCATCATGGTCTGCTCAATGGAGTTGTGATGCCATACGTCTTCACCTACAATCGAATAGCCGTCGAAGAAAAACTCACTCGTCTCGCATCCTATCTCGATCTGGCAGAGCCCGGCTTCGATAGCGTCGTCAACTGGATACTCGATCTACGAAAAGAGATTGGGATTCCCAACACACTAAAAGATCTTGGTGTCAGCACGGACCGAATCGACGAACTCTCCATCATGGCCGAAGCGGACCCATCGACGAGTGGCAATCCACTGAAAGTTGACCGCAACGACATGAAAAAGATGTTCGAGATGGCGATAGTCGGCACTCGATTAGCCGACAAAACTTGATCGCAGCAGCCGAACATCCCAGTAAGTGGTGACGCGGATCGAGAACGATCGTTGTTAATTGAAGAACGATCAAGCTTGCGACTTGGAACGTGAGGAATTGATGGCTACCCAACATAGTTGCTCTGCCAATTAGGAGATTCGCTTCATTAGATTTGGGATTAGTTGCTCTTCAATATGAAGATCGTGATGAAGATCGTAGCCATCCTTCGAACAGGATTCTTGCGTTTTGGGATCTTGCTTCTCCTCCTCCTGGCAGGTTTCGGGGAAGCTCGTGCGCAGACGAAACTGACGCTCTTCCCTACGATCAACTCGGTGGGATGTCAGGTCGCTCTACCTGCTTCGCTCCTTAGTGACAAAACACTCTCTGCCAGTATCCGGTACAGAAGATCATCAGGCACATGGCGTGCAGGATTTCCGCCTTCGCTCATCAGCGTCGATTCCCTCCGGCAGTTTCGCGGAAGCATTTTCATGGCTGAAGCCGCAACGAAATACGAGATCGAGATCACGATCACCGACTCGCTGCCCACCTTCCACCAATCCACGCTTTCGGATACCATCACTACCCTCTCCGATCCCACGATCTCGCCCCGAGAAGCATCGCTCTACGTATCGCCAGATGGCAACGGAACAGTTTACTCCCGAGCGCAGCCTGGAGACATTCGAGCGCTCTTTGCTACAGGACTTACGTGCGGACAGACGGTGATCTTATTGGGCGGGACCTATGACATCGGCGAAATGGATCTTTCGCTTAAAAACGATTGCACTGCTGGAACACCCATCGTAATCATGGCCGAGCCGGGCGAGACAGTCATCTTCGATGCCGGCGACACGACGAAGTATCTCTGGACGCCGCTCGCGAGCGATTCGACGATCTTTAGCGCGACCATCAAGCCCGCACTTGCTTACAACGCACTTTGCATGCTCGACAGTGTCAGGCTCTATCCCTATGCATTCCTGACGCCGCCATCGGTCTCTTCAAATTATCCGAGCCTTGCGACACTGGGTTACGATCAGTCGGGATTTTATCGCAAATCGAATCTTACCTATATCAAGACGCTCGATCACCAGGATCCGAACCGATCGCGGACGATCTTCTCCAAGTATCTCTGGTGCCTGAATGTCGATGGAGCGGGCAAGCAGAATTATCTCTATCTCAAAGGAATCACCTTCCGGTACTACAACAAAGGCAAATCGGATCTCGACGTGTTCAACAATCCTACCTTCTCCTATCCATCGTGGACGCTGAGATTCACGAACGCGAGTCATATCGTAGTCGATAGCTGCACGTTCCTCTACGCGAATTTTCCTGTCGGCTTCATGGCAAAGTGCAATAACAATCTTGTCGAGCATTCGAGCTTTGTCGATGGGACTGGCTATTGGTCGCACGGCGCGTTCAAGCAAACGCGCGATGTCAATTACCTCGAGCCAGGCAGTTACGGAAGGTATCTCGAAAATGCGGGAGTCTTCTTTTCGCCGGGCGATAGCGTCACGCTCACCGGCAATATCATCCGGTACAACACTTTTCGCGGGATCGTGAGTGCGGTCGGTATGGGATTCGGTCAATCGTATCGCATGACGGAGTTCGATCTGTACGGCAACACGGTCACTTACTGCTACGATGGCCTTGACCCGACCGCTGCCTGCATCAATACGCGCCTCTGGAACAACGAGATCGGATATTGTCCCGTCGGCATTTCGCTCATCCTGCCGACGTTCGGCCCGACCTATATCTTCCGCAACGTCATCCATCATATCGCCGATCGAAAGAATCACAACAACGACATCTTCTATGTTGACTGCGCCGGCAACATCTCGGAGAAGTGCTGGGGCACATCGCTCAAACTCAACGCCGGCGGCGCGAACCCGCTGCCGGGTCAGATCTTCTTCATGCAAAACACCATCCACTCGACCGACTCACTCGGGTTCAACATGTACCTCTGGAATGCAACGTGGTCCAGGCTGCAGAGTCGCAACAATATTTTCTACAGTTCAGGGATTGCCAATTTCATGTTCGATGGCATCACGGGCGATTCGAGCTACTCGTTCGACTCAAGGCACGACAATTACTTTAACCGAGCTTCCGGGACGATCGCGATCGTGCGTCCAACCCATGGTGTTGAGATTTGTGAGACACCCCGATCGACAACTGATCTTTCTGTAACGCTTCAGAATGCGACCGGCAGCAACGCTGCCTCGGTCTACGGCTTTGGGTTAGATCCCATGTTCAAGGACCTCGCTGCGAGCGACTTTCATTTAAGC
>JBBSDW010000190.1:0-5187 GCA_038240295.1 Kapaibacterium sp. (SeqCode)
CAGTTCGGTCACCGGCTCGCCATCCATCGAGGGACCAACAGCAGTCTGACTCGAACAAAGGATGAACTGCTTGAGCCCAGGAGCGTAGTCGCGCGCGGCTTGCAGCAAGCCACGAGTCGCAAGCTGATTTCCCTCAAAATAACCCTGACGATCACGCGCAGCAGTCACGCCAGCAACATGGATCACGGCCTCAACGCCCGTCATAGCTTCGCGCAGCGATTCCGGCTCGAGCATATTGCCACCGACAACCGTGAGCGGCTTTCCCTCCAACCACTTCAAACTCGACGAACGCCGAGTCAGCGCCCGCAGCCCATGCCCCTGCGCGATCAGCCGATCAGCAATATGCGAACCAACAAACCCCGTAGCACCCGTCAAAAGAATCTCCATGTACCCCTGAACATTAATGAACCTTCAAAAGCC
This sequence comes from Kapaibacterium sp. (SeqCode), assembly GCA_038240295.1. Taxonomy (GTDB): domain Bacteria; phylum Bacteroidota; class Ignavibacteria; order Palsa-1295; family Palsa-1295; genus JABDDM01. The sequence goes on from JBBSDW010000190.1 coordinate 421, forward strand.
CCAGAGTCCCAGTTTAGTTTAGCTCGTCAATGCCCCGCGGCTCAAATTGGCAAATGAATCGTTTCGCAAGCCTCCCCCACAGCAGCGCCCTCATCTTTCAGAAGGGAACAGCGAATGGTGAACAGCAAACAGAATAGGATGCCTGCCTCACGCATAATGATAGTGTCAAGTCATCCTGATCCTGCAATGTAGGTCGGGATTCATCCCGACCACACGCTGTACGAAGGGGTAACTGCTGGCCTCAACTCGCGTGGGACGGACGTCCCGTCCGTCTGGTGGGGCATGTTGAATGCCCGCTTGTGCATGAGAGCTAAACAAGTTTCTTCGCTGGGCTCAGAATGACCGTTGTAGGCTATCGCTGCTGACGTTGAGTATTCACTTTCAAACAAGTCATCCTGAGCCCGACGAAGGATCTTATGGTCGGTTTGGCTGACTATCGAAGTTCAGTCACGGACTTTAGGCTTGCACTTGAAGTCATGAAGCGAGGCGCCAGAAGTCCCGCCGACCGATCATCGATGCAGTTGGAGCGGCTTCGATGCCACCCCACCAGACGGACGGGACGTCCGTCCCACACGGTCCTCCGTTCCCTGTTCGCGGTTCCCTGTTCCCTGTTCCCCGCTCGCCGTTCCCTCGAGCATCTTCGTATATTTGGGTGAACATTCTGCTGCCGTAGGTTCTTTCCACTATTATCAAGACAACTCGCATGAGATTTCGCTTACGTTTTTCCGATTTGCCTGGTGCGCTGATTGTTGCGGCGATGGCTTTGGTGGTGTTGCCTTCGTGCAGGTCGACGGTGGTGCAGACGCCGGTTGCCAATAATGCGCTCGATGATACGGCGAGTTATTTGCGATTGCAAAAGGCTGTGTTCAATCCGAGTTGCACGCAGTGCCACAATGCGGATCGTGCGGGACTCAATGGCAATCTCTCGCTCGATTCGGCGGTTTCCTATGCGAACCTGATCAATGTCACGCCGACAAATCTGACCGCTCAAGCGGATAGCTTTTTTCGCATAAAGCCGAGCCATCCCGATCATAGTCTTCTTTATCTTAAGATCACTCCGGGTCTTGCCGATGGTCTTGGCGATCAGATGCCAAATTCGGGGCATCCGCTTAGTCCGGGCAAGCGCGAGTTTGTTCGTCAGTGGATCGCGGCTGGTGCACCGGTCACAGGAAATGTCGCAGATCCTAAACTGTTGCTCGATACATCGGAGGATCCACAGGCGGCGCTCATTCCTCTCGACGCCCCGGCACCCGGAACCGGTTTTCAGATTCACATGCCTCCGTTCGATATTCAACCCGGCACCGAGCGCGAGATCTTCCTCTATAAGACCAATCCGAACCTCGATACACAATATGTGAAGTCGATCGATATCAGGATGCGCGAAGGCAGTCATCACTTTATTTTGTGGAACGTCGATGGAAATGCCGAAGGCCTCACCGATGGGATGCTTCGCGATCGGACGGATGCCGAGATGGCCCGTCAGCGCGATTTTGTCAATGCCTCGCAGACGCTCGAACTGCATTACGACTTTCCCGCCGGTATCGCAGTTGCAATACCGCCGAATCTCGGATTCGATCTGAACTCGCATTATGTGAATTCGACCGACCACGTGCTGCACGGCGAATCGTATATGAATTTGTTTACGACTCCTCGATCAGCCGTCCAGCATATTGCGACGCCGTTTCTGATCGCTGATGTCAACTTTTTGATACCTGCCCATTCGACGTATACGCGAAAATATTCATGGCCGGCAGTTTCGACTCCGACACATTTGATCATGATCACTTCGCATGCGCACAAGCACTTGTTGAGTTTCAAGGTATGGAAGAATGGTACCAAGGGTCAATTGCTGTATTCGAACAGCGATTGGCACGAGCCGATCGTTTCGAACTTCGATATTCTCTTCCAGCCTGGCGATCATCTTTATTCCGAAACGACCTGGCAGAATGACAACGGCACCCCGCTCCAGTTTGGCTACACCTCGGAAGACGAAATGAACATTCTGCTGGGCTACACGTGGCAATAGCAGAACGCGAGCGGCGGCGTGAACTCTCTCTGTGGGATCGGCGTTTCTTGCAAGCCAAATTTCGGGCAGCGAGTTGACCGCAGAATAGCGGCTCGCGAGGTTTCATTTTCAGTTATTTGATCGAATTCTAAGGGATGCCACAACATCAAGGTGCAGTACGCAGGGTCAGGCTTTCGGAAAAGCGTCGTGTCGAGAACAAAGGGAAAAAAGTTGACTTGCGTAAAATGCTGAAGGAGTTCGAAGCGACGGAAGCGAAGACGCCTCAGTTGCTCAAAGGTTTGCAGAGCAAGCTCGACCGGCTTGCCGCAAAAGGCCTGGTTCATAAGAACTATGCTGCCAACAAAAAGGGCAAGCTCGCCAAGGCAGTGACCGCTTCGCAAGCTGCCAAAACCGCCTAAGAAGCCCGCGTTACAGGTTTTACGAGAATGTAAGCAAGTCCGCTCCTAAGGCTGACTTGCTTCTTTTTTGCCTGATATTCCCTCCTGCTTCGAACTCGCTCCCTCTTGCTTCGAACCCGCAATGATCAGCCGAACTCCTCGCTGATAAGTAAAGTAAGCCCACGCCCACTGCAGGATCACGAGGATCCGATTCCGAAAACCGATCAGGTAGAAGAGATGGACAAAAAGTCCGGCGACCCAGGCAATAAACCCGGAGAGCTTGATACTGCCCAATTTTAGGATCGCTTTGCTGCGACCGATCGTCGCGAGGTCGCCTTTGTTGAAGTAGCGAAAGGCTTCTTTTTGCGGTTCTTGTCCAAGCGTTGCGATGATCGACTTTGCGACATATCTCCCCTGCTGAATTGCTACCGGAGCAACGCCCGGCAGAGGCTTTCCGTCTTTGTTTGTCGATGCCGCAGTGTCGCCGATCACAAAAATTTCTGGATGCCCAGCGATATTGAGCATTTGATCGACCGTCACTCTGCCCGCGCGATCGGCCTCAACCCCAAGCCACTTTGCAGCAGGCGACGCAGCGACACCCGCGCACCAGATGATCGTACGAGCCCGAACGAGTGCGCCATTCATCGTTGCGCCGTTCTCATCGATCATTTCCACTTTCGTCGAAGTGCGAACCTGCACTCCGAGTTTTTCAAGATCCAGGCGTGCCTTCTCGGCCAACTCATTTGGAAATGCTGAAAGAATTCCTGGACCGGCTTCGACGAGAATGATCGCGGCTGTTGCGGGATCGAAATGCCGGAAATTTCCGGTAAATTCGCGATGCGCCATTTCAGCGATCGACCCTGCCATCTCTACGCCCGTTGGGCCAGCGCCTACCAATAAAAACGTCAGATCGACGGAGCGGCTTGCTTCATCCGTTGCTAATTCTGCGGCCTCGAACGCCACCAGAATGCGCTTTCTTATCTCCGTTGCATCGGCGATCGATTTTAATCCCGGGGCGAAACGCTCCCACTCCTCGTGACCGAAATAGCTATGCCGCGCACCGGTCGCGATCACGAGGTAATCGTAGTGAATCGATCGCGTCGATTCTGAAGTTTGATCGATATACGTTACCGAACGCTCGGCTTTCTCGACTGCGATAACTTCAGCCAAAAGCACTTCAGCATTTTTCTGATGAGCCAGAATGAGACGGATAGGCGCGGCGATATCGCCGGGCGAAAGGCCCGCTGTCGCTACTTGATAGAGGAGCGGTTGAAATAAATGATGATTATTCCGGTCGAGCAGCGTCACGCGGACGTTCGCATGCTTCAGATGCAGCGCCGCCTGCAGGCCCCCGAAGCCGCCGCCCACGATTACAACATGTGGTATTTCTGACGCAAGCGTAGCCGCCATCGGGTCATCCGCCATCGCTTAATGATTTATTACAAATCGACTGATCTTCGTTTCGTGACCCCGTTGTTCGAGCAGCGAATAAACTCCGTTCGGCCACGATGCGATATTCAGCGAAGCACGACCCATGCCATGTGTCCAAACGGTGCGGCCTAATAAATCGATGATCTGGAATTTGTTCGCATCGCTATTGATCGTGATCGTATGTGCCGCCGGATTTGGATAGACGCCTGCAATAACAGTCGCGGGGACTGCTACGCTGCTCTTGCCAACTTCCGCCATATAGACGCCGCTGCTCGTTGCGACTGCGAGCCTGCCGGAGGCTGAGTCGTATTTGATGACCCAAATATCAACGACAGAGTCGAGGCCTTCATCCGTCCAGGTGGCGCCGCCATCAGTCGATTGATCGAAATGTTGCTGCGCAATATGCAGACCGCTGAAGCGCCCCATCCACAGACGATTCGGGTTTGACGGATCGAGATCGAACGCCCATTCATCCGGAGGACTCGTTCGGGTTTGCCACGTTTTGCCTCCGTCGTCCGAGCGAAGAAGCGACTCATTCGGATAATAAAAAACCGTCGCCCAGACGCGTAAGGGGGTCTTCGGATCGAACTGAATCCTCGGCACATCAGCATTGCCCGACGGCTCTGAAGGATGCGTCGTGTCCCAGCTTTTTCCGCCATCCGTCGTTCGACAGATCGCTCCGCCGGCAGCTCCTGCAAGATAAGTCTCGCTCGATGAAGGGTCGATCACGATTGTACAAAGCGAAGGCTGCCCAACCGTTGCCTTAAGCGAATCCCAAGTGACGCCCTTATCGGTGCTCCGCCAAAGATGGCCGGTGACGGATTCACCAAAAAAGATCGTGTCGTGCCCTTGATTGGATCTGTCTGGCTTTTCAAAGATCGTCTGCCCTTCGCTCGCCACATCCTCAATGACCCGCTTCCAATTATAGCCGCC
>JBBSDW010000191.1:0-5173 GCA_038240295.1 Kapaibacterium sp. (SeqCode)
AGAGAGCGATGCAAAAGAAATTTTAGACTCGCATCGACAATCGAAGTACAGCCTCTGCCCTCACCAACCAGCACCGATTAATAAAATCTCCTCTCCTGCGAAGGAGAGGTTGGGTGAGGTTTCGTAAGCGGTAGCAAAACGTCACACTCGAAGAAAATCTCACGCGGAGGCTGAAACCCGGAGCTGCTCGTGGAGGGACAAATACTCTCCGCCCAGGATTTCCTCATTCTCAAAACATCATGCCCGCTGCCAAAACCTCACCCAACCTCTCCTTCGCAGGAGAGGCTTTTATTTTAAAGTCGGCGAATGAAAGAGCGGAGGCAAACCAGATGCTAAATCGGCATCGACAATCGAAGTACAGCCTCTGCCCTCACCAACCAGCACCGATTAGTAAAATCTCCTCTCCTTCGCAGGAGAGGCTTTTATTTTAAAGTCTGAGGACGACGCGGGATCGGCGGCTCGGAATGGGCGGCTGCTCTGGGGCGGGAGAGAAAGTTCTGATCGCGCTAAAAAGGTCCGGTCATCATAAAAAGCATCAAAACATAGCTCCTCGGGAACCTGAGCGCATAAAAAGCATGTTCTTATATATGCCGTCGTGAACCCTTCACTTCGGCCTAATTCCGTTTCTATCCTCGTCGAGACCCAAACTCGACCTAACTATATGCATAATGAAGCAAGCAATCCCCCCTGGAATGTCGCTCGGCCGTGCCGGCGAATTGTGGCTAATGTCCGAATTCATCCTGCGTGGCTATAACGTGGCACGTCCCGAAATCGACATTGGCTACGACCTGATCGTGAGCCGCGAAGCAAATCTGAAGAGCACGGATCCGAGTGAGCACCGACCCAAAAGCTGGCTTATCCAGGTCAAGACGACAACCTGCAGGCCCGATTCAACCCCTACGGGTTATGTGACCAGTAACAACCTAAAACTCAACCGTCTCCGGCAAGATACCGCAACGCCGACGTATTACGTATTCCTCAATCGCTTAAACGATGAATGGCAGGACCCGATCATCATCCCGGGCTACGTAATGCGAACGTGGCTCGAAAAAGGCGAACTTGGCAATTGCCGCGAGGATCGCGAAACGCGCACGCTCAAATTCACCTATCGCGAAGGCACGGTAAAATGCTGCGGCAAAGACATCACGCGTTACATCAACGACTGGAGACACTGGCCAAAGCTCTACGATCGCGAGCAGGTAATGAAAGAACATCTTGCATTACTGGCTGAGTGAGACGGAATACGAACACTCACGCGGACTAAGCTGCCCATGCGGTCAGTTACCCGAACGCCACAGCGCGGCCGCCCATATTTAGCCCCACGCGGAAGCGTAGGGAATGCCGCAATCATTCATTCCACCGCCGCATCGCGGTCGTCCAAGCTCGTTTGATCACACATCAGCAATCCATTCGAAAGAATAATCGGGTACAAACTCAACTTCATTTAGTCCCAACAGTCTCAAAAATTCTTCTTAAAACGATTTGAGACGATGGTGTCCTTTTTGTCCCATCACATATCGCTTCGCTGATGAAACATGCGTTGCTGAGGTTGCGAACGCGCCATATCCTCGCTGCCACTCGAATCGTCTCTGCAACAATTTTTCCTCGTTGATGAATTTTGAGGAATTCGTTTTGATGTCTCTGACGAGATCAGAGATGGATTGATCCGGATTCGCGCGCAACAATACGTGTACATGGTCAGCTGCGCCGTTGATCGCCATCAATGTATGTTTACGATTTTGTACGACCCAGTCATGAAGGAATAGAGTTTATCTTCGATCGCCTCCGTGATACGGGATTCACGTTTCGATACGGCGAAAACCAGATGGATATGAAGGGATAGGAAGTTGTTGGCCATATGTCGAAACGGTTCAAAGTGATGGTCGGCCGCTACGCGGCGATGGCGGTGCAAATGTACGGAACCCCACGCTTCCGCGCGGGGCTATACATGGACGGCCGCGCTGCAGCGTTCCAAAATTTCTCCAATTTCCTCCGAACTAAGCCGACGAATTTTCCGTATTCCTTGGACGATTCATTTCGCGGCCTTCGGTGAAGGTGCGTTGTTGATGATGGAAATACGAATGAATTTGTGATGAGGCTTGCCTTATCACGCTTCATTCGCGCGCAAAAAAGAACCAACAGTGGAAACCAATGGGAGTTTGCTCGCTTGGTTCCGATTACAGGCCTCACTCCGCTGAGTTGACCCTATCGCTAAACGAAGGGCCACCTTAGCGGAGACCCCAAGATACCGCGCCGACGCGAGCGATCGCATCCGCGTGGTTGAGGGACAGTGGAAGTAAAAGGCTTCAAGGCAGACACCCACTGTATGTGGGCAATAAGGTTCTTTAAGCCCTTATCCGGGGGCCTCACTGTATTGCCATGCATTTGCATTGCATTTATGGGCTCCTGGGCTTTCCATCTTCGCTGCGTACCTTCTCCGAGGGCCGCTTTTTTATTTGACTCTTTTCTCCTATGTCACGAAGTCTTCGCGTTGGGATCACCGGTCCGATGGGTTCGGGCAAATCGACGTTCTCGAATTTGCTTCGCGAGGCCGGTCATCTCGTAATGGAAAGTGATGTAATCGCCCGTGAGATCATGCAGCGCGACAAGGATGCAAAGTCCGAGATCATCGGATTACTCGGCAGCGCGTCCTATAGCGGCGAGGAGCTTGACCGGGCATTCGTTGCAAAGGAAATTTTTTCGAACAAGCCCAAACGCGTCGCACTTGAATCGATCGTTCATCCCCGCGTGACGATCGCGATGAATCTCGAATTTGCAAACGGAAAGCAAGGCGAGATAAGCGCACTTGAATCCGCGCTCATCCTGCAAACCGAACTCTGGCGCGAGTTCGACTACATCATACTGATAGAAGCAACCGAGGCCACGAGCGTCGAGCGCCTGAAATCAAGCCGGTTTTCCGAAGAAGATGTTCGCGCAAGGCTTCGCGAACAAGACCTCGCTGTAGTCGATAAAGACGAGGCCGATTTTACGATCGAAAACAACGGCTCGCTCGAGGAATTTCTCACACGTTCGAAGGTCATCGTCAATCTGCTGCCGCATCTCGCCACTCGCGACTTGCCGGACGCCCCGTTGCACCAACTCGAACTTCAGGATGGTGACGAGTTCTCGCTCAATTAATTAAAAAGAATTCGAAGAATGATTTGGTAATATCGGTTCGATGTTGTATTTTCGCAGGGCCTACTTGCACTACCGACTAACCATCCGGTAGGTGGGCAGTTCTTAACGCCAACTATCTTAACGCCAACTATCTTAACGCCAACTATCTTAACGCCAACTATCTTAACGCCAACTATCTTAACGCCAACTATCTTTGCGCCAAGATTCCCCATTTTCATCCACACTCGATTTTCGATGTTAAGACAGTGTTCAATTTTTGACTTATCTTTGTGCGGCCGGTTCGCTGCCGGCCACAGTTTTCTTTTTCACATTATGGAGTAAATTCTTATGCTACGTTCTTTCACGAAGTTAGTTGGGACAGCCGTAATCGTCCTAGGTCTCGCAAGCGCAGCTCATGCGCAGACGGAAGCCGACATTATTCGTCCCTTGACAAAGGCGGGTTCTGCCGCATTCATGTTCACGTTCGGTGGGTTTGGCACGTTTAATTTGGGCGCACCCGTCATCGGGACCGTCTCAAGTGGCACCACCAATCAGACCGTTTCCGGTGCAGGTATGAAGTATTTCTTCTCGGACGATCTTGCACTTCGCCTGGCATTTGCCTTCGGCACCAACTCGAGCGGCGCCGACACTCTTACTGGCGGCAAGGAAACGAACACGAATTACGGCATCGGTGCCGCAGTCGAATACCACATGCGTCCGCTGTATTCGACGTCGCCTTACATTGGCGGCGGAATCAACTTCGCTAGCGCGAGCCGTACCATGACCAATAAGGTTGGAACAGCCGATCAGGACACGAAGATCAGCGGCACCACATTCGGCGTCGGTATCTTCGCCGGATTCGACTGGTTCTTCACCCGCGGAATCGCACTTGGTGCAGAATATGGCCTCGGCTTCGCTACGACGTCTTCATCGCTGACCACGCCAAACGGTACGAGCAGCACGACGACCGACGCACCATCGAGCAGCTCGATCGGACTTGGCCTCAATGGCGCCGCAAGCGTGCATGCTGTTGTCTACTTCTAATTTCGTGTAAGATCGAAATTCCATGAAGTATAAAACAATCGCAGTTGCAACGCTGCTGCTGGTGATCGGTATGACTTCTTTTGCATCTGCTCAGCAGGTGACGAAAGATAACACGCCGCTCGTCAAGCAGGGCTCTGCAGCATTCCTTTTCGGCGTTTCTGGACTTGATAATTTCGGACTGTACGGACCATTGGACGATGGCACCGCCTCTCCCGTCATTCGCGAAAGTGCAGGAATGAAGTATTTTTTCGCTGACAGAATGGCGCTCAAATTTGCGGGCACGTTCGGGACAGCATCAACCGGCCCTGACTCAGCTCGTCAAACGACATCTACCTACGGACTGAGTGTCGGACTTGAATGGCACTGCCACGATCTCTACTCGCTCTCGCCATATCTTGGCGCGAACCTGGGGTTCAAAACGAGTAGCATGCCGACAGTCACGCAGGTTGGAAAAGCCCAGGGCAAGGGCGGCAACACGATTCAGGCAACGGGTGCTAACAAAACCAGCGAGACTGGTTTTGGCGGAGCTATTGAAGCCGGATTCGACTGGTTCGTTCTGCCTTCGATCGCGCTCGGCTCTGAATATTCGCTGGGATTCTCTTCGGTATCGTCGAGCGTAACCACGAATGGAACCGAGGTCACGCAGCCAGGTGCTTTTGATTTCGGCATCATCGGTGGATACAACGTTCACCTCGTCGTTTATTTCTAAGCCTCGTTCGCACATCTTGCGGACGTTCAAAAAAGACATCCTCGTTTGAGGATGTCTTTTTTGTTTTTGGCTGAGCGAAGTACGTGGCGAAAACGCCACCTCAAACTTGCCCTAACCTCCCCCCACCGCAGCGCGGTCGTCCATATTTAGCCCCGTGCGGAAGCGCGAGGTTTTCGTGGATTTGCGCAAACCTTCTAAATTCGGAGTGACGATCACAAGAAAGCATCTGCCCTCACCAACCAGCACCGATTAATAAAATCTCCTCTCCTGCGAAGGAGAGGTTGGGTGAGGTTTCGTAAGCGG
>JBBSDW010000192.1:0-5171 GCA_038240295.1 Kapaibacterium sp. (SeqCode)
AGTGGGAGCTGGCGCCACTCACACATGAAGCGATCATTCATCTCAAAAAGAATACTTCGGTCGAACAATCGTCCGATCCGGTACTCATCGAAGCAGAGAAGACGATCGAATTATCCGAACAGGGGGACGTGAAAGTGACCCACCGGATCGCGAACGTTTCATTAAGCGACCTGCATTGTAGATTTGCGATCGAATGGTGCGCGAATTTTCTTGCACCTAAGTCACACGACCGGTATTTCGAAGCCGATGGTGTAAAATTGGCGAAGCCCAACCTAGTGGTCTCGTCGGTTGTAACCGGAGCCACTCGTCTGCGCATTGTAGATGAATATCTCGCTCTCGCAATTTCGTTGGAAGCGGAAGGCGCCGAATTCTGGCGGACTCCGATCGAGACGATCTCGATGAGCGAAGGCGGCTTCGAACGAGTCTATCAGGGGTCGATCATCATGCTTGTATGGGATCTGAAGCTTGGGCCCGGCGAAATCTATGAACGTGTGGTTAACGTGAAGTTCGAGTCGCTGTGAGAATGAAGGGCTTTGTTATCGGTTTGAACGTTGGGTGATCCGATGAAAGAACATCTGTCGAGGACAAAGCGCGCACTTCGCACTCGAAGCGAGTCGACGAACGATCGACCGATGCTCAGCATCATCATTCCGACCAAGAATGAGGAGAAGCTTTTACCGCGATGTCTCGAGCAATTCAGTGAGCGTTTGCGCGACAGGTTTCGCCTCGAGATCATCGTAAGCGATGGCGGTTCGACAGACAATACGATTGGGATCGCAGCGGCCTTCGCCGATTTTATCGCAACGCACGATATGCCACGCCGGCAGACGATCGCGGAAGGCCGCAATCGTGGTGCCGAGCTCGCGCATTCCGATCTCCTTCTTTTCGTCAACGCCGATACGCTCTTCGATAACACCGAACAATTTCTGGAACGGACCCTCCAGCGTTTTGCCGTCGATCAGGCGCTCTGCGCAGTCGCCACGCGAGTCGAGGTGATGCCCCAGGAGCGGATTTTAAGCGATACACTTTTTCACGGATTTTTTAATCGTTACGTCCGATTGCTGAATCAGATCGGAATGGGGATGGGACGCGGCGAGTGCCAGATCGTTCGACGCGAAGCCTTCGAATCGCTCGGTGGGTATAACAGCGCAATGGTAGCCGGGGAGGATTTCGATCTCTATCACAGGCTTCGCGCGATCGGAAGTATCAAGTTCGATCACAGCTTGTTGATCTACGAATCGCCGCGGCGATACAGGCGCTATGGCTATGTCAAGGTCTATGGCGAATGGATCCGAAATGGATTCGCCGTGCTCATTAAACACCGTTCGGTGAGCGATATCTGGGAAGAGGTCAGGTAGCAACGTGGCAGGAACCTATCGGCACAATGTGGGTGTTTTTTAGTTTGTGCTTTGAGTGCCTGTATGAGCACCAATCTTTTGTTCGCATTCTTCGTTTGTAATCGACATGCCGCATTCAGCGATTGACGTTGCTAATTATTTCGTACGCCGAGCCATTCATGACGGCCGTCCCCTGACGCCGATGCAGGTGCTGAAATTGACGTTTCTTGCACATGGGTGGACTCTTGCGTGGACTTCCGCACCGTTGATCAACGAACCCGTTCAAGCATGGAAATATGGACCGGTTATCCCAAGTGTTTACTATGCATTCAACAAGTATGGTGCGGCCCATATCTTCCAACCAACTCAACCCGTCGACGCCCTACCGCAGGAAGTAAAAAACCGCATCGAGAAGATCTACGTTTTTTACAGTCCCTACACCGGTAGCCAACTCTCTGCACTCACGCACAAAAAAGGGTCGTCGTGGGACAAGATAGCTGGTAAGTTCACTGACTATTTTCCTATGTCTTTAGAGATCCCTGACTCGCTCATCGAGGAATACTATAAGGAACTGGCAGCCGGTCCTTTGTCAAATGGGTGACACGGAACAAGTCAAAGACGAGGTGCCATCGACTGCCTCGGCTGAATCCGACTCCAGAGCCAAAGGCGAACTTAGAGAATTCCTCTCGGGTGAGCTCGCAAAAGTTGGGAAAGTGCTTGGCGATCACGGTCGAAATCTCGGCAACCTAAAATACATTCAGACAGGGATTCTGGTCGTGGTCGGGAGCGGATTTGTCGCGATGGTCATCGCCTTGTTTATCTTTTTTTGCCAGACGAATTCAAGCTATGAGACGACCGTCTGCTCTCTAAATGACAAGAATAAACAACTCGAAGAAAGAGAAACCAAAGCACAGATGGACACAATACGCGTGGAAATGCAAAGACTGATATCGCAACAATCGAAGGCTGCGCAGCAAAAGTAGTCTCGAATTCTGAGTCCGTCGAGCATTGGGTGGGTCTGCTATTTTACTCCTTTCCCTAAAATAACTATTTCCGTGGGGAATAGTGGTGTGACCTCCGGCACACTACTCGTGCTTGAGATTGGTATGAAAGAGATCATCAAACAAGGCGTTCAGGAGTCGATCAGCAGGTCCAAACGGCCGGTCAGGAAGAAGGTCTATAAACTTAATGGGACAAAGCAACGTATTGCAGCGAGTGCATTGAAAGTGCTCGGGGCTCTCAATACGCTCAACAAAGTTTTGAGTTCGATCAACGGACATGCGCGACGTGTGGTCTTTAAAAATATTCTTCCCGAGTGGATCAAAGATGTCGTGAGCGGCGATCGCGATGCGAATGCGTTTACCGTAACCACCGACGATGCAAAGGCGCTGATTGTGCCAATGAAAAAATATGCAATGATCAATGAGGAGCGCGCGGGCGAAATTCTTGATCTGAAAGAGAAGTACGGCGTCGATCTCGACATCGAAGAAGTACATCACTTCGAATTTAACGAACGGCTTGTGGATCTCATCCCTGAGGAGAAGATGGATGACCTCGTTGAAGAACTGAAGAAAGCGCTGCTTGGCTCGAAAGTACTCACGGCGGCAGCCAAGAAAGAAATTCGTAGCGGCAAGATACCCGTGATCGAGGAACATACGACCTATAAGTACGGAGAAGACATTCTGAGCAACCTTACACGACTTTCGAAGGGCGACCCGAAGAAAGCTGAGGCCATCATCGAGGCGGTGCAACCTGTATTTTCGATGCGCTCCTTCGAAATGGACCACCGTGAGGTGCAGGTCGAGCAGGCACTTGACATGATCAAGGAGAGCATTCACGAAATTCCAGAAGACGAACTGTAGTAAGTTGATCGTCCGACGAAGCGACATCCAGGAATACGGCTGCAAGATGAAGTAATTTTGCAGCCGTATTCCTTTTTGTTCTCGGCTAAAAATTATTTCTGTGACAAAGCGCATTCTCCTTCTCGGATCTGGCGAACTTGGTAAAGAGCTGACAATAGCACTCAAGAGGCTTGGGCAGTACATGATCGCTGTCGACAGTTATGCGAACGCGCCGGCAATGCAGGTCGCCGATGAATTCGCCGTGATCAATATGCTTGACGGAGAAGTGCTCGATGCAATCGTTGCGAAGTTTCGTCCCGATCTTATCGTCCCCGAGATCGAAGCGATTTGCACGGAGCGGTTTTATGAATATGAGAAGCAGGGCTATCATGTGATACCAAGCGCCCGCGCTGCGAACTTCACAATGAACCGAAAGGCCATACGCGATCTTGCGGCAAATGAGCTGGGAGTCCGGACGGCGGACTACGCCTACGCGACGACGAAAGATGAATTTGTTACCGCCGTCGAGAAGATCGGAATACCGTGTGTCGTGAAGCCGATCATGTCTTCTTCGGGTAAAGGTCAATCGACGATCAAATCCGCCGAAGATGTCGAGCGGGCCTGGGGCTACGCGATCGAGAAGGGAAGAACGCATCTCGCCGAAGTGATCGTAGAAGCGTTTGTCGAGTTCGAATCGGAGATCACGCTCCTGACGGTCACGCAAAAAAATGGCATCACGCTTTTTTGCCCGCCGATCGGACATCGTCAGGAGCGGGGCGATTATATGGAAAGCTGGCAGCCAGCGATTGTGTCCGATGCCAATTTGGAAGCAGCTAAAGAGATCGCGGAGAAAGTAACGAAATCGCTGACAGGAACAGGGATTTGGGGAGTCGAATTTTTTCTTGCTAACGACGGAGTCTACTTCTCCGAGCTTTCACCCCGCCCCCATGATACGGGGATGGTCACGCTCTCCGGTTCGCAAAATCTTTCGGAGTTTGAACTTCACGCTCGTGCGATCCTCGGTTTGCCAATACCTGAGATAACGCTTGAGCGAGTCGGAGCAAGCGCTGTGATCCTTGCGAACAACGATTCATCCAGCCCACCGATATACTCGGGCATCGCCGAAGCACTCGAAGTTCCGAAGACGGATATCCGGATCTTCGGCAAACCGATCTCGCGCAAACATCGAAGAATGGGCGTCGCACTTGCCTATGATGCAGTGGGGAGTTCAACCGATGCAGTTCGAGCGCTTGCCACGGAGGCGGCGTCGAAAGTAAAAGTTAATTGAGCATCACACGCAAGCATCTCCCTATTCGGGGTCATTACGAGGAGGATTGATTCGCAGCGCGAATCAACCGACGAAGCAATCTGCAGGCTATTGCATCGATGACTCGTTCGAGAGAGATTGCTTCGCTCCGTATGTTTTGCGGGGGCAAAACAAAGTCCGCTCGCAATGACCCATAAACTACTTTCTTGCGGCAATTCAATCCCGCCAATTGGTTTAAACCTTTTGTCCGGCGGTGTCTCCTTATATCGCGGCCTTCTTTAACTGAAGGAAGCATTTCACATCTTGACAGGCTCATTCTATGGAACGTAGAACATTTTTACAAAGCACTGGAGCGCTTGCGGCCGGGTTGGCGGCTGGGCGCGGAGTCTTATCGCCGGATGCAGCAGCGGCGTTTGGGAAAGCCGGCAAGTACTCGGCAACACAGAAGCTCGAGAATTTTGCGAAGGGAGCGTCCGTCCCGCTCGAAGCTCAATCGGCAGATCTCACTGCCTATTCGGGAGCGTGGACCGATGTTCAACTGCTTCACCTTTTGAGGCGCTCGATGTTTGGCGTACCTTTTTCACAGTTGGCCGCAGCGAAGGCACTTGGCTCGATGTCGGCGGTCGTCAACAAACTGACCGACCTCTCCGCGCCGCTTCCGCAGCCGCCTGGCAGTTATATCTCGCAATACCTGCCCTCGGTCAAGAACGACATGGCCGCCTCACA
>JBBSDW010000193.1:0-5146 GCA_038240295.1 Kapaibacterium sp. (SeqCode)
GATCCATGAGGCCTACCCTGGACATTACGTTCACTTCCTGCATGTTCAAAGTGCTCGCTCGAAGGTTGGGAAAGTATTCTGGTCCTACGCATTCATCGAAGGCTGGGCGCACTATACGGAGGAAATGATGATCGAAGAAGGCTGGGGTTCAGGTGACGCCAGGCTCGAGATGGCCTATATCCACGAAGCGCTCATCAGGCTTTGCCGATATGTTTGCTCGATCGAACTTCATCGCGGCACGATGACACTCTCTGAATCGCAACATTTCTTTGAGGAGAAGGCAATGATGCGACCGGTTGCTGCGAAAAAAGAGGCGGAACGAGGTGTGTTTGATCCCGGATATTTATTTTACACACTCGGAAAGTTTCAGGTTCGCGACATCAAAGAACGCGCGAAACGACGCGGAGATTTTAAGCTCATGAATTTTCACGACGATCTTCTCAGCTTTGGAACCGCTCCCTGGCCGCTCATTGCGAAGGCGATGCAGTTATAAATAGGTTACCATCCTGTCCCCACTCCTAAAGATTGCTTCGTCTGTTGTTTCGCTTTGCGAATCAATCCTCCTCGCAATGACACATGGGGAAACAAGGAATTCAATAATACGAGGTCATTGCGAGGAGGGCCCCCAAGCCGACGAAGCAATCTCTCGATGCGAGCTACTCCGTTTTCGGGTTTTGCAATGCTCCTAAAGATTGCTTCGTCGGTTGTTTCGCTTTGCGAATCAATCCTCCTCGCAATGACGCAATAGTAATAGAGAACGGTCGACGGGTTCTCTAATCGGTTCCTACAAAGCTGCTAGACTGACGAAGTGGGCACGCGGGCTTTTCGCATTAGCCACCCACCTGCGATTACAAGAACCAATATCGCTGGTCCTATCATCTCCAATCCTGGGCTGAACGACTGCTCCCAATGATCTACCATTGTACCAAACAGCGGATCTTTGATGGGGACCAACTTTTCGGTCATCGTAAAAACATGCGCACCCGCTGCGGCCCACCATATCAGCAGGCCTGCCGCTAGTGCGAATAAACTATACGCAATCCCCTTCTTACTCATTCGCTGCAGGGGCAGTGTTTGCGAAAAGCTGTGCCTTGATGTTAATGGTTTCGCCAACCTTACTTCCAACCATACCGTCGGTGCCGGCCACGTTGAAATCCTTGAGCGAAATATTAAAGTCGGCAGAAAACATCACGAGGTCGCCGGGCGCACGTTCGCGCGTCTTCGGGTTCTCGGGAAGATAGCGCAGGCTGAACGGTACAATCATCGATTTGCTGACCCCATGCATGATAAAAGTCCCGTTGGCATAACCCGTTGCGGCATTACCATCAACTTTCAGATTCGTGATCGCAGCGATCTCGAATTTGATCTTCGGATATTTTTTTGCGTCGAGCCACTGCGGTCCCGCAAGATGTTCATCGCGGGGGCCGTTGCCGCTCTGCATCGAGGCGACATCCGTCGTCATCCAGCCCGTCATCTTCGAAAGGTCTGCAGGATCGAGAACGATCTTACCTTTGACAGCTTCCGAAGTACCTTGAATGTTCTCGAGGGGAGCTTTGCTCAGCCAGACAAATTGGTTTTTGTTGATCTTGTCGTTGATCGTCGCGACTTTTTGACCCGAGCCAACAGTAAGCTGAGCGCGGCTCATACCTGCTGTCGAGGTCAGGATCAGGGCGATAATAATTAAGTATCTTTTCATAAGAGATTTCAGTTAATCGATAGATAGAAGCGTATATTACAGGCAAATGAATTGGTAGTCATAGACGGTCAATCATTGGGGTATCCTCTGTTCACCCACGCCTGTATCTTAGCTATAGTACAATCATCGAGCCGAGGCCCGCCCTTGGGCATCGCGGAAAAGCCTGCAGCGAATGTGATCGAACCCATTAGCTTTCCACTTGCCGCCTGCGCGCCCAATCCTGAATAATTCGAGAGATCGATACCTCCGCCTGCGCTCGCGCCCTGATGACATCCTACGCAATAAGTGTTCATCGTCGTTTGAATGAATCCCGAATAATGAACCGAACTCGTGTCGCAATCGGAGGCGTTCGAGCAGGCCGTATTCTGCGCGCCCTGATCGATCCATCTGCCGAGCGCGATGATCTGTGGCGGTGAAAGCATCGGTCGCGGTGGCGGAGGCATACGCTTGCTAATGTCGAAATCGGTCGGTGCAAGATAGAGTCTACTTGATCGCGCTAAGCCGGGAGTAAGATATTTGAGCGTGCCCTGGTAATGAGTCAAATCACCTGGTCCGTCGCTTGCAGTATGGCATCCGCTCGTTCCGCAATTTCCCACAAGTACCGGTAGGATGTCGCGCTCAAAGCAGATCAGCGAGTCGTTCGAATTGGCAACCGTGATCGTGGCGTCAGCAAATTTCGTTGGATCGACGGTCGAAGTTGCTCGAATGATCCCAAAACTTGGTAGCGACGGTGCAGCGGTCGGGGCAGTGTAAAGTCCGGTCGAACTGACTATGCCGTAACCGCTTACTAATCTCCAGGTCACCGAACCGCTCGCACCCGCGATGCTCGCCTGAAATTGTTGTGATCGTGCCGGTTCGAGCGTGATCGCGACCGGAGTCAACAATATCTTCGTACCCGTTGCACTGCTCGTGTCGGAGTTTACAATAGTAATAACCGCTTGCGCCGTTTTCGTTGGATCCTCTCGCGATTGTACAAGCACAGAAACACTCGTCGCCGCGCCACTCACCGAGGCTGGAGCAGTATAGATTGCCATCCCGCCCGTGATCTGAAGCTGTCCAACGTTCGGATTCGAAAGCGACCACGTCAGCGAGCTATCGTTCTGGAAATGTGCAACAGACGACGTGAACGTGATCGACGCTCCCGGTGCAAGCGTGACGGCTTGCGGAGAAATACTCGTCACAACCAAACTCTTATCGGGATTGGACGTAATGTTGTAATCGCAGCCGGCAGCGCGAATCACAAAGAGCGCAAAGCCCATCACCGCGACCAAACGCCAGGTTGTTCCCTGCTTCATACGTTTCATTGATTTAGTAGAAGATGTGGATCTGGCCGGTGTACTGTCCCGAAGTGACTGTCTGACCATAAAAAGGATTCGATTGCATGAGCCGATACTCGGGACGAAGCTCGATATAGGGCAGCACAAAGAACTCTAAACCAAAGGTGAAGGCATTCGCATAGGCGAGCGCTCTGCCTGGGAATAATTCGGTTTGACCCCAATCATATCGCCAATCGGTAGCAAGCCAGTCAGCTAAACGCAACGTGCCCATTACCGTGAAATTTCGGACGATCCGGTTATCCGAATTTTTCGCGTGAACCGCTTCGACCGAGATCGTCGCTTTATCAGTCAAACCAATTCCAGCAAAGACATTGATCATCTGGAAGGCACCGTTCTGCATGATCGAAGCCCCAGCTTCGCCGTTGATTTGCTGCTCCAACAGCTGAGGCCAGAACATTACTCTTGCCGAGACCGTCGGCTTTTTAAAATCAAAATTCGATGTGATCGTACCAATCGTCGGATCGACCTGCGATAAGTTATGCGCGTTGAAGACTCCTGCATTGATCGTCAGGTATTTCAGCCCTTCGTATGTTATCTCGGCGCCGATATCGTTGTAATAAGCGGGAAAGAGATAGACATCCTTTAGCGCCGCTTCGCGATTGACAAATACGGTATGATCGTCCTGACGAATGCCAATGCTCGGCTCGATCATTCCGACTCGGATCGATGGCAGCGCAATACTGGGTTGATACTGCAACTGCGCGTCGAAATCGGCTTCGCCCGGATAAAGCGAGCCGCCGCGAATTCTTTCTTCGATGCTCGCAAGATTTACATCGCCATAGGCACTCAGCTCTTTTGTCGGAATGAACGCGAGCGATGTCGAAAGCTGCATCGGGATAAGCAACTCCTGCCCCGTCTTGGTCACGCGAACAAGCTGCAATCGGGCGTCGAGACCAGGGATAAACATCCCGTTAAAAAGCTTGTTGGTTGGCGAGACCGTATCGTTGGCCGAATTGCGCCACTTAAAGAGCCCGACTTCATTCATCGCCGACCAACCCAATTCGGTTCGAAGTCCACTGCCCTGCGGATCAAAATGACAAGCCGAGCAACGTGTACCCGTTAACAAAGAAAATCGAGGGATGGCGATTGCGCTATCCGCAAAAACGAAAATCGCTAAGAGCGCCAGCGCGAGAATTCCTGTGCGCGTCGCAGTTTGTGGGTGTTGCTTCATGCGACTTTGATGTGTAAAGTGTGAGAAGCTGCATCGTACGTCGCATTGTAGTTCTTGAGACCGGTCGTCGCAGGTCCCTGCACCAAACTTCCATCGAGCGCAAAGAGCGAATTATGGCACAAACAAGGGATTGAGGTTCGTTGCAGGCTGCTCTCGACCTGACATCCGGCATGCGGACAATAACTCGAGAGCGCGCGGAAATCGGTATCGGAAACTCTTGTCACCAGGATTGGTAAGCCATCACTGCCATAGAGGCCTGGCACCGACTTGATGGGATTACCTGCACTAAGATCGGAGACGTCGATGCTGACTCTGCCATCGGAGCCAACAGGCGGAGCGTCGGGTGTGGGAGTTAGCGGAAGTGACGTCGGCAGGCATCCCTGAAGAACCGGCAATACAACTGCCGAAAGCGCTGCCCCGGTAATGACTTTGCCGCAGCCGGATATAAAACCTCTTCGAGTTGTCATGAAATAAAAAGAAGTTTTGAGAGAAGAACAGCTCCGCGAATCGTATGCCAACAGCCGAGTTCAGAGCAGCCTCACGAAGAGAATGACACCAAAAGCGTCAAGTATTCACACGGACGGAGAATTTTTGGCTTAGCCGACACGAAAACTAAGCATGCTCATCGCGCCATCCACCTCTTCATAGATGAGCTCGGGCGTGTCCGATTCTCCTGCTGCACCAAGGATATAGAAGATAGGCGCGAAGTGATCGACTGAGGGGACCGAAAGTGCCGCAGCTTCGCCCTGCGATTTGTAATCCAGGATCGCCTCACAATCCTTCGCAAGCAGCTTCTCTTTAATGAAATTATCGAACTCCGCAGCCCAGGGCGTCTGCTTGCCCTGGCTTGTAAAGAACATCCTAAGATTGTGCACGACATTCCCGCTCGCGAGAATGAGTACGCCTTCATCCCGCAGCACAGAAAGTTTTTTCCCAAGTTCA
>JBBSDW010000194.1:0-5082 GCA_038240295.1 Kapaibacterium sp. (SeqCode)
AAGCCGATGAAATATGGCTCGCCTTCTTTTAGTGGATGGAGCGGCAGCGTAGAGCGAACATCTCGAATATCGGCGAACTTGCTGACCTTGCCATCGGAATCGCACGTGATATCTACAAGCGTACCCTCGATCGTCGGCGCTTCGTTCAATCGCTGCACCGGCATGATCGGGAAGATCTGTCCGAGCGCCCAATGATCGAGCAAACTTTGGAACACTGAAAAATTGCAGAGATACTGATCGGCAAGGTGCGGCTTCAGATCGGTAATCTCTTCTGGAATTTCCTCTTCCTCATCTTTCTCGATCGCACGCCGCTTGTAGGTCTCCGAGATCTCCTCGACGATATACCAATAGAAGGTGTCGATCTTGGCCTTCGTTGTAAGATCGAGAATGCCGAGATCGAACGCGCTCTGCGAATCTTCTTTGATCTGGATCGTATCATGCAGCGCCTCGCGCGGGTTAGCTTCGATGCGCGATTTGATCTCGCTTAATTGATGGACCCATTTATGATCCTTCGCCTCAACGCGAAGATCGTAATCGGCCTTCGTCTTTTCGATCGTACCGAATACTTGAACGACGAGCACCGAGTGGTGCGCAACGATCGCACGACCCGATTCTGAAATAATAATTGGATGCGGCACCGCTTCTTCGTCGCAGACATCCATGATATTATAGACGCAATCGGCTGCGTATTCTTCCATCGTGTAGTTCGTCGACGAGTGGAAACTCGTGCGGCTGCCATCATAATCGACGCCGAGACCGCCGCCGATGTCGAGATACTGAATCGCGTCGAGACCCATTTTTTTGAGCTTCGCGTAGTAGCGCGTCGCCTCACGTGTCGCTCGCTTGATCGAAAGGATGTCTGGTATCTGACTTCCGATATGGAAGTGAATGAGCTGCAGCGCGTCGAGCGCATCGACACTCTTGAGATAGTCGATCGCTTCGATGAGATCCATCGTCGAGAGCCCGAACTTTGCCGATTCACCTCCCGACGTCGCCCAGATACCAGTGCTTTTTGCAGCGAGCCTGACGCGAACGCCGATCACCGCCTTCACGCCGATCTCTTTGGCGATCGTGATGATCGACTTAACTTCTTCGACCTTTTCGGCGATCATGATCACCTTCTTATCGAGCCGATTTCCAAGCAGCGCGGTCTTGATGAAGTGCGAATCTTTGTAACCGTTGCAGATGATGAGCGCCTCGGGATCCTGATGCGCGGCGAGTGCGGCAAACAGCTCGGGCTTTGAGCCTGCTTCAAGTCCATAATGGAACGGGCGACCAGCATCTTCAATCTCTTCGACCACCTCGCGAAGCTGATTGACCTTGATCGGAAAGACGCCGAGATATTTGCCTTGATATTTCGAATCGGCGATCGCATCGTTGAAAGCTTTGTTGAGCGAGATCACGCGATCGCGAAGCAGATCCTGAAACCTGAGCACGAGCGGAAAACGTAGTCCCCGCTCCTGGGCCTCGGCAATACATTGCATGATATCGATGGAGGCGCCTTCGCCACGAAGCGGACTGACCTGTACGTGGCCCACATCGTTGATCGAAAAATAATCGAGACCCCACCGGTCGATGTTGTAGGTCTCGATCGAATCCTCGATCGTCCACGGAATTACCCGAGCGCTCGGCGAATGACCTTTGGAATTTCCATTTGAATGAGTGTTCGAATTCATCGTTCCATTCGTAGAGGAATGACTGTTCGAAGCGGACGTGCTATTCGTGGCCAACTCGCCATTCGAACTCGAGTGGCCATTGGTAGAAAGTGGCGAAGGGGTCTTCGCAGCGGACTGCGCATCAGAAGCGATCGGCATCGATTGCAATTGAGTTGAGATACTATCGACCGAGAAACGAGAATTTTAGCGCCCACGATAACAGCTTTTTCCAGAAATCGTGCAGGCGCCGAGGATTCTCTTTCGATAAAAAATCTCTGTGAGGTGAAATCCGATTCGACGGCCGCTCATGTATTACACACGAGTGAAATTCTTAATCCATCATGAATCAAATGAAACGCACATTAGCAATCCTGGCGCTCGCAACTCTATCCCTCACGGGCTTTTCAGCACAATCGTTCGCGCAAAAGGGCGTGGTCGTGGTCGGCGGAGAGAACATGTATCCGAAAAAGAATATCGTTGAGAACGCTGTAAACTCAAAAGACCACACGACACTTGTGGCGGCAGTCAAAGCGGCTGGCCTTGTCGAGACGCTCGAAGGCGACGGACCATTTACAGTCTTCGCACCAACGAACGACGCCTTCCGCGATCTGCCTGCTGGCACCGTCGATAATCTTCTGAAAAGCGAGAACAAGCCAACGCTTGTCAAAATACTCACCTATCATGTCGTCGCTGGACGCTTAACTGCGAAAGACATCATGGCGAAGATCAAGGCAGGCGGCGGCAAAGCCGAACTCAAGACGGTCAGCGGTGGATTGCTCTGGGCAATGATGAACGGGCAGATGAACATCATCCTGAAAGACGAGAGCGGCAACACTGCTTCGATCTCAACCTATGATGTCATGCAGTCCAACGGAGTCATTCACGTGATCAATAGTGTGCTCCTTCCCAAGTCGTAAAGTCTTTGGGTAGAAGCAGAGAATCGGGGAGAAGAATCTTAATCCGAATCAAGAAAGGAGGCCACCAATGGGGGCCTCCTTTTTTGTGCGGAACAATCAAAAGGCAGCTACGTTGAAGAAGAAACCCACGTCTGTTTTTTGCACCTGAGATTCTGGCTTTTTTATCACTTCTCTATTATGAAACAAACGCTCCTGTTTGCAGGGCTTGCCGCGCTGCTCAGCTTTTCGTCTATCGACGCAGAGGCGCAAGGCACGACGCGATTTGGAGACCTCGCAGTTTATGATCTTGACCTGAAGCCTGCTGGCCTTGAGACGTATACCCCTTCGGACATTCCGCTCGCCAAAATTCTCGACAAATTCTACGCGGCACTCGGAAAAACCGCACTTGAAAAAGTGCACGATCGGACGACGGAAGCAGATGTGGAGATAACATTTAACGAACAGCAGATGCCTGGCAAACTCACGAGCATCGAGGCAACTCCGAATAAAAAATACGAACGCCTGACGCTTACCTTCGGTACAATGCAAAACTGGGTTGACGGCAGGCAGGTGTGGCAGCAACAAGGTCCTCAAGCAGCAGAATTAAAGGGCGACGATCTTAAACGCGAACTTGCCGACGCCGAATTTACCCCTGAACTTCATCTTGGCGACGCGCACCACACACTCACGCTGCTCGGCATTGCAACAATGAAGAGTGGCGAGGATGCCTATGTGTTCACGCTCGAAAAGCCACACACCAGTGCCGAAAAATGGTACATCGGAAAACAGAAGGGATTGCTCATTCAACGCGAGATCGCATCGCCTGCCGGTATGACGACGATGAACTTTGCGGACTACCGTTCGGTCGATGGAGTGATGGTACCATATTCTATCACCCTCACCGGCGCGCAGGAAATGACAATAACCGTGACGAGCGTCAAGCAAAACACCAACCCACCGCCAGCAACATTCGAGAAAAACTAAATAGCCGATCAAATATCAAAGGCTGCTTTCAGTGATGAATCTACGGGATACGCTGCAACGGTTGGTTCTCCAATGACGACGTCGCCTGGCAGTGGTGTATTCAAAACGACGGTGGTTCGATTGTTCTGACCCGTTCGGATTCTGCGAGGTTGTTTCGTTATAGCTTTAAACCTTCCCAACCGATTAAAGAATCGGCTCGCATTTTTATTAAGACGAGTTTGGGCGTCGATACGATCTATTTGAAGGGCGAAGGCGTGGCCGATCAGAGGCGTGTTGCGCTTAGCGTTGATACGGTTCGATCGAGCGTATGCGATTCGGTTGATGCTGTGCTGACGCTAACGAACACGAGTTGCCGGTTGATAGCGATCGATTCGCTGGAAGTCCTTCCGCCGGTCTATTTATTGCAGGGACAGTTGCCGCTTGGACTACCCACCGGTCGGTCGCAGGATATAAATATTCGGTTCGTGCCGAATGTGGCTGGCCAGAGTACGATCCAGTTTAAGGCAGTCATGCGATTTATCGTGGGCACCGACACGAGCGTCTATGATACGCTGCTGACTTTGCCGATCTCAGCGAAGTCCGGCACACCAGCGATTACAGCGCTCGATAGCCCAGTCGATCTCGGAAGGATCTCAACGTGCGCAACGACCGATGCCACCATCCACTTTGCGAGCACTGGCTGTGATACGCTTCATGTAAGCGGTGAGCAGATCGGGGGCTCGGCTAAGGGGTTTTCTATTACTGACGCTCATGCGGTCGCATTGGCAGTGCATCAACTCGATTCGGTGAATGTGCATTTTGCGCCGCCGGGTGTGGGGATGTTTGCGAGTGATATTATCATCATGACCGTTGCGGGTAACAAGACGGTGCATGTCAAAGCCGAAGGTATTCCCGACTCTGGCCGCATTGCACTATCGAGCACTGCACTCGATCTTGGTTCGGTCACTGCCGTTTGCGACAGCAGCGCATCATCATTCACATTTAAGAACACAACTTGCAATCCGATCACCGTTGATTCACTCAGTTCCGCATCGCGGCCATTCGTGAGTGAGATAATAGTTGCACGATCGCTCGCGACAGATTCTTCGCTGCGATTGAGCGTCCAGTTCCTGCCTGATCAACCCGGACAATTCACATCAAGCCTTCACCTCTTTTATCACGGTAACGACAAGATCGAGCACGACACACTGATTAAACTCCAGGGCATCGGCCTGCCAGGTGTAACGCTCGGCACAGAACTGCAAGCCGCAACGCTTTCAACACAAGCAGGTCAGCCCAGCATCGTGCCAGTCTATATAACAGGCGCACTCGATCAGGCAAGTGCAAAAACTCTCGGACTTCGCTCGGTCGATGTGACGCTTGCATGGAATACAGATCTGCTCTCACCCAAAGATGTTACAACCACGATCACGGGTGCAACCATCAACAATGTGAATATGACGAAAGGGATCGTCGCATTCAGTGTCAGGCTGCCGGCGGGATTTACATTCTCAACGCCGACAGAGATCGCCACCGTGAACTGCAACGCATTCGTAACCGACACGATG
>JBBSDW010000195.1:0-5003 GCA_038240295.1 Kapaibacterium sp. (SeqCode)
GATGGTAAGGTTGTCGTTGACCTGTCCGTCTGTCAGACCGTTACCGATCTGCGAAGCATTGATCGTTGTCGTACCGAGATTGACAGCAGTGATGACGTTGTCACCGGTTGCTGCAGATGCGTTGATCGTGTTTGCACCCGGCGTACCAGTGACGTCACCCGCAAGCGAGAGCGCGCCGACCGAATTGTCAACGTAGTTCTTCGTTGCTGCATCCTGTGCAACAGACGGATCGACAACGTTGTGGATCTGATTCGTACCGAGATCGGCAGCACCTGTCAGGTTAAGCGAGGAGCCACTGAGTGTGGTGAACGCGCCTGTCGAAGGCGTTGTCGAGCCGATTGGTGAATTGTCGATCACGCCACCATTGACGGTAAGGTTATCGGCCACCTGCGCATCGGTCAAGCCAGCACCGATCATTGTGGGATTGATTGTAGCTGTACCAAGATTTACTGCGCCGATGATGTTGTTGCCCGTCGCTGTTGTAACGCTGATCGAGTTCGCGCCGGGTGTACCGACAACGTCACCCGCAAGCGCTACAGAACCGATCTGTGCATCGACGTAGCCCTTGTTTGCTGCGTCAGTCGCCGCTACTGGAGCGCCAACATTGTTGACGACGTTGCTTCCGAAATCGGCTGTGCCAAGTACGTTAAGCGTCGTACCAGTAACTGTTGTAAAGGTACCCGCCGCCGAAGTAGAGGCGCCGATCGCCGATCCATCGATCGTCGAATTCGTGATCGGTGAATTGTTGATCGTGCCACCGTTGATGGTAAGATCGTCGTGCACCTGCGCATCCGTCAACCCCGAACCGATCTGCGTAGCATTGATCGTCGTCGAGCCGACATTGACTGCACCGATGATATTATTACCGGTGGTGGTGGTCGTGCTGATGACATTCGAACCAGGAGCACCAGTAACATCGCCGGCAAGTGTTACAGCACCGACGCTGTTATCAACATAGTTCTTCGTCGCTGCATCCTGTGCCGCAGAAGGATCGACTACATTGTGGATTTGATTGGTACCAAGATCGGCGGCACCCGTAAGGCTAAGCGCTGAACCACTAACGGTTGTGAATGCGCCGGTCGAAGGGGTTGTAGATCCGATCGGCGAATTGTCGATCGATGAGTTCGTGACTGGCGAATTATCGATTGTCGAGTTAGTAATAGACGAGTTGGCGATAGGCGAGTTGGCGATAGGCGAGTTGGTGATCGTGCCACCGCTGATGGTCAGATTGTCGCTCACCTGTGCATCGCTCAGGCCGTTGCCGATCTGCGAGGCGTTGATCGTCGTCGTCCCGAGGTTTGTCGCTGCAATGATGTTATCACCGGTAGCGGCGGTCGGGTTGATCATGTTCGCTCCAGGAGTGCCGGTAACATCGCCTGCAAGCGCGATCGCGCCGACAGAGTTGTCAACGTAGTTCTTCGTTGCAGCGTCCTGCGCGGCAGATGGATCAGCCACATTATTTACCTGATTCGCACCGACGTCGATGGGTCCGGTCATGGTCAACGATGAAGCTCCCAACGATGTGAACGCGCCTGTCGAAGGCGTCGTCGAACCGATTGGCGAATTGTCGATCATGCCACCATTGATGGTGAGGTTATCGGCAACTTGCGCATCAGTGATGCCTGGGGCGATTCGCGTAGGGTCTAAAGTGCCAACAGTGCCGACGTTCACAGCTGCGATCACGTGATCGCCGGTCGTCGGACTGGTTGAATTCAGGACATTGGAGCCTGGTGCACCCATGATATCGCCGGCAAGCGGCGTCACAGTCCCGATAGCAGAATCGATGTAGCCTTTGTTTGCAGCGTCGGTCAGACTCGATGGCGTTCCGATGTTCTGCAAGCGTGCGCCGCTAAACGAGACGTTGCCTGTGCCGACGTTCACGTTGAGCGTGTCCGAACTGCCATCGCCAACGGTAAGATTCGTCGCGGTTGCACCGCCATTCAATGTCTGAAGGCCGGTCCATGTATTCGCATTACTCAGGTTCATTCCAAGAGTAACGTCGCTGCCAGTGACTGAACGAATCAAGGTTGAATCGTTCTGGACCGTGCCGGAAGTAACAGCACCCGACTGGCTGATCGACTGAACAAAACTTCCGGCGACGGCAGAGCCATTCACGCGAAGCTGGATCTGGGTCTGGTCGATCTTATTCGAATCGACCGAGCCATTTGCAAGTTTGCCATTCGTTACAGAACCATCCGCAAGCTGCACGGTGCCAACACCTCCATTTACTATGCGGAGCTGACCGGCGTTGGTCTCGATCGTTTGGCTGTCAACGTTGACATTGATATGTCCAAGACCATCGCGCTTGAGACCGTCACCAGCAACGAACGGATCGAGCTTGAGTCCGGTAACGCTGCCATCGATCAGTCGTGAACCGTTGATCGGATCGTTGCTCAACGAGAGCGTAACGGTTGCTGAATCACCGCCGCCTACAAGCCCTGGCCCTGCAATGATGTTTCGGATTCCACTCGCGGGGGCCGAGATCACGATCGCATGATTCGCTCCGTCAGGCTGCAGCACAATGCCAGGGCCTGCACTCACCTGAAAGTTGTTGGTGTTGTCGCCGTGAATTCCGTTGATCGTCGAAATGGTTGGCGCTTGAATAGGCAGAACGTTCGGATCGATATGTCCGGACGGATCGAGCGGATAGAGCATTCCGGGTGTCGGGACGATTGAGGCCGTTAGGCCATTGACCGCAGCTGCATTGAGAGCATACGGTGCAGCGGCCATCGCAGTCCTCGGCGACATCTCCGTCGAACCATCGACGGAGATCCCTACGAAATACTGCTGGTTGAAATTCATCGACGCCGGGAAGCCGCCTGTGCTGGAACCGAGCGCGAGATTGAAGACGCCATTCTGGACGACCTGATTGGTAAAGGTCTCCGTAAAGATCACGACGCCCGAGGCATCGTAATAGTTTACAACGAATGAATGGGCTCCCGCAACAGGTTGACCGTTGTCTTGCAACTGTCCCTGATACGAGATCGAGCGTGGTACACCGGAAGTCTGGGCATTGACGAATTGGGCGCCCTGGATGGTCATGAGTGCTCCAGCGGCAAGGCCGAGCAACCAGGATCTACGTGATATCATGGTACAAGAGTATTAAGTTGGCAAACAAAAAATGAGCGTTCGGTCACGGAAGCAGGATATATCGGGGCCGCTCGAGCAAGAACAACCTCCGCGAACTGCTGACGTTTACCTCACGTCCATACGTGATTAAGTTGACTGATTAACTAAAACAAAACAAACGTTGTGATCCCGGCGAGTGCAAGGCATGACCCGTTCAAGAATTTCTGCGGCAACCCGGAAGTCTCCAAGTCTGCCGCTTTCAACGATCGAATTCGGATGGTAAGCAACCGATGAAAGAAGTACGTCGATCATTTGCCACTACCGATGTTAACGAATGCAAATTACGAAGAGGTAGGCGCGCATTGTAACGGAAAGTTTAAATAATTCATTTTATTTAATTTTAGACCTGTTGCAATTTGCGAAACAGGACGGAGATGCTGACCGATTCTAATACTGTCAGGGAAGAACAAAGCAAAGTGACTTAAAATGAGCCAAAAAAGTAGTCACAGGAGAACAGTATCGCCCTTTTCAAGGCAGTTCGGGGAGTCGGATAAGCGCACCACTAATCCTAACCACTCGCCCACTTTGCCCTAACACTACCTCACTTCGATCGTGGCATTTCTCATTTACGGAGCAGAAAATCAAGGTTGTCACTGCTCCTAATTTCGCGAAGCGGATCGGCACCGTGAAATACCCTGGCAGGTTGTGATCCGATTAATTTTAGTGTGTCGTCGTTTCGCTCGAGCATCGTTCCTTCACGAAGTCCGACAATTGTGATCGTTGGATTCACTATGGTGAATTCCTTCAGGCGGTCGTCGCGAGTCTCGGCTCGGTGACCTTCTGGTACAACGTCGGTATAGTGTGCGTTGATCTGGAAGGGGACAAGCCCGATCGCGTCGAGGCTGGGCGAGGCAATGATCGGCATGTCATTCGTGGTCCGGATCGTTGGGCATGCGACGTTTGAGCCAGCACTCCATCCAATATAAGGGACGTGATCCTGGGCGACTCTCGTGCGAACCGCTTCGACAAGACCAAATTTGTAAAGGTGCGCCAAAAGATGAAACGTATTACCTCCCCCAATCATGATCGCTTCAGCATTTTGCATGGCTCGTAGCTGATCCTCACTGCGATGAATTGGGTCGAGCTCGTATCCCATGTCCGACATTCTTGCTGCCACCATTTCGGAGTATCGATCGAATGACATCGTCACCCCTGCAAACGGGATAAACAATACGCGTCTGATATTAGGCCCCAAAAAACCTTTGATCTCGGGCTCAGGATACCCGAGAAACTGTTCGCCCTTATTCGTCGAATTGCTCAGCAGAAGAAGCTTCATGCAATCGGAACGGGTTTGATTGGTGTGGATGCAAAGTGACAGAACTGCTGCAACGCGCACCTTTAGCGGGGCTCGCTTTCAAGCGCAGGCTGATCGTGGTAGGGAAAATCGGCCAGAGGAATATCTTTATTTTTCTCTGCAAAGTTCTGCAGTCCCCATTCACTCGTAAAAAGGATCACGTTATCGCCTTTCTTATCTTCGGCGATAATCGCACCAAGTGGGATCGTCTTCGATTCAAGCAACTCATCGCTGACTTCCGGCGATACCCACCTGAGCATCTTCCAGTTTGTTGATTCGAGCCGGGAGGTTGCCCCGTATTCGCTTTCGAGACGCGCTTGAACCACCTCGAACTGCAGCGGACCAACTGCTCCTAAGATCGGAACACGAGAACCCTGTTTCGCATAAAATGCCTGTACAACACCCTCTTGCAAAAGCTGGTCGAGACCGTCACGGAATTGCTTGAACTTCGATGTATCGGGATTATGCATGAAGACAAAATGCTCGGGGGCGAAGCGCGGGATCTCATTATAGAGAATGGCTGGATCCTGCGTCAGTGTATCGCCGATGCCGAAGCCCGACTGACCGACAAGACCAACGA
>JBBSDW010000196.1:0-4870 GCA_038240295.1 Kapaibacterium sp. (SeqCode)
GGGAGCGTGGGGTTGACGAAGAAGAAAACGGTTCCAGCGCCGCAGAGCGGCCGGGCCTTTTCTTATGGCTGATCGTCAAGCCCGGAAGGCGCGACCGCGAGGCGGTGCGGGGATCTTCACGTAACAACACACAACCCCAAGCTTCCGCTTGGGGCTAATGATGGGCCGCTCCTCCGGAGCTACGGGGAAATCGTGTTCCGATGATTCGTAGCTCCGTAGGAGCGGCCTATCGTTAGCCCCACGCGGGAGCGTGGGGTTGACGAAGAAGAAAACGGTTCCAGCGCCGCAGAGCGGCCGGGCCTTTTCTTGTAGCTGATCGTCAAGCCCGGAAGGCGCGACCGCGATGCGGTGCGGGGATCTTCACGCAACAACACACAACCCCAAGCTTCCGCTTGGGGCTAATCATGGGCCGCTCCTCCGGAGCTACGAGAACTCGATGCGCTTGATAAAAGAATTTTCCCAGTTTACTCCCCTATCCGCACCAGCTTTTGCGAGCCAGCGTACACTCCATTGACAAACACGCGCGCTTGATAGACACCTGCGGGATAGCCGCGAAGTTCGAGCGGAAGCGTGGTGGCACCCGCACTCACTTCGTGATTGCGTATCACCGTGAACTCGGAGCCGAGTTCATTCACGATGGTGACCGTGACTTTACTCGCCGACTTAAGCTCGATCGGCAGCGACGAGGATGTGAAGAATGGATTCGGGATGGCTGCACTAAGTTTTAAATTATGTGCGGGACTCAACGCGACTGCAGCCGAGGCAAAAGAAAATTGATTTAAGCCAACCACCTTCGCGGTGGCAACATTGTCGTTGGTATACTCTTCCAAAAAGGCAACAACTCGGAGATTAGCGAGTTTCCAACCTGTACCGCTCGTATCCAATGTCACAGTAAAACTTTTGGTACCAGAAAAGGTGAATGCAGGCGTTCCCTGTGGAGTAGGCAGGATCGTCCGGAGAATATCATTCCATGTGTTCCCGCTGGGAGGTCCGCCATACGCTTCCTTGTTCGTATACGAAATCCCGTCTTCGAGCACGGCCACATTGAGACGAACGCTGTTTGTTGCGACGCCTGTCAATTGCACCTCGATGGGACACTTACCATCGACAAACGTTGAGGGCACGATGCTAATTTTTGCTGAGTAGGAAGTATCTGCGCTCTCAATATTCGATTTCCAAGTGGCAAAATCCGATGAAGCATCGACACCATTGACAAACGACCACGGATTTGCACCTGTCGCCCAAAATGTTATGAATCGATAGTCCGAGGTCGCTTTGCTCGCTACCCAAAACGGATCGTTGGATGGGTGCGGATTATCGGTATGGACATTCATGAGAATCACATTTGGATGCGACTGAATATAGGCATCCAAAGAACCATCCGGAGATTTACACGGCCCGCAATTCATGCTGCTGAACGACTCGACCAGGATCGGAGCCTTTTGAGCATCAGCCTGCCGAGTCGTGACGATTGAACATGCGAGAAGAACGAGTAGAAAAGCGCGTTTGCGTAGCTTCATCTGTAGTTGTAAATTCAAAGAGATGAATGGACAACGAGTAGTCACTCGCTCCGATTCCTTGCGCAAAAGCCAGGCTTATAATTGGCTCGTCAACGTAAGGCGCAAACCGTTGAAGGGCGGTACGATCCTGCAGATACCTCCCGTGCAGTTCAAGCCGCCGCGCTCTGCACCGTAGGAGGCGAGGAGGGTATGGCTGTCGCCGATCCTGACGGAGAAAAATGCTTGAGGCCAGATGTGCCTGGTCGCTTCGTATTCGGTCGAAAAATCGAAGACGCCGCCGAAGGTTATCACAGGGTCGAAAGAATACTGGAGCGTGAGGAGCTCGTTCAGGAAATTCTTGTCGTCGAGCGTTCGCGCATAATCGGTCATCCATTGATGTTCGAAGATCGCGAGCAGGCTTTGATTGGGCGTTGTCTCATATTGCACTTTCGCACCGATCGTCGTCGAACGTCTGCGATCGGCCGATAACGGATCGCCGCCTGAATAGGCGATAACGTCACCTCGTCGGTGATAAAAGGCCTTGATGAAATTGAGCCCACCCAGATCATACTCGACTTCCATATAGCCTTCCCAGAAAGGAAAGAACGAGAGATCGTTGAGCTTCGGGAAGATCGACGTCGATCCTTTTTCGATCGAAGCGAAGTTCACGGTGTCGAGCTGATCACCGTAGGCCTTGTGCCTGCTCGATGCGGCGCCATTGATGGTGATCGTTACGTTTGGGATCGCCGTGATGTCAGCTTCTGCTTCATAACCAAGTTCGTCGTTGAAGTTCACCGCATGCGTCGTGCGCGTGATGGAAGTGTATGTGAATTCCTTGTAGACTTCGGGCGGATTCGAGATCGGCAGCTTCCCGAATTCAACCGCATACGGGCCATTGTCTGGGTGCGGATAATATTGGTAGTTCTTGTATTCAAGCGTGAATCCAAAGATGGAACTCGCATACGAGAACGCGCCGTAAGCAGCGGATCCCGAATTCATTGCGCTATCGGGTTTACCGAACTTCTGCGTAAGCTGCTCGCGGTTCTGTGCGTATTGGGCAAAAAAATCGAAATCACCGGCGTGCAGACTAATGTAATATTCTGGCTGATTGACCTGTCGACTCGAGACTTTCGTGGTCAGCGTGCTTGTGAATGCCTGCAGGAACGAGGTGCCAAGCACGAACTGCTTTTTAAAGAATCCGAACTCTCCGTTGACCGATCGAGCCGAAATGTGCATGTCGGGCTGTGTCGTCGGCTGCACTTGAACGAAATCCAATTGTCCGGCCACGCCGTGAATTCCGATCGAAGGCTGGAAGTCCGATTGTTTCTTAGACCAATCATATTCGTATCCGGCAGACACTCCATCAAGCCATGCATCAAAATTGAGCGGCCGCGATTCGAAGAGATTTACGGAAAGCCCGCGACCGTAGAGCGCGGTAACGTCACCTCCCTGCACTTCGAGTTTATCTTTTCGATACGTGATCCAACGTCGCCGAATGCCCTGAAACGAGCGGCCGACTTCGCTTGGGTCATCCATCTCATAGCGAAGACCGACGGAAATGTCTTTGAAAAATAGTCGGATGTTTGCGATCTCCTCGAGATAGCGCTTCAGGATCGGCTCCCCACCGGTGTTTTCGGTCGAACCTGCGCCGACACGCAGGAGGTTCGAACCTGTCGCACTGAAGCCCCCCTCCTGCTGGGCCTGAGCTTGCGTCGCGCAGAGAATGATCAGAGCGAAAAGAAATTTCGAGAACGCAGGTAAGAGTCTTCTAACGGCGAAAGTTCGTTGCACAGGTTGTCGTTGGTTGAAGATGGCGAGTCACGGTCTTCAAAAATAACTCAACGACGGCCTCAGCCTGTGATGCACGGTTTTTTGAGGAGGAAAAATTTTCGCGCGCAAGTTACGCCAAAGGCAAGTTACTTTGCGTGCGAGAGCCTTTCGACGAGTTCGGTGATCTCCTTCTCGGTCGTTTTTTCGTCACCAGCCGTGTAGCCGATATGTTTTTTGTAGACGGTACCGTCCGGCATAAGGATCAACGAGAACGGTAACGATTCCATCGAGAAGATATCGCGAGCGGCAGCCCCATCGGGATCGGTTAGAACTGGGAAATCAATTTTTTGCGTCATTACATAGGCGCGCACTTTGGCAAGCGAACGAACCTGGTCGGTGTTGATCGCGACCATCGAAACACCCTGAGACTTGAACTCATCGACAAGCGTCTTGAATGCTTTCATCTCCTGCTTGCAGGGCTCGCACCACAACGCCCAAAAGTTCACAAGCAGCGGGCCCTTGCCAAGGTAGTCGCTGAACTTCACATCATTACCCTGCACATCGCTCAGTGTGAATGTAAACTTGTCATCGATGTGGATGCTGTCGGCTTTGATAGTATTTTGTGCAAAAGCAGTCAGAGGAAGCGCAAAGAGCAGCGTAAAGAAGAGAGCAAATCTGGCAGAACGAGTCATGTATCTTTGGATTGTGATTATCTCCTAAAAAGGAGATGTTGGCGCAAAAGGTTCTTTTCTGCGAGAGCACCCACTACGGAGCGGCATCGCGTAATGGGACTCATCTCATCAACACGGGCCTCAATTACACAGGGAGATAAGATCAACCTTCGGGTAGTTTGAAAAATGAACCAAGCGGAGCGTGAAGGATTTTCGCAATCTTCTGCAATCTATCAATGCTCGCGTTCACCTGACCGCGTTCGAGACTGCCAAGATAGTCTGGGTCAATCTTCGAACGAATGGCAAGTTTTTCTTGCGTCCAACCCAAAGCATTCCGCATTACGCGAATATTGCTGCCTACGATCTTCCGGTATATCATGCGGAAGAGAAATTAGCGGATATTCACGATAGAGCATACGGGACATATACCGGGAATGGTCGCCGAATGGTCGCCAAAAAATCAAGAAACGCGAAGTGGTTGGTTGGCACAGAGAGGAGTGGGCACAAATTTGTGCCTCCTCGTTGTCATAGCATGGGTGTAACCATCAGTGATCTTGTCGGTCTTACTTAGTATGAAAACGTCCTTTGCTATTTTTCTGCTGCTACTCGCCTCCTCGACGCTGACTTATGCCCAGTCGAGCCCTGCCTTTGATCCTGACGTTTATTTGCCGCGGCTTGGGGTTCCGGGGGAGATCGACACCGTTCAAGGTCACGATACGACTGGCTTTTTCGGTGCAGGGATCATCAATCTTGGTCCGGGACCCGGCAGCGGCGGCTTCGGACGAATCTCGATGCAAGGCCTTCCTGGCAACGAAGCGAACCTGACTACGATCAAAACTGGTCACGACTTCGACCTGCATCATTTGCAGGTGCTTAAGAAACTGGACCTACCCAAATTTTCGCGTATCGAACACAGGGGGCACCTCAGGA
>JBBSDW010000197.1:0-4777 GCA_038240295.1 Kapaibacterium sp. (SeqCode)
AAGCAACTCGTCGATCGAACCAAGAATATTATCACCAAGCACGACCCCAACTTTGATTGGGATGCCCCTTCGGCGGGCGACCTCAAAGATCGCATCGCGGCAGCCCTCGGGATTCACTCCCCCGCCATTCGTGATGATCTTGATATTTTTCTCAACGATATCGGACAGCACTTGATCGATGACTTCTACGAGATCCTTCGCATATCCTGCCGTTGGATCTTTGAGCTTTTGCTTTTGCATGATCGACATCGTGACCTCGGCCAGATAATCCATCATTAAGTAGTCGATCGGCGATTGAGCGTTGGCGCGTTTGATCTGGTCGATCGGTGCACGCGGGAGGTCTCCCCAAAATCCCTGGCCCGAAGCAATGCGAATCTTATCCTTCATGAATCAATTGGTACGTCTTAACAGATAACTCTTCGTGACTGCAAATATCGCTCTTTTATGCGACTTGGAATTGTAGGTCAACCGTGCATCGACGAGATCATCGCAGCAGATGGAACGCTCCGAGAGCGTTCGCTCGGCGGTATCTTCTATTCCTACGCAGCGATGGATCACTTCATGCGTTCAAGCTCGGACGACACTTATATCGGCCTCTCCTGGCGTTCGATCCCGGACGAGAACATTCTTGCACCCTTCATCAATTCACTTAGGCGTATAGAAAGCGCACCTAAATTCCCTACGACCGATCTGACAAATCGAGTGCGACTGGTGTATTCCAGCGATGGCTCGCGCAAGGAAGAGTGTGCTGTCATCCTCCCACCGCTAACGATCAAGGAATTATCTCAAATTGATATCGCTATGCCCGATGGCATTTTCGTAAACATGATCTCGGGCTTTGATCTCACACTCGAGACGCTTGAATGGATTCATGCAAATACGAAAGCGCACGTTCACCTCGATGTCCATGCGCTAATACTGGGTGATGTCTCACCGGCGGCGGGCAGCGCAAGGCTTCCGCATGGTGTTGCGAACTGGCAGAGGTGGTTGCGATGTGCCGACAGTTTGCAGATGAATGAGCTTGAGGCGCGCTGGTTTGGTGATCCCGAAATACGTAATGAAGAAGAGCTTATCGGGTTTGTTCGCAAGGATGGTCTTGGGTCACTGATCATCACCCGCGCTGAACGTGGGGCGACGTGCTACCAGCACGATCGCGAATTTCATGTAGACTCAGTCCCTGTGAACGTTCTCGATCCGACCGGCTCAGGAGATGTCTTTGGCTCGGCATTCTTGTATGAATTTATTCGCACCCGCGATCACGAAGCAGCCATCACATTTGCGGTGCAAGCTGCGACAAAGAATTGCGAGATGAGGGGGTTAGATGGATGGAACAAGCACCATCCAACTATAGCTATGATCGAAAGATCAAACCATACTTGACGATCACCCACAACGCTCTGACGGCGTCCTTCCACGTGATCTTCTTTCCCTCTTCATACGTACGGCCCGCATAAGAAATGCCTACTTCGAAGATCCTGCACTTGAGTCTTGCGATCTTCTGTGTCACCTCTGGCTCGAATCCAAACCGGTCTTCCTTAAGCGTGATCTTCCGTAGCAGATCGGCTCGGAAGATCTTGTAGCATACTTCCATGTCGGAGAGATTAAGATTCGAGAAAATATTCGAGAGTGTCGTAAGAAGATTATTACCCACCGAGTGCCAGTAATAAAGCACCCTTCGTTCTTCTCCTGAAAGGAATCGTGACCCAAATACAACGTCAGCTCGGCCTTCGAGTACGGGCTTGAGCATCGCACGAAAATCATTCGGAGAGTATTCAAGATCGGCATCCTGGATCGCAATGAACTCACCTGTGCAGGCCGGGATGCCGGTTCTAATCGCTGCACCTTTGCCCCGATTGACATCGTGATAAAGGATCGTTGCCACTTCGCCTTCGAGTGATTTCAACACTTGGCGTGTCCCATCCTTCGAAGCGTCATCGACGAGTACCAACTCCTTTTCCACGCCGGGCAAATCGACCGCCTTGAGCGCGGCAACAATGAGCGCGACGGTCTTCTCTTCGTTATAGATCGGGATGATGAAGGAAACTTTCATGGGCAAATAAATTAGAGCGAAAGAGATCGGTGCGAATTGAATCGAGCCGCTATCCGCTGCAGTGCGAACACCGCACAGAAAATCAGCAGGGGTTCGATCGGCATACGAAACCGCGCACCGGCAGCAACATGCGGAATGAGAAAAATATAGGACAGGATCACTGCGATGAACAGGGCAAACTGAAACGGCAATCGTTCTTTGAACGTATCGATCGTTAAAAGTACGAGGCCGGCGAGTGCAAGCGGCAGTAGTATGATCCAGCCGAGAGTCGAGACGATCCAGATAACAAGAATGATCGTCGGCGTTGAGCCGAGTCTTTCATGCAGGATTGCGTAGACGCTTCCAAACTTCAATTTAACAAGTGGACCGAAGATGTTTTGAAACTCCATCTCCTTGAGCGAGGCATTGGCAGGCAGCGCTCCAAAATGTTTGGAAAGTTGAAACAATCCGGCAGGAGGCCATGCAAGCATTTGTGCGATGCCCAGAAAATGGACTTTGAGAACATCGAGTGGGTGTTCCTTAAACAGCTGAAGAAAGAGTGCGTTATGTTGATGCGCAAATGTTTCCCCATCGATGTGATCCGGTCGCGATTGATCGAGATAGCGCTCTGCAACCGGAAGCGCGTTGATCGTGCTGTCGATCGCCTTGTCGGTAAAGCCAGCGGACTGCATGATGGGAATTCCGTAGTAGATCGATAGTGTCGTTGGCCCTTTTACGCTCACTCCGAAATAGTTGTATTTGATCTTAAGCCCAAGTCCGTAAAGTCCAACAAGCAGCAGCGAACCAAGAATAAACGAAACTGCATTCAAGAGCGAAATCTCCTTCGCATAGACATAGAAGAGCAAGAGCGGGCCCAAGAACACGATCGTGACCATGCTGCTCGGCCGAATGAGCGTTGCAAAACTTAGCGACAGCCCACCGATAAAAAGAATTATCCTTCGATGCTTTTTGCCTACAAATTTCAGAACGATTACCGTTGCCAGAATAAAGAAAAAACAAAAGCTCGTCTCGGTCATCACTTGACTCGAGAAGAACATCGAAAGCGTCGAGAGCGCAGCAATGATCACCATCCCCCGATTCCAGCGTTCGCGCAATAAAATCCTGCCGATAACGAAAAGCATCCCGATCGTTGCTGTCGAGAGCAGCGCCTGAAGTATCAGGATCCCGCCGTAGGCAGTGAGTGTGCTGCCAGTAAGTTTTAAAAGGATCGGGTAGCCTGCCGGATCGTTAAGATCAAACCAGCGCGAGAACCCGGGCTCATTCGCGATCGCGAGATAACGATAGGTATCGACTTCGATCGCGACCGGCGGGTGCAGGAGCGAAGCAATTACAAAGATCAGCCGCGTCGCGAGAGTAAGGATCAGCGCGATCTGGAGCGAGCGTTTTTCATACGCTGTCAACGACGCGTACCACTCCTTCGCAAAAATTATCGGAGAGATCAAGCGCTTGGTTAGCGGATAACTTTGAAGCGCTCTGTCGCTTCTACAAGCGCGCTGCGATTCTCCGGTTCAAGCTGTGAATGTCCAGAAGTTGGCGAAAGAATAAGTTCTGCCTCAGGAAAGGCTCTATGCAGATCCCATGCGCTTCGAGCAGGACAGACGACATCATAGCGACCTTGCACGATGATCGTTGGAAGATGGCGAATATTTCCGACATGTCGAAGGAGTCTGCCCTCTTCCATGAAACCATGATTGACGAAGTAGTGGCACTCGATTCGTGCAAACGCGATCGCGAAGGAATCGGCGCCAGATTTCGAAACAAGATCACTATCGACACGCAACTTCGAAGTCGAACCCTCCCAAATGCTCCAGGCCTTCGCAGCTTCGAGTTGTTCGGCTTTGTTGTCAGATGTTAAACGCTTGTAGTACGCTGCAACCATGTCGCTGCGCTCCGATTCCGGGATTGGCTTTAGATACTCTTCCCAGAAGTCAGGGAAGATCTCGCTAGCGCCAAATTGATAGAACCAGTCGATCTCGGATTTCCGAAGCAGGAAAATTCCGCGCAGGATCAGATGTGTGACGCGCTCGGGATTATTTTCGGCATACGCGAGCGAAAGCGTCGAACCCCAGCTGCCACCAAAGACCATCCATTTCTCGATCGCGAGATGCTCGCGAAGCCGCTCGATATCGTCGACGAGATCCCACGTGGTGTTCTCGCGTAGCTCGGCGTGCGGCGTACTCTTTCCGGAGCCACGCTGATCGAGCAGGATGATCCGGTAATGCGCGGGATCGAAAAATCTGCGGTAAGTCGGCTCCGTACCTCCGCCCGGTCCGCCATGCACAAAGATCACCGGCTGCCCGGCAGGGTTACCAGATTCCTCGAAATAAAGATTGTGCAAATCGGAAACGTGCAGCATACCTGTGCGGTATGGCTCAATCGGGGGAAACAACTCAGACATTGGCAAACGAGCTTTTGTGATTCATCGATGAGCAGGGCAGATTGACCCCTCCCAATATTCCCCACAAAAATACACCAAAATCGGCGACAGGCAACCCGATGATGTATTCGGCTCCTGCTATGACTTCCCTTGGGTTCTCCTACTGGCTAATGATCACGCTGCCAAGAAGCTGGGGCAACGATCGAGAATGTCGAGTAGGACGTGTCGTTCGTATGATCGCCGTCGGTGGCCGAATTCGCAATCGCCGCGACTTGATAGCAGTCAGGCGGAAGTATGCGAACGTCGAAGTTACCTTGCTGTGATGGGAAACGCATACGGACGGCGCTTTG
>JBBSDW010000198.1:0-4728 GCA_038240295.1 Kapaibacterium sp. (SeqCode)
CATTACGATTCACGACGTTACCGGTAGATCAGTATTGCAGGAGGAGCAACCCGTAACCTACGCAGGCAAGCACTTCTTCTATTTTACCGGCGAACGCCTGCCCGCCGGCCGCTATTTCTACGACATCGAATTCCCCAGAGGCGAAGTGATCGTAAGCAGGACGATGCTTTTGGTGAAATAACACGTAGCGGCACAATGCGTCTGCCCCTGTCAGCTACGAGAACAATCTTATCGTCAGCTCAAAGCCGAACCGTGTGTCAGGAAGCGCCGCCTTCCTGACCCTTTCGATTGTTGGCGAATTCAATAGTGCCGAGCTGCGATTTAATCACACGATTAACAGCTTTCCCTCGCCTAAGGAATACTGTGCGAATGTAATTTCCAGCCAACTCGTAAGTCTTCAGGGTAGCAGTGTTTTTTAGAATGCCGATCTTTAAGGTGTAACAATCTTGCATCTGCGAACTTGTTTCGTCCGACCGTTTGCGAATCTCTTTTGATTTCGTGTATGAAACAGTTGTGTGTTCTGCTGTTCGTTGTTGGCGTGTTTTTCCTGAACTCAGCTGTTCGGATACTTGCGCAGAGTTCGATCTCAAGTGTGATGCATCCGATCCCAGAATGGGAGACGGAGTATAATCATCATCACTATTTCACGATCGGCGCTGGTCTGCTTGTCTCCGATATTCCGGCACCTCCCGGTTTTTATTTCGCCTATGTCACGCCCGATGGTAAAAACATCGATGGCGTCCACCACATGGATCTTTCGAGCGGCGGGAAGGGCCCCGGATTCATGGCGCAGTCGGGACTTGACATTGCGCTTGGATATGGATTTAAGATCACAGGTGATGCAAATTTGATGTTCCAACGGGTATCGCATTAGAAAGGTCAGCCGGCTTCGAGCGGAGTTCTCAATGCGAGATATCATGCCATGTCGGTTTGGTACGCAGGCGCCGAGGCGCTGATTCGGAAAGCGCTCACTTTTCATTCAACCTATGTGACGGCCGGAATGAGCGCCGAGTATTACATCACCGATATCTTCTCCGGTCAGTATTTAATCCCGGGCGTTTCCTACGATATTCAGCAGCAGAAAAGTCATTATTCGTTCAATCCGCAGCAATATTATGGATTGATCGGTTTTGGATTCCTTCCCTCGCATTCCGAAGAACGAATCTACTCCGCAGAGTTTATGGCGCGGATTCCGTTTTCAAATATTTTCTACGGCCGTACACAGCAGGATTACGCACTCTCAGGTGTGCAGCCGGTAAAGCTATGGTCGGTCTCGCTAACGTTAACAATGGAACTCCCCTTTGGCAAACCTATCACCCGCGAGCGCAACGACGACCGTCCGGCGGAGTCTGGCCAAACGGATTCTATTCAAGTCCAACCAACGACACAGCCCTGATCAATTCGCCCGCAGCATTACCTCGAATTTCTCGTTCCAGCGTATTTCGCTGAACCGTGACTCAATTCGTTCACGGGCCTCCGCGCCCATTGTTGCTGCGTTCTTTGTCTTAGTTAAGATTTCGATCGCTTGCTCACTAATTGCTTCAGCAGTCGGATTAACGAGAAATCCTGAAATACCATCTTCGATCAGCATTTCAGGCCCACCGCATCTGGTTGCAATCATCGGAGTGCCGCTCGCCATCGCCTCCATCGTTGCGATGCTTAGTCCCTCCTGTTCGCTCGAAATAATCAGTGTCGCGCTTGTTGCATAAAGCTCGATAAGCTTGCGGTCGGTAATATTTTGGTATAGATCTATTTTAGTGGCAAGCTGCGGGAACCGGTTCAAGATCTCCTGCGGGATCGGCACACTCGAGACAACAGCCAGGCGAACGTCGGAACATTCCGTTGCCGCCAATACACTATTAGCAGCTTCAAGAAAGAGTTCGACCCGTTTTCGAGGGTCTTGTGCACGTCCGACAAAAAGGAGCTGTCGTTTGCGCGGCGATCCCGAATAGCGATAATGCATTGTGTCGATCGGGAATGGCCAGACTTCGATACGAGCGTTTGGGACGATCTCAGCGATCGCCCGCTTTGCATCGTCGCTTACAGCCAGAATCTTCAACGCTGATTCGAGCACCATTTTCTCGGAATCACAAACACGCTTAAGCGATAAGCGCTCCAACTTCATTTCAATACCTGCAAGCGAAGAAAGCCGTGCTCTCCGATCTTCATTGACGGTCGAAGAAACCCAGGCGACAAACGGCAGCCCAAGCACCGCGAGCGGATAGCCCGTGTGCGCCGAACCCGTCACCAGCACATATTTATCGAACTCGGCAAGCGTTGACTTCCACAACGGATTTGCAGCGAGGCGCTGAGGCTCCCATTCCGGGAATCTCGCGCCGATCGCGATCGCCCGCATCCCTTCGAATTCATACCGCTCGGCCTTCGGTGCGATCGTAAAACGACCGTGCGCAGCATTCATCATCGATACGCTGAGCTTTGGCCATCCCTTGAACGAGGCATAGTGGACAAGCGTCGGTTCGAGGCCCGCTGCGAGCGCCCGTCGATAAAGATAAACGGCCAATCGCAGGACCCCTCCTCGATTGAGCGGATCCTGCGTTACGATCGCAAGTTGTTTCTTCATTTCGATCAAGCACGTCGCGCATAGCGAACGTTCTAATACTTATATTAGAAATTGGTCATCCGGTCGATCAGATCGACAACGCGGCACGAATAGCCCCATTCATTATCGTACCATCCCATCACCTTAACCTGGTTGCCCATAACCATCGTCAGCTGCGAATCGAAGATACAGGAGTGCGTATTATCGATGATGTCTGCGCTGACGATCGGGTCCTCCGTATATTCGAGGATCCCCTTTAGCGCACCGCCGGCCGCCTGCTGGAATGCGGCATTGACTTCGCTGATCGTCACTTCGCGCTTGAGCGTCGCAACAAGATCCGTGATCGAACCCGCCGGAACCGGCACGCGAAGCGAGATACCATCAAGTTTGCCTTTAAGCTCAGGAATGATCGTCCCGATCGCACGCGCGGCGCCCGTCGATGTCGGAATAATACTAAGCGCTGCGGCCCGAGTGCGGCGAAGATCCGAATGCGGTAGATCGAGCAAATGCTGATCGTTCGTATACGCATGCACCGTCGTCATAAATCCCTGCTCCATTCCGAACGCATCGTTCAATACTTTGACCATCGGCGCAAGGCAATTCGTTGTGCACGACGCATTCGAAACGATCTTATCCTTCGCCGTCAAGATCGAATCGTTCACGCCGAGCACGACCATCGCGTCGACCGAATCTTTCGGCGGCACCGTCAAGATCACGCGGTTCGCGCCGGCGTCGATATGCTTCTGACAATCGGCGCGCGAGCTGAACCGGCCCGTCGATTCGATCACGACATCGGCGCCCAGCTCTTTCCACGGAAGCTTCGCCGGATCTTTTTCCGCCGTGATCTTCAGCCGGTCGCCATTGACGATCAGATCGTTGCCATCGACGTTGATCACACCATTAAATTTTCCGTGGACCGAATCGTACTTCAGCAAGTGCGCGAGCGTCTTCGCGTCCGTCAGGTCGTTGACGGCCACAAAATCGTGATGACCGAGTTCCATCGCACGGCGAAACACGAGTCGGCCGATACGTCCAAATCCATTGATGCCAATTTTAACCGCCATAGGAGAATGCCCTGTTTGTTTGTGTAGAGGTGCTGCTAACGCTGCGAGGCTAAAGAGCGGGATCGCTCAACACCATCGCTCGCCTGCAAAAATACGAACATCAGGCCGGGCGAAACTGTTGTCGATTTCGATGAAAGATAACTTTGAGCCACCATGTGCATCTCCAGCAACATGAGCATCGCCAGCAACATGAGCATCGCTACCAACATGAGCATCGCAATCGTAGGTAAAAGTCGCCTCGGCACATCGCTAATGCGCGCGATCTCCTACGAAAAAAGCGGCTACAAGTTGCACAGTTTCTTACAAGCGCGATCGTCCGACCAATTCTCCGTTCTCAAAAAAAACGGCGGACCCGAAGTACTCATCATCGCAACCAAGGACGACCGCATTCGCGAAGTCGCAAAAAAAGCGATGAAGCATTGCGGACCCAACCTCCGCTTTATCGTCCATCTCGCCGGCTCGCAGGCGAGCACGATTCTGCCCAAACGCAAGGGCGTCGCGGGGATCGTCCTGCATCCGATCCA
Source organism: Kapaibacterium sp. (SeqCode) (assembly GCA_038240295.1). GTDB lineage: Bacteria > Bacteroidota > Ignavibacteria > Palsa-1295 > Palsa-1295 > JABDDM01. Next base: position 4,149 of record JBBSDW010000198.1, read on the forward strand.
GACATTTCCGCGCGCAGATGCTGCGCTCTTTCATTCGATCACCTTCGTTGTCGCAAGCGAAGAACCCTCGGCGATCGCCTGGGCCGAAAAATTCGCGCGCGCACTCGGCGCCAGCAACACACTCGAACTAAAAAACAAATCGCTGCCGCTGTATCACGCGATGCTCGTAATCGCAACTACCTCGATCACGCTCGGACTCTCAGCCGTCGAAGAACTCAGCGCCGAACTCAAACTCACGCCACGAACCATCAAGCGAGCAATGCGCCCCCTCCTTTTGTCAGCCCTCGAAAACGCACTCGCACATCCCGCCCAATCCATCCAAACCGGCCCCTTCGCCCGAAACGACAAAAAAACGATTCGCACGCATAAGAAAGCTCTCAAACAGTCGCCTCGTGAGATCCGAGATCTGTACAAAGCGCTTGAGGCCCTTGGCTCAGTATCTTAGGGAACAGCGAACAGGGAACGGGTGGGAATGGGAACATGAACCAGAGGAGAACGAACTAAGAACTAAGAACTAAGAACTAAGAAGTAAGAAGTAAGACCTAAGAAGTAAGACCTAAGAACTAAGACCTAAGAACTC
>JBBSDW010000199.1:0-4722 GCA_038240295.1 Kapaibacterium sp. (SeqCode)
CCATGACGATACGTAACGAAGCAATGATCTCGCGCTATTTCGACCGGATGATGTCTCCGGGCGAGGAGCAGAATTTTCTGATCTCGCTGGCAGCGAGCAATGAACTGCGGCTTGCGTTTCGCTCGCAGTTGGAACTGATGAAAGCGATTCGCGACGATAAGCACGACATGCGGCCCATCGCCGAAGTTCGCAGCAGGACTTTGATGGCGCTCGGACTTACCGGAGCGGTTACTGCGCCGTTCCTCGAGCAGGCGCTCCTGCATGAAGATGCACAAGCTGCGACAGCGATCGCTCCACCGCCGAGCGCATCTTTCTTCAGCCGCTTAAGCGGCAAGTTTCTCATCGCAGGCTCAGGGCTTGCTGCGGGATTCCTTGCAGCGACACTCTTTTTTGGGCAGACACCGAATGTTAGTGTGAAGTCGCCTGTGATCGTGGCTCCAGCTACACAATCGCAGGTTTCTGCGCCGCCCGTTCCTGCCGCATCAGCGCCTGAGCAGCAAATTGTGACGACTCCCAAAGAGGCGAGCAGGGTGAAAGCTCATGGTCAGATTCGAGCGACAAGCGCGATTGCAGTGACTAACGTCAAGGACACTGCAGCCTCTGCCACCGATCGACCCAAACACACTTCGGGCGGCGGGGCATTGATCAAGACGACAAACGAGCATCGCGATTCGCTCTCTAAGTAATTATTTGGTACGTACTTTTCGGACAACACCTTAATCTCTAAAGCGCCCCTCTCACGGCGTGGTCTCCGCTTATTTTCATGCTGAAACGTCAGGTGAAGATAAGCGGATCGACCCTATCTGGTCTTTTACCCGGCGGTGAACTTTGCCCGCCCGATTTGCGCTATCATAGGGCAGTAATGTTAACATAAAATAGAGCGGGACCCGCGCAAGCAAAGCGCGATAGGTTTACCTCAATAGCAGAGTGTTGTGCACCGGCCGTTGGTCGGAGCGATGTGTTCCATGTCCCAGGATTGGTGGCGTCAACGTGAAATCACCTCAAGTTCAAAAGATCGCATACGAAGTGCCGATAGCGAGGCGCGTCTTCTTGATTGAACGATGCGCCTGCGGAGTTGCTGCGCTTCTGCTTTTGCTATCCGTTGATCTGGCGAACGCGCAATCATTGAGGCCTGTGCTTCTAACACTCGGCGGAGGCTTCGATGAGCATCTCGCCAGTACGCATATCATCGCGCTCCAGAATGGCGAAGCCTGCGGAGTCTTTACGAATGGGAGTGCTCCGGGAGCAGCCGTCGAGCTTGGTCTCGAAATTCCATTTGGTTCTGCATTCGCATTTGCTCCGTCGGTGCGCTATCAGGATCTGAGCGCGAGCTTTCAGACAACTCCAACAAATATTGAGCACGGATTTGCCTCAGGGTCGCTCATCGAGATCGATCGAACCCGGCGCTACGATGCGAGCCTTTCCCAGCTTTCACTCGCAGCCCTTGTTAGCTTTAACTTCGGTTCAGCCTTTTCGTTAAGCGCCGGCCCAACCTTCGGCACGATCTTAAACCATAGCTTTTCGGAATCGGAAAGCATCATTGCGCCCTCGACTGCCTCGTATTCGAATACGAATTTTAGCCAGACGCGCCAAATCTCGTCCGGTCGTATCGCCGCGCAGCAGTTTCAAGCGGGGCTCGAAGCGGGACTTGGATACACGATCCATATCGGCTCTTTCGGTATTACTCCTTCACTCCGAGCGAGTTTACCTCTGACCAATATTTCTACAAGTGTAGCGCCATCGTGGAAAACGTACACGGTGGGCGCAGGCATCACGCTTTCACGCATCCTCATTCCTGCTGCGAGGGAGGAGCCGAGTCCCCTTCCCGCGACCATTCGGCCACCTGTTGCAAAAGCAACGCCTGTTGTAACAGCACCCGAGCCGGGCCCGAGGCCAAAGTCGGTGCTATCCGTTTCAATGCGCGTGGTTGGCATCGATGAAACGGGAGCCGAAGTGAACGAACCAACGCTCAGCATCGAGAAAATGCACGTGACGGAAGTCTTTCCAACGCTCAACTCCGTGTTCTTCGATCAAGGCGATAGTTTGATCCCGTTGCGCTATCATCAGTTCGCGAACACTGCGGAGACGCAAACTTTTCGAGACAGCGATCTTTATAAATCGAATGCGCTCGAGATCAATCACTACGTCCTCGATGTGATCGGCAAGCGCCTGAGTGAGTACACAGATGCTTCGCTCGCGATCACCGGCACAACAAGTACTGTCGAAGAACGAAGCACGCCCGGGCTCGCACTTAAGCGCGCACATGTCGTTGCGAATTATCTTGAAAATGTCTGGCAGATCGCTAAGATCAGGATCGAAGAGCGCAGCAGAACGCTGCCGGAAATGCCATCGGATGAATCGACGCCGAGCGGTCAGGCAGAGAATCGGCGTATCGATATTTCCTCCAACGTCAACGATGTGCTCGCGCCGCTCTGGACCGAGCGAACAGAGCGCATCGCTTCGCCCCCCAAGATCGTTTTTTATCCGCATATCATTCAGAGTCGTGGGATCGACTCGCTTGTGATCACCGTCAGGCAGGGCGATCATATACTCCAGCGTTTCGATGGCCGCAGCGATGGCTCTGCCGGCGAGCATCTCTGGACGCTCGATGAACAATCGACTCCGAACGGTGAAGATTCGCTGATCTACAGCTGCCGCGTCGTCGATAGCGCAGGAAATGTTGCAACAACGACTGGCACCATCCATCTTCGAAAGCAGCAGCACGACACGACACTGCACCAAACAGAAGTCGTGGATGGAAAAAGTCTCGAGCGATATAGCTTGATCCTTTTTGGTTACAGTTCGTCGCAATTCGGCCGACGGCAGACGGAGCTGTTGATCGACACCATCGCGGGCAGCGTCGATAAATATTCTTCGCTCACGCTCACCGGTCACACCGACCAAACAGGCGATCCCGCCTTCAACAATCGTCTATCTGGCGAGCGCGCATCAACGACTGCCGAAGCGCTGCGCCTCCGCTGGAAACGCGCACATCGCCCGTCGCCGCACATGAGCGTCGAAGCACATGGCTCGCGTGATATCCTGTTTGATAATAGGCTGCCGGAGGGAAGATTCTTGTCAAGGACAGTGCGCATCATGGTCGAGCACGATTCGACATCGAAAAAGTGAGCGCAAAAACGTTAAAGCGCCTTGGTGAGAAATCGGCGCGAACTGTCTACAGTTCGCGGCGAATCGGCCGTGCGATCCTGCTTGCACTTGTGCTCGTTCAGACCGCGCTCATAGCGCGTTCGGCGAAGGCACAATACTGTGGTTCGAATATGCTATCGCTGACGCCGGGCGAATATGTAGGAAGGCCCTCTGCCTCACCTATCGAGTTTGCCGGCGCGTTTACGATGGAGTGCTGGGCGAAGGCGACGGGGACGCTGAACAATGCATCGCTCATTGAAAAAGGCGACGGCGGATCGATCAGTTATTCGCTGAGTCTCGATGCTGCTGCAAGATTCAGCGTTCGATTGCGAACATCTGCAGGCGAGCGCATCTTTCAGGGCCAGGTCGTACCGGCCCCACAAAACTGGCATCACTACGCCGCGGTGGTTGTGCCCGGCGATAGTGTGCGTCTGTATCTCGACGGAAATCGTTGGGATGCATTTCAACTCACTCCGAACGCGATCACTTCGCAGCCCGATTCGCTTCGTATCGGTATTTCCGTCGTGCAGTCGCGCATCTCGTTTCCCGGCGTGATCGATGAAGTTCGGTTGTGGTCCTATGCGCGAACACAATCCGAAATCGTATCGGCCATGTCCACCACGATCGCACCTGCAGCGGGGCTTGTTGCCTACTATAGCTTCGACGATGCGCCAGGAATTTTTTCGATCCGCGACTTCTCGTCGCAGCACTTCAGCGCTCACCTTTTTGCCGCCTCGACCGCGATCGTACCAAGTTCTTCGCCCGTCGTTGCAACGCTCGCTGGTTTCAAGATCGCTGCAAAAGAGTCGGCGATCGATCTTGGTACGCTCCGTTGCACCATGACTTACGATACGCTCGTTCATCTTTATAACCGGTCGGAGACCGACATCCTCGTCGGTTCACTCGGTTTTGCAAGCGGACTTTCTTTTAGCGTGACAAGCCCCGGCAATTTTACCCTTTCAAAAGATTCTGCATCCACGCAAAGTGTTCGTATTCATTTTGCTGCGCCTTCGGGCGGCAAGTATTCCGACACGCTGACGGTCGCAAGTTCTTCGGTTTGCGGAGGCGTAGTTCGGATTCCGGTCATGGCAAATGTCAGAACTGTCGCGCTTGGGCTTGACACAAGTATCGTCGACTTTGGAACGTTGCCAAATTGTGCGCTCCCTGCAACACGAAGTGTTAAGCTTCACAATTTCGGCAATGACGATGCCCACATCACAACGATCGAATGGTCCCCGCTTACGGATATTTCGCTTATTTCACCAGCGTTGCCATTTACGCTCGCCGCCGGTCATGACACAACATTAAGCTTTCAGTTGATCCCCGGGCAGGATGAACCGATCTCGACGACAGCGACTCTTCGAGGCAGTGAATGTCAGGAGCATGTCGCCGTTAACTTCATCGCAAGCCGAGACAACATCCGCCTGACGCTTCCGCCCGCTATCACCTATCCGACGCACGATGCGAATTTGACCAACGTGACATTCGACACGGTCATCGCGTTGAAAAACAGCGGACTCATCCCATTCTACATTGCAACGACAACCGTACAAGGCAGCGGCTATTCGCTTATTC
>JBBSDW010000200.1:0-4674 GCA_038240295.1 Kapaibacterium sp. (SeqCode)
CAAAGGACGCGGTCAGTTGGACGGTCAACGACAGAGGCTATTGTTCACGCTCCATTTTTTCCGTCTTAGCTGTTAGCAATTCAAACTGGCTCGCAAATGAGGACGACTTATACCGGAGCAGCAATTCACGGTTGACGTGGTTGCCGATCTATCTGGCGGCAACCACGGCGATCCAGCTCGAGGGTGATACGCTTTTGACCGCAAATATCGACACCGCAGGCATCGCGAGCAGATCGACGGATGGCGGGACGACGTGGTCACATTTTGGGATTGGCTTTAAGAATTCACAGCCGTTGAATCTCACTTCGGATGGTCAGGGAGATGCCTATTCATCGGGAGATTCGTCGGAGGCTACGACTGATGGTGGAAGGACATGGCATCAAATCACGGTTGGTCCTAACCATTTGGAGGCATTGACATTTCGTCCGTTGCGCGACGGAGCTTTAATCGCGACTACGGATAGTGGCATCTATGTATCATCGGATCATGGTCAGACCTGGGTAGGTAGCAATCTCAACGTGCAGGTTGCCGCGATCTCCACAGGCGCGGACGGATACATCGCGGCTATCGGTACTCGAGATACGCTTTATATTACACTCGACGATGGCCGCACATGGTCGCGCCGGCGAGTACTTCCCACGCATCGGTATGCTTTCATTCTCGAATTATCCATGGGTGGCCTTTTGGCAAAAGGAAATCCCTCGGAATTATTGTATTCCACGGACACTGGAATAACATGGACGCCTGACACGGTGGGAATGCGAGATAACTCGCTCTATTGCGCGGCAGAATCGCCGGACGGCACGATCATTGTCGGGGGCGGGGATTATGGGATATTTCTTGGGAAGTCAACCCAAAGCGTTTCGTTCGGGCATCCGCATGGCGTCCAGTCTTTGGATCTCTATCCGAATCCGGCAACATCCACACTCTTGGTCTCATTGAGCGGCGCAGGCTATCACGAAGTTTCGATCGTCGATCTGCTCGGAATGATCGTTTGTACGAAGCATGCACTGTTAACGAATACGTCACTTAATATTGATATTTCCTCTTTGCCAAAGGGGAATTACTTCATCAGCGAAAAGGAGACGAGTGGCCATTCCAAATTTGGGTCGTTCGTGAAAGAATAAACTCCGTCATTTCCTCACCGTCATCATCGAAAGAATGAACGTCCCGGCCAGCAAAAAGAGATTCGCCGATACGAGCTTCGTGTAGCGTTTGTGGAGTGTGTCGAATTCCGATTTGGCTTGGACGTATTCGGTCGTCTGCTGCGGATGGTCGAAATCCTTGATCGTCGCGCGAAGTGTTTCCATGCGCGTTGAGATGCTCGAGGAGTAGACCCAGAGGAGCGCGAGCATCACGACGATGAGTCCTGTTTCGGTGAGGCGAATATTTCTCCACTCGCCCTGCCAGTTTATGATGAGAAGAATTGCACTCGAGATGAGCGCGATGAGTCCACAAACCCATTCGAGCGTGTTCATTCGCGAAAGAATGATCGCGTTGATATTTCCGGCGATGGTTTTGGATGGCGAATTCTGAAAGATCGGTCCCGCAACGGCAATGCCGAGCATCAGGAGTGCTCCAAGCCAAATGCCGAGCGAGAGAGATTTGAGAATCGAGAAGATCATGTCGAATGAAAAAGAAGTTGCGTCAGTGCAAAAATGCTAACGTCGCGATGAGCAATCGTGATTCCTGTCTGCGCCTGCTATTGCTCAGCACCTATTTCGTGAGCTTTACCATCTTCCTGCTCCCTGTAAATTGCGCGTTGATGAATACTCGAACGGTGTAGACGCCGGCGGAAAATTTGGAAAGATCGATCGGCAACGAGTGTTCGCCTGGTCCCATCGTTCGGTCTCGAAGCAAGACTTCCTCAGTGCCGAGTTCGCTAACGATGGTGATGGTAGCCTTTGCAGATTTTTTCAGCGATAGTGGAAGCGAAGTTGTCGCGGTAAATGGATTGGGAACAGGCGTGCGGATCGTGAAATCGCCTGGGATCGCGAGTGCGACTTCCGCCTCGGAGGTGCGGCCTGTAAGAAGTAGATGTAACATGCACACTCAGGTCCGAGGGCGTTTCGGGGATGCGGGTCACCCCCACACCATTCAAATCGGCGGTGATCGAGCTATTGGGTTGAAGCTTGTATGTAGTCGTTGAACCATTGACTGTTACAGCGACCATATTTGATGTTTCAGACGAGATGAAGAGCCGGGTCGAGTTGGTGCCAGCCTGAACGTTTGGCATGAAAGCCACCCAGAAATCAGTGCCGGAAGAACTAAGGCCTTTACCGTTCGCGGTGGTTGAGAGTAGGCACAGTAGGAGGGACGTAAGTACCGTAACGTAATGGAGCGTGAGATGCGGACGGAGAAGCTTCTTCATTTGGGATCTAAAAAGTGCTGACGAAAGTATAACACAGTGGGGAGTTAAAGGATACAACTTTTGTAGCGAGCAGGTTTGGCGAGGAAGAGTTTCCGAATTGGTGGAAGCCGCGAATCGGAGGCGCAGCGAATCGTGCCTCGGAGCGTTTTTCCCCTCATCCTGTGTTAAGACCGCGCCTCAAATGTAGCCCTGAGGGATCACACCTATCTTTTGTGAAAAATGGCCGTAACTGAGATCGAGCAACCGACTTCTATTGGACAAGTTAAACGCAAACCGATCAACATCGTCGAGGATGTGACAATCCGCTTCGCTGGCGATTCCGGCGATGGTATGCAGCTAACCGGTACGCAGTTCACTAACACGACCGCGCTTGTCGGTAACGATCTCTCGACGCTCCCTGATTACCCCGCCGAGATCCGCGCTCCACAAGGGACGCTCTATGGAGTCTCCGGTTTCCAGATCCACTTTTCGTCGAAGGAGATCCATACGCCTGGCGATAATCCGGATGTGCTCGTCGCAATGAATCCGGCAGCGCTCAAGGTGAATCTTCATGACCTGAAGCCGGGCGGCGTCATTATCGTGAATGAAGATGCATTCGAAGATCGCAACTTTAAGCTCGCGAAGATCGAATCGAATCCACTGACCGACGGAAGTTTGAGCGGCTACAGTGTGTACCCACTGCCGCTGACGAAGATCACGCTTGAGGCGGTGAAAGATCTCAAGATGGGTACGAAAGAGGGCGGTCGCGCAAAGAATATGGTCGCGCTTGGGTTGGTCTATTGGCTGTACAACCGTCCGATGGAGCCAACGATCGAGTGGCTCAAATCAAAGTTTGGCAAAACTCCGCTGGTGCTCGAAGCCAACATGCGCGCACTCAAGGCTGGGTACTATCTTGGTGAGACAGCCGAGCTCTTCAATGCTCGATATGAAGTGCTGCCCGCGAAGTTCGCCCCAGGCCGCTATCGCAACATCATGGGCAACGAAGCCACTGCGATGGGATTCGTCGCCGCTTCGGTGAAATCGGGACGCCCACTTTTTCTTGGATCGTATCCGATCACGCCTGCGTCCGACATTCTTCATGAACTTTCGAAGTACAAGAATTTTGGCGTAAAGACCTTCCAGGCTGAGGACGAGATCGCTGGCGTTACATCCGCGATCGGTGCGGCCTTCGCCGGACATCTTGCTCTCACGACAACCTCAGGTCCAGGCCTTGCGTTGAAAGCAGAAGCCATCGGACTCGCTGTAGTTACCGAACTTCCGCTCGTCATCGTTGATGTTCAACGCGGCGGACCTTCGACGGGACTTCCGACGAAGACTGAGCAGGCCGATCTTATGCAGGCGATGTACGGACGAAACGGCGAGTGCCCTGCTGCGGTCATTGCGGCGAACTCGCCCGGCGATTGCTTCTGGACGGCATTCGAAGCAAGCAAGATCGCGCTGAAATACATGGTGCCGGTCATCATGCTGACCGATGGTTACATCGCGAACGGTGCCGAGCCCTGGCTCGTACCTGACGCCGACGCGCTTCCAGAACTCAAGACAAAACTTCGCACCGACGCTGAAGGCTTCCTGCCATATCTCCGCGACGAAGACAACGCACGTCCGTGGGCGATCCCTGGTGTGGCCGGACTCGAGCATCGCGTGGGCGGTCTCGAAAAACAGCACATTACCGGCAACGTCAACTACGATCCGAAGAACCACGATTTTATGGTGAGGCTCCGACAGGAGAAGATCACCGGCATCCAGAAAGATGTCGAGAAGACGCAGATCATCGGACCTGAAAAAGGAAAGGTGCTCCTGCTCGGATGGGGCGGCACGTATGGCGCGATCACAGCCGCCGCCGAACGGATGGCATCGAAAGGTGTAGCGGCAGCGCATCTCCGCTGGCTCAATCCGCTACCTCAGGATCTTGGAGAGATCCTGAAAAACTATGAGAAGGTGATCATTCCCGAACTCAACCTCGGTCAGCTCCGCCGCATCATCCGTGCAGAGTATCTCATCGATGCGATCGGCATCAATAAAGTGCAGGGCCTGCCATTTACGCCTCATGAGATCGTTGAGGAAGTGGAGAAGATTTTGGCAGCGATGTGACAATCCTTTCATCTTCGCAGAGTAAAACTTAAGAATGTCATCCTGAGCGAGCTTTAGCGAAGTGAAGGATGACACGATTTGAGAGTGTTTTTCTGACGGAGAAAGTTTTGGATCATGTCATCCTGAACGAGCTTTAGCGAAGTGAAGGATCTCATGGAATCTGTGAGTCGAGCAATGCCCTGAAATCGAGTTACTTCCCTGGGCGACCATTC
>JBBSDW010000201.1:0-4652 GCA_038240295.1 Kapaibacterium sp. (SeqCode)
ACTTTCAGCTTACGAATGAGAACGGAAAGACATTCACGAACGCGAATCTCCTGGGGCATATCTGGCTCGCCGATCTGATCTTCACGAATTGCCCGGGAAGTTGTCCGATCATGACGTCAAAACTTGTTGCAATCCAAAAAAGCCTCGTGAAGACACCGCAGGTAAAGCTGGTTTCGTTCAGCGTCGACCCCGACCGTGACAAACCGGAAGTCTTGAAGGCGTACGCCAAGAGTTATCACATCGATACGACGCAATGGGATTTTTTGACCGGACCACGTTCGCAGATCTTTCCGCTCGCCAAAGATGGCTTTCACCTGCCAGTCGATTCGGCCGGTGGCGATCACGGAAGCCCGATCGTCCATAGCGAACGGTTTGTTCTTGTCGATGCGAGTGGCCACGTTCGCGGATATTTCGATGGCGGCTCGGATGAGATGCAGCCTAAAGTGTTGCTCGCGATCGGCGATCTGATGCGCGAGAAAAAAACGAACTGATCATGCAAATTTTACCATGGGCCTTCTTGACATTCCGCTAACCAATGCGGGCCTCAACGGCATTTGTGGTATTGCGCTTCTCGCCGCACGTCAGGAGATCAAGCACGGATTCTATCTGACGCTCCATCAGAGCTTTCCTCTCTCGGTATAGATGATGACAAACCAGCCGATCAAGATCGTGCCAGCAACGCTCGAATTTCGTGAGACGCCGCGAGATCGTTATGAAGGTTTATCGCCTTCACATTTTGGGGACGGACCAGAGGCACCGCTGTTTACTTTCCCACTTGCGCTTCGAAGTGTAGGTCGCGGTTTGCGCAAACGTTGTCCTGCGTGCGGAGCGCCGACGATGTTTCGTACGTTTTTCAAAATGGCTGAGGTCTGTTCGAACTGTCATGTCGTCTTTTCACGTGAACAGGGATCGTACACAGGTGCAATGTATTTAAATATCCTGATTACGGAAGCCCTGTTCGTATTTGGATTTGTGCTGATGGAGTTTGTGATCGGCACCTCGATGATGGTTGAGATCGCGGTGCTTGTTCCGTTCAATGCACTCTTCCCTGTGTGGTTCTTTCCTCGATCGCGCGGCCTTTGGGCTGCGGTGTTGTATCTTTGTGGAGATTTATATGCCGACCCGATCAATGCGAAATAAAATAGCTGCCGGAATTTCCGTTTTCATGCTTGCCCTGATTAACGCCTCGAATGCCTTCGCGCAGTCATGCCCAATGTGCAAAGAGAGCATGACCGCTGCAGGAGCGAAGCTTTCGAATGGTTTCTACTACAGCATCATGAGCATGTTCTTTATTCCGTTCGCGATTGGCGGAGCGATCGCTTCGATGGTCTTCATGTCATGGTGGCAGCGAACGCATCCTGGCAGCACGCTATCCTTTCCGCAGGCATTCAAAGTGGCATTGATCGAGCGCAAGGCAAAACTTACTGGACCAAAAGTTTAAGCTTTTTTGTAAACGCCGCAATACATTGCGGCCCACCATTGGCGCTCAAGCAGCACGAGCGCAGATGGATTCGCATCGATGCCGGCGTTCAGATAGACTCCCTCCACTTTTTTCATTCCAAGCTTGGCGAGTTTCCGATCGATCTGCGATCTGGAATACTGATGCTTCTGATGAGCTAAGTATTCGCCTCGTGATTTGAAGATCCTATCTCCGGAGATTTTTCTGAATCCATAGATCATTTTTTCAATCCTTCGAAGGGCACCGATCCTGTTTGGTACGGAGAGAACAAGAGTGCCGCCAGAATCCAGCGCGGTAACAAAGGCTTTCAGAACGGCGTCGTCGTCCGCAATATATTCGAGGACACTCAAACTCACGATGAGATCATAGGTGCCGGGAATATCATCGATCGTTCCCTGGATATAGGTCACGCGCCCCGCAATTTCACCGTCGATCTTTTTCCGCGCGGCCTCGATCATCCCGATCGATGCGTCGATACCTCTTACCATCCATCCATGCCGAGCGATGAGTCGCGAGAACACACCCGATCCGCATCCAAAATCGAGAGCACTCCCCGATCTACGTCCCGCGAACACATGCCTCTCGAGTAGGGCGAGAATTTTGGATTGTCTCCTCGCGAATCTCTTATCGAACTCGTATTGATCCGACCAGTTGCTGGCGCGGCCGTCAAAATATCCCGGTGTCAAATTACTCATGCTTTGGAAAGAGAGGAGAATTTTTCTTTCAACCGCTCATGAAGTTCTTTGAGGCGTTGCACTTCACCGATGAGGCCTTCTGCGTCAGCATCCATTGGTCCTGCAAGCTTGACCTTGAGGGCATCCAGTTTGCGAGTGATCTCAGCGTTCAGAATCGTGATCATTGCCTGCTCCGCCATTTGCAGTGCCACGAGCGCGAGACTTGATTCGAGTTCTTTCCATTTATCGCTGGGCTGTTCCTCGAGCTGAGAGCAATCGATGATCAGTTTTTGCGATGGTTCGTCTCCTCGAAATTCGGAGAGAAGATCGACGGTCGATAGCTCCGACTGCGGTTTCGAGAGTTCGAAGAGTTTGCCGAGAATATGGTTGATGCGGGTGTCGGTGACGAGTGCGATGTCGAAATCCTCCTGCTCGAGCAATCGCTTGACTGGCTCCGGCCGCATCAGCGCTGCCTTAAGCAATACCTTTTCGGCCTCCGGGATCGCAGATTCTTCTGGGATGATCAACTCATGTTGCCTGTCGATGTCGGAGGTTTTTTCACGCTGCTCATCCCGCCGCGAAGCGATTCGCCGCTGTTTGTCCATCGAGCGGCTAAGTTCGGTGAGAAGCATTGTTTCCGAAAGCCGAAACCTTGTGGCAAGCTTGCGGACGTATAGCTCCTGCTTTATGGCATCAGGTACTTTGCGGATCGTCTCGACGATCGAGCGAATAGCCTGGGCTTCTCGAGTAGGATCACCGATCATCCCCTGTTCAGCGAAGATCTGAGCTTTCGTTTCGATGAATGACTGCTCCTGCTTTAGAGCATTCTTGAAAGCTTCGACTCCTTTGCCTCGTATAAAAGAATCGGGGTCTTCACCTGTCGGAAGGATCACTGTGTTCACGTCGAAGCCAGCTTCGATCGCGAGTTCGATCCCGCGCATCGCTGCGTTCTTTCCAGCTTGATCGGCATCGAAAAGTAGTACTACAGACCTTGTATATCGTTTTAGGACATCGAGTTGACCCGTCGTTAGTGAGGTACCACTTGCCGCCACCACATTCTCTATCCCCGCTTCGGCCATCGCCAGAACATCGAGATACCCTTCAACGAGATAAGCCTTCTGCTCTTTGCGGATTGCGTCTTTGCCTTGAAATAATCCGTAGAGAACTACCGACTTGTTATAGATCGAAGTCTCAGGAGAATTGACATACTTTGCCTGGTTCGAACTCGCATCGACGCCCGGAATGATGCGTCCGCCAAATCCTATTATCCGGCCGGTTGCGGCGAAGATGGGAAAGATCAACCGCCCCCGAAAGCGCTCATAAGGAAGACCCTGGTTGCCTGTCGATATCACTCCGGCGGCTTCAAGCGATTGTTCCGTGATGCCTTCTGAAGTTAACTGCGCGAGCATGGCACCCTGTCTGGTTGGGGCAAAGCCGACGCCGAATTTCTTGAGGACAGGTTCGCCGAGACCGCGCTTTGCGACGTATTCTTTTGCGACCTGCCCTTCGTTTGCCCTAAGCACCTTATAATACCATCCTGCGGCTGCGCGGGCGGCGACATATACCGATTCTCGCTCAGATTGCTGTTCTTGCTCCTGGGGGTTTTGTTCGAGCTGAAGCGTGATATTGGCGCGCTGAGCGAGACGCTCGACAGCTTCGGGAAATGCGAGTTTCTCAAGCTCCATGACAAAGCCAAAGACATCACCCGCTTTGCCACAGCCGAAGCATTTGAAGATCCCACGATCTTCGAGCACGCTGAAGGAAGGCGTTTTCTCTTTATGGAACGGACAAAGCCCCGTATAATTTCGGCCGCGCTTCCGTAGCTGCACCATCTCGCCGATCACGTCGACAATATTGCTCGCGCTTCGAACCTGTTCAACCTGTGCTTCTGTGATCCGCATTGGCTACGCCTAACGCAGCCGAAGCGCATCGGGTTTATCGCAGAGGCGGGGTATGCGGCTTATTAATGCGGCAACGAATCCGAAGATCCAATTCGCTTCACAGAGTCCATCGAAACCGGATTTCCACTCGGGGCAGGCGCCTCACCCGGCATCGGAACATGGACAATCACTTCCTCATCCGTGAACGTTACGCGGTAGGATTCGAGCGGCTTCTTTGCCGGTCCCTTTGTTGGCGTGCCTTCGAGTGTGAATTCGGAGCCATGACAAGGGCATTCAAACACTTTGTCCTCTTTCTTGTACTCAACGTCGCAGCCCTTATGCGTGCACTTGATGTCGACAGCGACATATTTATCTTTCGAGACATGTGCGACAAGGATATTCTTCTCCATGTCCTCAATCTCGAGGTGATAGGCCCCTCCGATCGGTTTGAGATCTGGCGTGTCTTCGATTCGAAGCGGGATTTCTTTGAATTGAGCTGTTTTCGAATTTCGGGACGACGCCTTGATCGTCGCGACTCCATTCAGATCGAGCACAGCGCTACCAACTATGATCCCAACCGTGCCCAGGCAGGCGGTTTGAAGAAATGAACGTCTATCCATGAGCTTTTTCAAAATGATC
>JBBSDW010000202.1:0-4544 GCA_038240295.1 Kapaibacterium sp. (SeqCode)
ACGTAAGACCACTACGGTCGTGGCAACAAGCGACCCCACCGATCTGCGTGTAACGCTGCCCGGACTCAAGATCAAAGGTAAGATCGACCTCGGCATTACGCCGCAGAAACCGCGTGAAGATATGCCGATGCTCCGGACGAAGTCGGAACGGCTTGGAAACAAAGTTCAGGGCCTCATTTCCAAACATAAGACGACGGACGGTCCTGTAAAAGAAGGGACCACCACGGAAGAAGAAGAGCGCGGAGCGAAGAAAAAACGCGGCCGCGACCGTACGGCCGTCGATGCACGAAATGTCGCCGATGCGGTGAAGCGGACACTCGCCGGAATCGACGAAACATCGCAGATCTCGAGTCGCGCACGTGCACGAAAGAGCCGGCGACGCGAACGTGCGGAAACGGAAGAATTGCGCAGTCAGGAGGAGATGGCGCGCGAAGAGAAGTTGATTCGCGCCACAGAATTCCTGACGGCCAACGAACTTGCCAACCTGATGAAGGTCGAAGTTGGCGAGATCATCTCGAAGTGTATCGCACTCGGGCTCATGGTTTCGATCAACCAGCGGCTCGATCACGATACGATCCAGCTCGTTGCCGACGAGTTTGGTTACCGCGTTGAATTCCAGGATGAATTTACTACTGACGCGCTCGATGACGAGCCGGATGAACCCGAGACGCTAAAGCCTCGCGCACCAGTTGTAACGATCATGGGTCACGTCGATCACGGAAAGACGTCGCTGCTCGATTATATTCGAAAAGCGAATGTCGTTGCCGGTGAATCTGGTGGCATCACGCAGCATATTGGTGCGTACGAAGTAACCCTTCCCGACGGCCGTCAGGTGACGTTTCTCGATACACCTGGCCACGAAGCATTTACGGCAATGCGTGCTCGTGGTGCACAGGCGACCGATATTGTTGTGCTCGTCATCGCTGCCGATGATAGCGTGATGCCCCAGACCTGGGAAGCGATTTCGCATGCACAGGCTGCTTCTGTGCCGATCATTATTGCATTCAACAAGACCGACCGGCCCGATGCGAATCCGGACAGGATCCGCCAGCAGCTCGCCGACAAGAATGTCCTTGTCGAAGAGTGGGGTGGAAAATACGGTTCGGTCGAACTCTCGGCGAGGACAGGAAAAAATGTCGATCTGTTGCTCGATCGAATTTTGCTCGAAGCCGAACTTCTCGATCTCAAAGCAAACCCCGACCGCGAAGCGCGAGGCATTGTTATCGAAGCCGAGGTCGACAAAGGCCGTGGCATTCAGGTTACCGTGCTTGTCCAGAAGGGCACGCTCAAAATGGGCGATCCTTTCATCGCCGGTATTTATGCCGGACGCGTCCGCGCAATGTTCGATGAGCGTGGTCATCGGGTAGATGTTGCGCCGCCTTCGACGCCGGTACAGTTGCTCGGATTCGATGGCATCCCACAGGCCGGCGATCAATTTATTGCTGTCGAAAGCGATAGCGAAGCCAAGCATATCGCCGGACTTCGCCAGCAGCTTAAACGCGAGCAGGATTTCAAGCAGGTCAAGTTCATCACGCTCGACGATATTTCCGCGCAGATCAAACAGGGCGGCGTCGAACATCTTCGCCTCATTCTCAAAGGCGACGTCGATGGATCGGTCGAAGCGATCGCCGATTCGCTGCTGCGTTTGTCGACGCCCGAAGTCGTTGTCGAAATCGTTCACCGCGCCGTCGGTGCGATCAGCGAGAACGACGTCAGCCTTGCTGCCGCATCGAACGCGATCATTCTCGGATTCCATGTTCGGCCGAACCTCGATGCGCGCAAACTCGCGGCGACCGAGCACGTCGAGGTCAGACTCTACAGCGTGATCTACGACTGTATCAACGATGTTCGCGACGCACTCGAAGGCCTGCTTTCTCCCGAAGAGAAAGAAGAGGTTACAGCGACAGTCGCCGTTCGCGAAGTATTCAAAGTCCCGAAGATCGGCACCGTTGCTGGCTGCTACGTGCAGGAAGGCAAGATCGTCCGAAACAACAGCGTCAGACTGCTCCGCGATGGAGTCGAGGTCTTCGCAGGTGGTCTTGCGTCGCTGCGCAGATTCAAGGATGATGTGCGTGAAGTCGAGACGGGGTATGAATGCGGTATCGGTCTCGATGGCTACAACGATGTAAAGGTTGGAGATATCATCGAAGCCTACAAGGTCGTTGAAGTAAAGCGGACATTGGAGAAGGTCGCAGCAGCTCGCGTTTAAACAATGTCCATTCGTACCGAGCGCGTCTCAGGTGAGATCAAGAAAGCACTTTCGCATGCGTTGATGACAGATCATGCCGATCTGACGGACGGCATGATCACGATCACGAAGGTCAGGATGTCGCCTGATCTTCGGAGCGGGCGTGTCTATGTCAGCATTTTCGGTGGAACGTCAAAACCTGAGAGAGTGCTTGAATCCTTGCAGGTACTTGCGCCTCGATTGCGGAGCGCGGTCGGCCGGGACGTTCGATTAAAGTTTACTCCCGAGCTTTTCTGGTATCTCGATGATACTGAACAGGAAGCACAGAAGATCGAGGAGATCTTTAAGAAGATCCGAAGCGAGCGCGACCAAAATCAATTGCCGGCCTCCGAAGAGTCTGAATCAGAAGATGCTCCCTGAGGCCGAAGTGCTCGAAGTTGAACGCGAAATGCTTGAAGTTCAGGCCGAAGGAGACACGATCGTTGCTCCAATTGTTATCACACGCACGCTTTCTGGAGCCGACCCAGTAAGTGCTCGCCAGAGTCTGATCGATATTCCCGGCGCATTCCTGCTTGTCGATAAGCCGTATGGTTTTACTTCTTTCTCACTCGTAAATCAGATCCGTCGCCGCATCACGCTTGCCACCGGCATCAAACGCGTAAAAGTGGGGCACGCCGGAACGCTCGATCCGCTTGCGACAGGATTGCTCATTCTGGCCACCCGCCGCACCACAAAGGCGATCGCGGCACTGAGCAACATGGATAAAGTCTATCGTGTGAAGTTGCGTTTGGGCATCACTTCCCCGAGCCACGACCTTGAGACAAAGATCGCAATCATGTCCGATGGACTATCGGTGGATACGTCTGAAATCGTGCGTTTGGTAGCTGAACTCGAAGCGAGCGTTCTTCAGACGCCGCCGATCTTTAGCGCGATCAAGCAACAGGGCAAAGCTGTTTACATCAAGGCTCGCGCCGGGAAAGACGTTGTGATGCAGCCGCGTACGGTCACATTTCACGATATCACGATCGAAGCCATCGAGCTGCCGTTTGTTACTCTGACCGTCCATTGTGGCAAGGGTACTTATATTCGAAGCCTCGTGCGAGATCTCGGCGATCGGCTTGGCGTCGGCGCGGTCATGATCGACCTTGTGCGGAGATCGGTAGGAGAATTCAACTTAAGCGAAGCGCTTAGTTATGACGAAGCCATTGCGTTACTGGAGCGTGCATAAATACAATCAGCTGTGAAAGTAACTTGGGGACTTGAGACGATCGACGAAAACCAAAGCTCGATCACGACGCTTGGTAGTTTCGATGGCGTACATCGAGGCCATGTGCAGATTTTGGAAAAACTCGTCGCTCAAAAACGAACTCTTGGGCTGGATCGCTCGGTCGTTCTTACATTCAATCCCCATCCTCAGCAGGTCTTACAAAAAACTGGCTCGGCGGTTCAACTCCTCACGACGGTCGACGAGCGACTGGAATTGCTCGCGCGTACTGGCGTCGATGAAGTCGTAGTCATCCAATTCACGCCTGAATTTTCCCGCCTGACCTACGTTGACTTTTTTGAATCGATCCTCCTTCCGAAGCTCAACACGAAAGCGATGGTCGTTGGGTTCAATCACGCCTTTGGCAGGAATAGAGAAGGGGATATCGAGCACCTTGAAGTGCTCGGAAAAAAATTCGAGGTACCGATCATCAAGACCGGACCGTGTCTCTATGATGGCGCGAACATCAGCTCAACTCGAATTCGTAAAGCCATATTGAGTGGAGACATACAGTTCGCAGCTCGGTGCCTGGGCAGGTCCTATAGCTTCAAAGGCTTCGTCGTCTCAGGCGACCACATTGGACAAACCCTTGGTTATCCGACCGCGAATCTTAGCGTACCGCCCGAGAAATTGTTGCCAGGTGATGGAGTCTTTGCCTGCAGCGTGAACTTGAGTGGTCGGAGAGTACTGGGCGCGATGAGCATCGGAAGCCGGCCAACGATCGGAGAGGATCTCGAACGGGCGGTCGAAATTTTTCTCTTTGATTTTTCTGAAGAGATCTACGGTGCAAAGCTGGAAGTAACGTGCGTCGAACGGCTGCGTTCGCAAATCCGATTCGACACACTTGAAGAACTCCGAAAGCAAATTTTGGCTGACGTCGAGGAGTGCCGTAAATTGTTCACGTGTGAAACTCTGATCGTGTAGTTGTACCACAATGCATATTCGGCGTGTCATAGGTTAAGAGTTCTTTTTTCTAAAACCACTTTTTTGTGCATGAAGGTTACGTTCGTTCGTTCACTCCGCTCACTGATTTTTACGGCACTTCTTTTTTCCATTCCCGATGCAGGGCAGGCGCTGCCGCGCTATGCGCTG
>JBBSDW010000203.1:0-4535 GCA_038240295.1 Kapaibacterium sp. (SeqCode)
AGATTTTCAGCCGACCGTGATTCTTGTCGACAAAAAGAACAAGATCAAGAATCTCACGCATAAGGTCGAAGCCTTCCATACCGTCTGATTTTGTGAGCGAAGCGAAATTTTCTACGAAGGACGAACGCGAGCAAGCCGAGCGTCCGCTCGCTTCTGTCATCATGGCCGCCGGGCAGGGCAAGCGGATGCAGGATCCGTCAAAGCCCAAAGTGCTTTATCCGCTGGCCGGACAACCGCTCGTAGCCTACGTCCTAGAGCTTACCGAACAACTCGGCTGCGAGCATACAATCGTGATCATTGGCTTCGGCCGCGAGCAGGTTCGTGAATATCTCGCGCAGGAATTTCCAGATGCATCGACGGTTGTTCAGGACGCACAGCTTGGAACCGGACATGCGGTCATGCAAGCCGAGTCATCGCTCAAAGATTTTAACGGAGATGTGCTTGTACTTTCGGGCGACGTTCCGCTTCTGACCTTAGAGACATGCAGCGATCTTATCCGAACGCACCAGGCTTCAAAAGCAAAGGCGACCGTCCTCACCGTGAAGCTCGAAAATCCGTTCGGCTATGGCCGCGTCGTTCGCTCTAAGGACGGTCAGTCGATGACAAAAATTGTTGAAGAACGCGATGCCTCCGATGAAGAGAAAAAGATCGACGAGATCAATTCGGGCATTTACGTTTTCGATGCAAAGGCCCTCTTTGCTTCGCTCAAAGCGCTCAGGCCCGAGAATGCGCAGGGCGAGTACTATTTGACCGATGTTTTTGCGGAGATCCTCGCGCGATTTGGTCACGGTTCCATTGCGATCGCGATGACTAACGACCCCAACGAAGTTGCAGGGATTAATACGAAAGATCAGCTTTTGGCGCTCGAAGAGATCTTTCTCGCACGGACACCGGGAGTTTAGACTACTCAACTACTACTTGGCCGAGGATTTGTTCTGAACGACACCTATGGCCATCGGACTTCAGATCACCTACCTCTTCGTGCTCGCGATCCCCGTTGCATGTATCACATGGACGGTCACCCATGAAGAAATATTCAAGGAGCCGCACGAATTTTGCGTTCGAAAAAGCAAAACTGGCAAGAGCGTTTTGGAGCGCAAATTTTTTTATCTCTTCACCTGCGAATATTGCTTCAGCCATTACGTCACCGCAGCACTCCTGGTGGTTACTCGGTTCACACTCACCTACGACGATTGGCGAGGCTACCTGGTTGCTGGGTTTTCCCTTGTTTGGATCGCGAATGTTTATATGAGTCTCTTCGCGTTGTTCAGACAGAACATCAAAGTTGAGAAACTGGAGTCAGAGCTAAAAGAAGTCGAGCTTAAGGAAGAGGAGAAAAAGCAACCGTGAGCGCTCAAACCGGTGGCGTTGAATTTTCAGCTACTTGAGTTGCAATCGCCTTTATTGTTTCATCGCGCTTCTTTCGGTGATGCTCGAGGATGAATCCGCGCTGACGCAACCTTGTGAAGAATGGTGATCGGTCGATCATGAGATCGAGCGGCTTAAGGAAGAACAAGACCACCGAAGCCAGTAAGGCCGCTGCGACACCACTAAAGATAAATCCGCTGCCGACCGTAATGCCGATCGCGGCATTGACGAAGATCGTCGCCGCGGTTGTAACCCCTTTGATCTTATCACTCTGCCGCAGTATCACGCCGCCACCTAAGAAACCGATACCGGTTAGTATCTGTGCTGTGATGCGTGTCGGCGAATCGTGGAGTGTCGTTCCTGTGATGATCGAGACGATCGTCACGAGCGCGCAGCCGACACAGAGTAAAATATTCGTCCGCAAACCGGCAGGCTTTCCATAGATCTGATTCTCGAAGCCGATGATCCCACCGCTAATGATCGCCGCGACCATCCTTGGGCCATATACGGTAAGCAGCGCAAGAAACTGATCGAACGACTCATTTGATAATGGCGGCATATCGTTCAGGCGGTCCCGAGATAAGCACGTTTGACCTCTTCGTTCTCCGCGAGCGCTCTCGCTTCGCCTTCGAGCACGATCTTTCCCGTCTCGAGGACATACGCATAATTGGCGATCGCGAGTGCCAGGTTTGCATTTTGCTCGACGAGCAGCACCGTCACGCCAAGATTTTTATTGATCTCGACGATCTTTTCAAAAATGGTGCGGACGAGGATCGGTGCAATTCCGAGCGATGGTTCATCGAGCAGGAGCATGCGTGGTTTAGACATCAGCGATCGCGCGATAGCAAGCATTTGCTGCTCGCCGCCCGAGAGCGTCCCGCCTAATTGCGTAAGCCGTTCTTTCAGACGCGGGAAGATCGAGAAGCAATATTCGAGATTGCTGTTGATTTCCTTTTGGTCGTTACGCAGGTAGGCTCCCATCCAGAGGTTTTCCTGCACCGTGAGATTCGCAAAGATCATGCGGCCTTCCGGTGATTGCGCAATGCCACGTTTCACGATCTCGTGCGCCTTCATGTCGCAGAGTTCTGTATCGTTGAACATCATCGAGCCCGATTTTGATTTGAGCAGTCCCGAGATCGTCCGAAGCAATGTTGTTTTGCCTGCACCATTCGCGCCGATGAGTGTGACGATCGCACCTTCGGGCACGGTCAGGCTTACGCCTTTCAGTGCGTTGATCTCACCATAGGAAACGTGGAGGTCGGTGATCGTAAGCATTTATTTTGCGACCTCGCCTAAGTATGCTTCGATCACTTTCGGATTCGAGCGAATTTCTGCTGGCGTTCCTTCGGCGATCTTCACACCATAATCGAGAACGACGATGCGCTCGCAAATTCCCATTACGAGTGCCATGTCATGTTCGATCAAAAGCACCGCGATCGAGAACTGCTCGCGAAGCTGACGTATGAGCTTCATCAAGGCCTGCTTCTCGGCGGGGTTCATCCCGGCGGCAGGTTCATCAAGCAGGAGTAGCTTTGGCTTTGTTGCGAGTGCGCGGACAATCTCTAATCGGCGTTGATCGCCATAAGGAAGGCTCGTCGCGAGTTCGTCTTTGACCGCTCTCAGATTAAACAGGTCGAGAAGTTCTTCAATGTCATGCGCGACCCGCTTCTCTTCCTTGTAAAATCCTCCCAGGCGCATGATCGAACCGGCGAGTTTGAACTTCGCATGCGGTGTGTAGGAAACGCGAATGTTATCGAAGACGCTGAGTCCTTTGAATAGCCGAATGTTCTGGAAGGTGCGCGCGATTCCCTGGTGGCCGATCTCATTGGGACGAAGTCCGTTGATACGCGTACCGCGAAACATAACGTCACCCTCCGTAGGCGAGTACACCCCAGTGATCATATTGAAGACCGTCGTCTTCCCGGCGCCGTTCGGTCCGATGAGTCCGATGAGGTCGCTCGGTCCGATCATGGCATCGAGCGCACCGACAGCCGTCAGGCCGCCGAAGCGCATTGTCACTTTTTTAAGATCGAGTCCTTCTTGTGCCATCAAACTTGAAGCATCAAATGTGGTCGGAAGTTATTTCTTAACTTCCGGTTTGATGAACGGCGGCTTTGTGATTACGGCGGTAACACGTTTGCCAGGGCGCGTTTCGATCTGGACTTCGGAGCCCTCTGCTGAAAGCGCCAGGGGGACATAACAAAGTCCGATCGCTTTGTTCAGCATTGGCGAAATATTTCCGCTCGTGACTTCGCCGATCTCGCTGCCAGCATTGTCATAGATCTTATTGCCATGACGCCCGATCACACCGCGTTCTTCGATCTTGAAACCGGAGAGCTTACGAGTGAGTCCGGCAGCTTTTTTTGCTTTCAGCGTTTCGAATGCGAGACACGGTTCCGCTTTGTTGAGCTTTGTGATCCATCCAAGTCCTGCTTCGAGCGGATTTGTATCGTCCGTAATGTCATTCCCATAAAGGCAATATCCCATCTCGAGCCGTAGCGTATCGCGTGCGCCTAATCCGATCGGCTCTAGGCCATAACTTTTTCCAGCTTCAAAAATTTTATCCCAGACTTTTTCAGCGCGAGCAACATCGCTCGTAAAATAAATTTCGATCCCAGGCTCGCCGGTGTAGCCCGTGCGCGAGATGACCATCGCTTCGCCAGCGAGTATGCCTCGCATAAAGTGATAATATGCGATCGCCGAGAGATCGACATCTGTCAGCGTCTGTAAAATTTCGATTGCCTTCTTACCCTGAATCGCAAGCAAAGAAGTCTGATCCGAATCATTGCGCAGGATCACCTTGAATTTCTTCGCCTGCTCTCTAAACCAGGCCCAGTCTTTTTCTGTGGTCGAAGCATTCACCACGATCATATAATGATCGGGCGCCAGCATATAGATGATGAGATCGTCGATGATGCCGCCATCAGGTTTTGGCAGGCAGCTATACTGTGCCTTGCCAGGAACGAGCGTTGCGACATCGTTTACGGTAGTCCATTGCAGGAACTTCAGCGCGTCGGGACCGGTCAGATCGAATTCCCCCATGTGCGAGACATCGAACACCCCGCCCGCACCTTCGCGCACAGCTTTGTGCTCCGCGATGATGCCTTTTGGATACTGCACCGGCATTTCAAAGCCGCCAAATTCAACGATCTTGCCGCCGAGCGCGA
>JBBSDW010000204.1:0-4484 GCA_038240295.1 Kapaibacterium sp. (SeqCode)
GATCCACTTAAACTTGCCTGAACCTTCGGAGTTTTCTCTCAGATTCTGTGCCACTCCTCGGCGTTTGTTCTGCAAATATTCCAAAAGCTCCCAATTAGCTCCACTTCTGGCACGTGATTCGAATGACTACAGAGTGAGAGAAATTGGTCAAATTTTTATTAATTTTTGAATTAGAAGACTTAGCTATGGCACCGCGGGATATTTTCATTTTGGTCGTCTCAATCTTAGTGCTCGTAGGCTCTGTCCGAGTTCTGAAGACCTACATCGCAGATGGCCGCGTATCCTTCAGCCTGCGCCCGGCGTATCTGGGCATCAAGAGCAGCGGCAAGCGCTTCTTCGGAGATATGACCGTATGGTGGGACGGCGCGAGAGCGCGACGGGTTAATAAGCGGGAGAGGCGCGCGCTTTAGTTGGTCATTGGTTTGTAACCGATCCAACATTCGTGCGTTCTCGGGGTACACCAACTGAACCCCACTATGGCTCGACTCTGCACATTTCTGTTGTTATCGTTTTTTCCAATAACAACCTTATCTCCCCATACGATCGTGGACCATATCGTAGATTCCTGCAATCCTCTCGATGCCCACTTCCAGGTTCTCCCAAGATCAAAGGACTCGTACAAACCGCCGTTATTTGTCCCAGCAAATAGAGTGGACCCCGACGAAGCGATCGAGCGAACGCTTGTTAAAACGTCGCCAGAATTTCTCCACGTTCGAGCATTATCTATTGAGATAAAAACACCGCTATCGGTGGCAGCAACGAGTGTATCACCGGTCGTCGCAAAGTCGCGCACGTAACGTTGGTGTAGTTGGGAATCGTTGACCGAAGTCCACGTCGTATCACCCAGCTTGAGTGCAAAAACACCAGCGTATGTGCCGGCAAAGAGTCGCCCGCGCATCAAAGCAAAAGCGTAAACGGTTGGGTCGGTGAGTCCAAAGTTCACCGGAGTCCAATTCTTCGCCTTGTCGCGAGAGCGAAAAACGCCATACGCCGTGCCCGCGAATAACTCTGTGTCGACGATAAGAAGAGACCTCACATCGGAATTCGGGATGGGATTACCGACCGACCACGAGCGACCAGTATCGATCGAATGAAACACACCGCATGTCGTAGCCGCGTACACATCGCCGCCGTTTGCTGCGAAGGCATGAACATTCGTCGCTCCCAACATTCCGGAATCACTCGCTACCCAAACCGAATCGCCCGCCGGAAGGCGAAATGCGCCGTGGACTTTTGTACCCGCAAAAAGCGTAGAATCGCTCGAACCAAGACAGACAACATCGGGAGGTTGGCCCTGACCAATTTCAACCCATTGTGCAGAAGCGTTACTGCAAATCAGTAAACACGAAAAACATGCAATGACGAGTGGGAGGAGTGTCTTCCTTGAGAGTTCGATCATTTTCGTCCGATCGCTTTTTTTGCAGCCTTGACAATATCGGCAGATGTAAGACCGAAATACACCATCAATTCGTCCGGGTCGCCCGAACCGCCAAATGTATCGTGAACGCCGACGAACTCCATTGGCGTCGGGCATTCCTGCGCAAGCACTTCGGAGATCGCACCACCCAGACCTGCCGCAATCTGATGTTCTTCAGCGCTAACAACAGCGCCGCATTCTTTGGCTGCTCTGACAATCGCTTCTCTGTCGAGCGGCTTGATCGTCGCGATATTGATCACTCGCGCATCGATGCCTTCTTTCGCGAGTTCTTCGGCAGCAACTAGTGCTTCCCAGACCATCGGGCCGCAGGCCATGATCGCGACGTCATTCCCATCGCGAAATGTTTGTGCTTTTCCGAGTACGAATGGAGTATCTTCTTTTGTAAAGAGCGGCACATCACCGCGACCGAAACGGATATAGCACGGTCCGATATATTCGCCGATGGCGATCGTCGCTTTGACCGCTTCCATATAATCACAAGGCACGACGAGCGTCATGTTCGGCAGTACACGCGTGATCGCGATCTCTTCGAGTGCCTGATGCGTGGCGCCGTCGGGACCGACAGAAATGCCAGCGTGTCCGCCGCCGATCTTCACGTTTGCATCATTGTAGCAGCAGGAGATGCGAAGCATGTCGGTGTTGCGGCATGCAGCGAAGGCGCCATACGTAGCGAAGAAGGGAATCTTGCCGCTAAGTGCGAGTCCGGTAGCGACGAGCGTAGCGGTTGCTTCCATGATGCCCATGGAGAAAAATCGCTCGGGAAATTTGTCCTTGAAATAGGAAGTCATCACGGATCCAGTGATGTCGCCGCCCAGCACGACTACGTTATCATACCGTTCACCAAGCGTGACAAGACCCTCGCCAAATCCAAATCGCGTGGCCTTCTTACCATACTGCTCGAATCTCGGGGCAGGGCCTGCGGCGGTTTTCTCGATTGTCGGGGCTTGCTTGGCTGCAATTTCGCTCATGGTGTCGGGTGTCAGGTGTCGGGTGTCAGTCTCGGAGTTCATAAACTTCTGTTTAGTCGGTTTTGTTAATCCATCAAGCGCGTCAACTATGTACGAAGCTCCAATGCCGGATACCACTTGGGCATTGATCGCGTCAGGTGGCGCGTGTCGTTCTCGGTTTCATTAACTTCCTTCTGTCAGCTTTGTAAGTTTATCCAGCGTATCGATTATACTCGAGGTCAAAATGCCGAATATCCCTTGACACCCGACACCCTCTACGGCTTTTGATTATCTGTCAAGGCCTTTAGCGAGCTTCTAAGCTTGTTAAGCATTTTGCCTGATTGTTGACAAAGCTTCCAAACTTCTCGAACACTATCTCTATCGACGTACTTCAAACGAACTGCGATCATCAAGTGAGTTTCAACTTCCATTAATGATCCGTAAGCCATCGAAAGATGATGCAAATACTCGTTCTTGTGCGCTCTGCCGTATCCTTCGGCTATGTTCGCCGAAACAGAAACTCCGGCTCGTTGCAATTGGCTCGTTAAACCAAACCTCTCCTTGTCCGGAAAATTCTGAGTTACAGCGTAAACCTGTTCCACAAGATCCATCGAAGACTTCCACACCTCTAACTCGCGATAGGTTTTCATTGGGTGTCGGGGGTTGGGTGCCAGGTGTCAGGTTTCGGGTGTTCGGTCTCAGATAACAAAAACTGTTGATAAATACAAAAGTTTACTTAATGCGTGCGATGCCCACGCGATCGATCGGGCGTACTAATTCGCAACTAACTGCGCTTCCGACACTTGACACCCGACACCTGACACCCACCCCTAAACCAGCTCCGCCAGCGCCTTCTCTGCCTGCTCTGTCGTCGGCGGTTTGCCGTGCCAGCGGTAGTCGTCTTCCATGAAGCTTACGCCTCTGCCCATGAATGTTTGGGCTACGATGCAGGTGGGCTGGCCTGTGACGGTCTTCGCTTCAGCGAATGCGGCGCGAAGTTCTGGGATGCTGTTGCCGTTGATCTCGATGACGTGGAAACCGAATGCGCGGAATTTGTCGCCGACGGGTTCGATGCGCATAATATCCTCAGTGCGACCGTCGATCTGACAATGATTTCTATCGACGATCATGCAGAAATTATCGAGCTTCCAGTGTACCGCAGCCATCGCCGCCTCCCAGATCTCGCCTTCCTGAATTTCGCCGTCGCCCGTGAGCGAAAAGACGCGGTGATCGTTCTTCGAAACAAGCTTATCGGCCATCGCCATTCCGACTGCGATACCGAGTCCTTGACCAAGCGAACCAGTGGAAGATTCGATACCAGGCAGCCCCATATCACGACCAGGATGACCCTGCAATCGCGAGTTGAACTTGCGCAGCGTCAGCATTTCTTCTTTCGGAAAATATCCGGCGTTCGCAAGCGTCGAATAAAGTACGGGGCACATGTGCCCGGCCGAAAGGATGAAGCGATCGCGATTCTCATTCCATGGATCGGCCGGGGTGTGATTCATCACACCGCCAAAATAAAGCACAGCGAAAATATCAGCCGAACCAAGCGGCCCGCCGGAGTGGCCGCTCTTCGCCTGCTCGAGAGCGCGGACGATATCGCGGCGAATCTCCTGCGCGATGTGCTGCACTTCGTCGTCGGTGTTTTCCTTTGAATTCCTGAAAGCCATAAAGCTTTCGTAGCCGTATTTCTTGACGAGGTCTTTGTTCGCAGCCGGACGAGTCGGGCCATGAAAACCAGTCGCAAGCGGATAGATCTGCCAGTTAAGATTAGCCATGCGCGCTTTAGCAATTGAGCACGAGAAATGGTTTCATCGAAGGGGCGGGGAATTGGGAACAGCGAACAGGGAATTGGGAGAGGGCGAAGAAGACGCAGTATTCGCAAAGAAGAATTTTGACCGAAGAGCCCAAAATTCATACTTCATAACTCATACTTCATACTTGCCCGATCAATCCCTCTCCCATTTTTGGGGAAATGGGAGAGGGACTTGATGGACTTTTTTATTTAAATAAAATCTCCCTTCTCCTAAATTTCAGATTTGACGAATGTCCAAGCTGAAGTTTGGGAGAAGGGTTGGGGTTGTGGTGTCTAGTCC
>JBBSDW010000205.1:0-4474 GCA_038240295.1 Kapaibacterium sp. (SeqCode)
GACGGACGGGACGTCCGTCCCACGCGGTTGCGGACACCGGAACGCGGACACCGGGCACCGATAGTGGAACTTTGCTCGAGTTAGGATTCCATTAGATCCCTCTCGGGTCGGGATGACATGTGGTTGGGCAGATCGCGTGGGACGGACGTCCCGTCCGTCTGTCGGGGCAAGCAGAATGCTGAATTGTGAGTGAAATCTTGATCAGCCATCCCTCGACCGGTCATCGATGCAATTATGTAGGGTTCGATGCCACCCCACCAGACGGACGGGATGTCCGTCCCACGGTAGGGACACCGGATCGCGAACACCGACCCGAGACACCTGACACTCGAAAAGGAATCTTTGCCACCGAACGCTCGTTTTCCGCGCTTCAGTGCACTTTCCGGAGGCCTCTATAGCGCGCGGTCTCTTGGATTTTTAAGTTGGCGCTATGATGATTTAAGTTTTCACATGCCCGTTACAAAAGAGCAAAAGCAGAGTTATTCGGAGAAATACGGAAAGAATGCAACGGATACCGGTTCGGCCGAGGTCCAGATCGCGATCCTGACGCAGCACATCAATTCGCTCACCCCGCATTTTCAGAAGAATCCGAAGGATCATCACGGCAAGCGTGGTCTCCTCAAGATGGTAGGTCAGCGCCGCAGCCTGCTCGACTATCTCTCAAAGAAAGATCTCAACCGCTATCGCTGGTTGATCCAGGAGCTTTCAATTCGTAAGTAAAAGATTTCGTGCTCGCCTCTCTTAAACGAGGCGAGTGTGTTTTAGTGAGTTTCTTTCGAGAACGCTCACACCAAGTTCATTCTAAACTCAAGTAGTATTTAAGGAAGCGTCACGAGTGATTTCTCGTTTATCGGTTGAAAATGCTTCGGCACTTTCGATCCGGTACTCTCCCCATCATGCATGACCATCATGCGTAGCCATCCTGGCTTTGAGAGGTTATTCGCGGCGTGCGGCCTTTTTCTCGACTTGAGATCCATTCCATCAACTGTTCAACATTTTCGCCAGACTACATTGAAGGCGCACCGCATTGAAGCGGTGGGGAACAGTCATTTATTATACTCATGATCTACGACATTACATACGGCAAGGACAAGAAGATGAGCTTCGAAGTCGGCCGATTTGCCAAGCAAGCCAACGGTTCCGTGATGGTTCGACTTGGTGACACAATGGTTCTCGTCACAGCGGTCTGTGCGAAGGATCCGAAACCGGGTATCGACTTCCTGCCGCTGCAGGTTGAATACCGCGAGCGTGCTGCTGCTGCCGGCAAAATTCCGGGCGGATATTTCAAGCGCGAAGGACGCCCGACCGAAAAAGAAATTCTCTCGGCGCGAATGGTCGATCGACCGATCCGCCCGATGTTCCCGAAGAACTGGCGCGTCGAGACGCAGCTTGTCGCGCTCGTCATGTGCTCCGATCAGGAAAACGACGCCGACGTTCTCGCAACGACAGGCGCTTCGATGGCGCTCTTGCTTTCCGATGTACCGTTCACAGAAGCTGTATCTGAAGTACGCGTTGCTCGCGTGAACGGCGAGTTCATCCTGAACCCAACGTTCACCGAACTCGAAACGGCCGATTGCGAATTCACCGTCGCCGGTACAAAAGATTCGATCGTGATGGTCGAAGGTGAATCGAAAGAAATCACCGAAGAAGAATTTCTCGTAGCCTTGCGCGTCGCTGCGGACGCGATCACGCAGATCTGCAACGAGCAGGAGCGTATCGTTGCCGAGTGCGGACTCGGACTCAAGAAGCGCACGGCACCTGACAACGAGATCGACGACGGTCTTATGCTTTCTGTCGAAGAACTCGCAGCAGCGCAGCTTCGCAAGCTTGCACGCACCGTGCTCGCAAAGGAAGAGCGTTCGGAGCAGACTGGCGCGATCAAGACATCTGTCAAAGAAGCGTTCATCGCAAAGATCGGCGACGAAGGCTACGACAAGATCCATGCGCATGTATCTCACATTTTACATGACATCGAAAAGCGCGAAATGCGCAACATGATCATCGAAGATAATCTTCGTCTCGATGGCCGCAGCACGACGCAGATCCGTCCGATAACTTGCGACATTTCTGTGCTGCCACGCACGCACGGTTCGGCGCTCTTCACGCGTGGGGAGACACAGTCGCTGACAAGCTGCACGCTCGGTACGAAGCGCGATGCGCAGTCGATCGAAGGCTTGCAGGCTGAGACGACGAAGACCTTTATGCTGCACTATAACTTTCCGCCGTTCTCGGTCGGAGAAGTTGGCCGCATGACTGGCACTGGCCGCCGAGAGATCGGTCACGGAAATCTCGCAGAGCGCGCGCTAAAGAATTTGCTTCCCGATCCAGCCGATTTCCCATACACACTTCGCATCGTTAGCGACATTCTTGAATCGAATGGTTCGTCATCAATGGCGACTGTTTGCGCAGGATCGCTTGCGTTGTGGGATGCAGGTGTGCCGCTGAAAAAGCCGGTGTCCGGCATCGCGATGGGCCTTATCAAAGAGGGCGACAAGGTTGCGATCCTGTCCGACATTCTCGGTAACGAGGATCATCTCGGCGATATGGATTTCAAGGTCACTGGTACGACCGAAGGTATCACGGCCTGCCAGATGGATATGAAGATCAAGGGCATCAGCTTTGATGTCATGGAGCGCGCGCTCATGCAGGCGAAGGATGGCAGATTGCATATCCTCAGCAAGATGAACGAAGCACTCAGCGCACCGAAGACCGAGCTTTCGACTTACGCACCGCGCCTGACGACAGTGAAGATCCCGGTCGATATGATCGGACTCATCATCGGACCTGGCGGCAAGACGATCCGTTCGATCCAGGCAGAGGCTGGTGTCGAGATCAACATTGAAGAAGATGGCACGATCACGATCGCTGCACTTTCGGGTGAAGCATCGGACAAGGCTCGCGAAATGATCAACGGACTCGTGGCAACGCCGGAAGAAGGCGGGACCTACTCGGGCCGCGTCGTTCAGGTTCGCGAAGGACTCGGTGCGATCGTAGAATTCCTTCCGAAGAAGGAAGGCTTGCTCCACATTTCCGAGATCGACCACCAGCGCATCGAGAATGTCTCCGATGTCATTCAGGTTGGCGACGTCTTTGATGTGAAGCTTATCGCAGTCAAGCCAGACGGCAAGTTCTCACTTAGCCGCAAGGCATTGATGGAGAAGCCAGAAGGATTCGTCGAACGCCCTCCGCGCGATGATCGCGGCGGATTTGGTGGCGGCGACCGTGGCGGATTCGGTGGCGATCGTCGCAATGGCGGTGGTGGTGACCGCAGGGGCGGCGGCGACAATCGCGGCGGCGACAATCGCGGCGGCGACAATCGCGGCGGCGGAGGCGGTGATCGCCGAGGTGGCGGCGGCGATCGCGGCCCACGTAATGACAATCGCGGCGGCGGTGGCGGCGGACGCTACTAAGCGCTCGCAGCTTTCCTGAAGTTCAGGCCCTCAATGCATAGGATGTATTGAGGGTCTTTTTAATGAGATGTCGGTGTTACGAATTCGATGGCAATAGGAGCACGCAATAACGAGGGTTCGGACAAGTTTCTTGTCCTGCTTTATTATAAGTATGTAACGATCGAGGAACCGGAGACTTTTGCCGCCGAGCACTTCCAATTTTGCCGTTCGCTCGGCGCTCGCGGAAGGATCATCGTCGCCAAAGAAGGCATAAACGGCACGCTCTCTGCTCCACGCGAAGAGGCTGAGTGCTACATGACGACGATGCTCGCAGATCCTCGGTTCGCCGGTATGCAGTTCAAGGTAGATGAAGTCGAAGCTCACGTTTTCCGCAAACTCTTTGTGCGAGCCAAAGCCGAACTTGTCACATTCAGGGTTGACAAAGAACTTGATCCAAATCAACTGACCGGCAAAAAATTATCGCCCAAAGAGTTTTATGAAACTGCCGTGCAGGATGATGTGGTAATCCTCGATGCGCGAAGCGATTATGAATATGACCTCGGACATTTTCGCGGCGCGATCCGCCCGAACGTTCGCACGTTCCGCGAACTTCCTGACTGGGTTCGTGATAATCTATCCGAGTTCAAGGATAAGACGATCCTAACTTATTGCACAGGAGGTATCCGTTGCGAGAAGTTCACAGGCTTCCTGATGCACGAAGGATTCAAAGATGTTGCACAACTTGAAGGCGGCATCGTAAGCTACGGCAAGGATCCCGAAGTTCGCGGCAAACTCTTCGACGGAAAATGTTACGTGTTCGACGAGCGCATAGGTGTGCCGATCAATCAATGGGAAGAGACGATCGTCTCGGTCTGCAGACATTGCGGCCAACCGTGCGACCGCTACATCAACTGCGCAGTACTATCCTGCCACGAACAATATTTCGCCTGCGAGGAATGCCAGGAAAAAGCGGAAGGACTCTGCTCGGATAGGTGCCGAGCGTTATCGAAGGTTGGCAGTTCTTAAACGGACCGGTCTCAGCTGAATGAGTCAAACCACCGCCACATTATTGGCCAGTCAAAATA
>JBBSDW010000206.1:0-4466 GCA_038240295.1 Kapaibacterium sp. (SeqCode)
ACTCCAATGAATCGCAAAACCAGCTGCCTTCGACAACGTATCGGCTATACCTGGAGCACTGATCGACATAATGCTATTGGGGAAGGTGATGGTGTCTTTAAGCGCCGCGAAGGTGGAGCCTCCACTCGCTGAGAAAATGAGTGGAAGCCCTGTCAGACCCATTGCGCAGTTAAAGTAATCGTAGTATTTGCCCCCGGAGAAGCTTGTTTCGTCAAGCTGAGGAATCGTGGTGGTGTTCATCGAGACCGTACCACCGTCGACGGGAACGTGATGGACGCTATCCCAGAGGTAAGCTGTTGCTTCTTGTGATAGGCCAGTGCCGCTGTCAAGAGTGTACCACTGGGTTTCGATCACTTGAAATGTTGCTGCAAAATTGCTCCCTGCCCACCCGGTTCCGGTGAACGTAGGCAAGGTTTTAGTCGGTTGCGCAGTATTGATGCTTTGACCGCAGCCGATTTGGGTCAATAAAAGCACCAACGATCCGAGTAAGGTAATCTGTTTCGTGTTCATTGTGTCATTCCTCGCTAAAAAATACGTGAGTGAAAAATGCAAGTCTTCAACAAAGTAGCATTATGTCACACATGTCCAACCAATTTCTTTAATTACTTTTCCATACTGAGGCACCGAAACGGTCACGGTTGCCTTTAACCCCTTTACCACCTTGCCATTGATGACGCATAGGCACAAACAGTCTGGACCGGATTCCATTTGTAGCTCGGACGCTGGTATAGTGAATGTAAACGTTTCTTGTGTGTTCGCAGGAACAATCACACACCACTGGCCATCATATTGCATACAGAAACGTAGGAGGCTCCCCTTTTACATTGTAACCGTAATTGCCATAGCCACCACCCGTTCCCCATTTGTCAGATTGCGTCATAAAAATATTAGCAGGCTGATACGGGGGGGCAAGAATCTTCATATGTAAATAGCCGTCGCACAAGCACATTTGATCGACGGGCTGAAACCAGAAGCAAACTTCTCACTCGCCCGCCCCTGGGCAGATCTCGAAAACATTCGTAACCCATAGCACGAGCAGCAAACCCATGCCTGGCAATAGCGCCTTTACGCCCCGGTAGCGAACCTTCCTTGAGCACGAATGGCTCGAAAATCGTCCATGCAATTTCATAATGATTTCACCTTTCGTTCACTCCGTCGAGAAAAAATATGACTTTCGATCAGAATTCAACCCCCCCCCAAAGTGCACGAGTTCCCTGGAAACGAAAGAATCTTGCATTTTTTTTGAACCCAAAAACCTCGATGAAATCTCGTTATCCATGATTCCATACGCTTAGGATAATCGCGCCCGTTGCACTCCTCGAAAATTTGACAATGACCCACGTCATTAGCGGAAGATGAAATAAGTTTGTACACACGGACGACCCTCACGACAAATATCATGATTTCAGCTCAAAAAATAGCTATTCTTTTCGCAAAGGGTGCTTCTTTGATGAATTTTCGATTTACACACGGCGCATTGGGGAGGCCTTAGTTTTGAGTGCTTAGTTCTTAGTTGGGTCCAGGGAGCTTGGGGACGAGGTAAGTTAGCTTTGGGAATGGTATCTTTTCTGGCTCCGGCCTGCAAATGTTAATCCAGATTTGTCAATCATTCGATAAAACAGGAACAATCGGAGAGACTTGCGGGTTATCGGCGCGCAATATATCCGGCTTTTGCCATTTGGCAGGGCTGGGGTGCATCGTTTTCTTTCCTGGGACCGTATCCCGTTTGGGTGCGATAAACGTTCTGAATGTCGAAACAAGGGGCTATAAAGGTTGATGGAGTTATAGAAGAAGCGTTACCGAACGCGACCTTCTTAGTCAAGTTAGACAACGGCCATCAGATCCTCGCTCACGTCTCGGGAAAGATGCGTATGAATTTTATCAAGATCCTCCACGGAGATCGGGTGACAGTCGAACTGTCGCCGTACGATCTGAGCAAGGGCCGAATTACATATCGGTACAAGTGATCTTGAGGGTGAGCGCTTTTGCGTTTATGCAAATGAGTTTTTATAAGATGAGGTGACGTTATGAAGGTACAGGCATCGGTTAAGAAACGCTGTGAGAATTGCAAGGTGATCACCCGTCGTGGCGTGGTCCGCGTGATCTGCAAGACGAATCCGAAGCACAAGCAGCGTCAGGGTTAAGATAGTCAGGCGCTCAATGGAGCGCAGTTAGCGTACAAAGTTTTTAGCATCAGTTTATTACATGGCACGTATCGCGGGTATCGACCTTCCGAAGAACAAACGCTCCGTCGTTGGTCTGACCTATATTTATGGTATCGGCAGAACGACGGCTGAAAAGCTGCTCAAGGCTGCGGGTATCGCTGAAGATAAGAAGATCGCAGATCTTACGGAAGACGAGATCACGCAGATCCGCGGGCTCATCACCGCCGACTATAAGGTCGAGGGTGTTGCGCGCAGCGAAATGCAGCTTGCCATCAAGCGCTTGATGGATATTGGCTCCTATCGCGGGCTTCGCCATCGCCGTGGGCTGCCCGTTCGCGGACAGCGCACCCGCACCAACTCGCGTACGCGCAAGGGCCGTCGTAAGACAGTTGCAGGAAAGAAGAAAGCCGTCAAGAAGTAAGACGTGGCTAACGTTTAACAGTAAAGAAGCTTTAAGATTCTATGGGGATAAAACCCCAATTCAACCGATAGAGAAGACGTGGCAAAAGCAGCAGCAGGTCAGAAGAAGAAAAAGAAGATCGTAGCCGAATCACACGGCGTCGCGCATGTCAAGGCGACGTTCAACAACGTGATGATCACGCTTACGGACATGACGGGCAACACCCTCAGCTGGTCGACGGCCGGCAAGATGGGCTTCAAGGGATCGCGTAAGAACACGCCGTTCGCAGCGCAGGTCGCGGCCGAAAGCTGCTCGAAGGAAGCCTTTGACATGGGCCTTCGGAAAGTCGATGTTGAGATCAAGGGGCCAGGATCGGGCCGTGAGGCTGCGGTTCGTGCGATGCAGGTCGCTGGGCTCGAGATTCTCTCGATTCGTGATATCACGCCAATGCCGCACAACGGCTGCCGCCCGCCGAAGAAGCGCCGCGTCTAATCGGATTTCAAGAGTTTGATCGAAGGAAACTTCGATCTGTTAAAGAAAGTAAACACCGTCGTAAACTTCACTCGAGCTATGTGTGAAGGAAGAAGGCAACCGAGAGTACGGCAGTTCATTCGTGAGCTGACCGCCATTCTCATTCACATTATAAGAGAACATGGCTCGTTATACCGATGCAGTTTGTAAGCTTTGCCGTCGCGAAAAGCAGAAGCTTTTCCTGAAGGGCTCGAGATGTTATACGGAGAAGTGCGCAATCGAGAAGCGCAATTATCCTCCCGGTCAGCACGGCCTGAATCGCCGCCAGAAAGTATCCGAATATGGCGTGCAGCTTCGTGAGAAGCAGAAGGTTCGCCGTCAATATGGTATGCTCGAAACACAGTTCCGCAACACATTCGAGAAGGCAGCCCGCCTTCGTGGTGTGACCGGCGAGAACCTCGTGAAACTTCTCGAACGCCGTCTCGATAATGTCGTCTACCGCATGAATCTCGCGCCAAGCCGCAAGGCTGCACGCCAGTTGATTCTGCACAGGCATCTTCTGATCAATGGAAAGATCGTCAACGTGCCGTCGTATTTGATGGGACCTGGCGATACGATCCAGGTCAAGGATACATCGCGCCGCATGGTGATCATCCACGATTCGCTCAAGCGACCCCGCGGTGAAGCTGCTGCGCCACAGTGGTTGACGATGGATAAATCGAACCTTACCGGTACGTTCCTCGCCATTCCGGAGCGTTCGGATATTCCGCTCAACGCCAACGAACAGCTCATCGTCGAGCTCTATTCGAAGTAATCGCTGACCGCTTATATACACTCGCTCATGCGCTTCTTGTGCATGGCGAGTCGATAGATTGATAACAGTTTTTGGTATTTCACTTTTAGGAGCTCCGGAAGAATAAGTATGACGAACCTGCACATGCCTGACCGTATCGAGCTGGACGAGTCCACCATGACCCCGACGTATGGCCGCTTTATTGCGTCCCCGTTGGAAGAGGGGTATGGCACGACACTTGGCAATGCCATGCGCCGTGTATTGCTTAGCTCGATCCCCGGTACCGCATTTACGAGCCTCCGCATCGACGGTGTGCTCCACGAGTTCTCGACGATCAAAGGCGTGATCGAAGACGTCGCCGAGATCATCCTGAACCTCAAGGCTGTTCGCCTTCGCGCCGAGCAGAAAGTCCCGACCCGCTTGCTTGTCGACGTTCACGGACCAAAAGATTTCAAGGCCGGCGATCTGCAGGAGTTTACGACCGAACTCGAGATCCTCAACCCAGAACATCATCTCTTTACGCTTTCCAACGATGGTCACGTGCAGATGGAGCTTCGCGTTGGCCATGGCCGCGGTTATGTGCCGAGCGACGAGAACAAGCAGATTGATTCTCCGCTGAGCACGATCGCCATCGACT
>JBBSDW010000207.1:0-4409 GCA_038240295.1 Kapaibacterium sp. (SeqCode)
GGAGCGGTTTGGTTCCTATGTGTTGTGAAGTGCATCGGACGGGCACCGAACACTCACACAAACTTAGTCGCGAAGCCTCGGATCGAGCGCATCGCGAAGGCCATCACCAACAAGATTATACGCGACAACCGCAACGAAGATCGCGAATCCCGGGAACACGGCAAGCCACCACGCACTCAAATTATCACGCGATTCGTTGAGCACGCTTCCCCACGTAACGATCGTGGGCGGCACGCCAAATCCAAGAAACGAAAGTGTCGCTTCGATAAGAATCGCCGAGGCAATTCCGAAGGCGGCTGAGACAAGCACCGGTGCAAGCGAATTCGGAAGCACATGCCGAAAGATCACGCGGGAATTCGAAAAACCGAGTGCCGTGGCGGCTGCAACGAACTCCATATTGCGAATGCGCAGAAACTCACCTCGAGTAAACCTTGCAATTCCAGGCCAGCCGGTCAGTCCGATCAGCACCATGACAAGCCAGATCGAACCGCTCTGAAACATCGCAACGACAGTGATGATCAGGAAGAATGTCGGAAGCGTTATCACAAGCTCGATCGCTCTCGAGATCAGCACGTCGATCCAGCCTCCATAAAATCCGGAGAGCGCCCCGAGCACGATACCGATCAGAATCGCGATCGACATCGATAGAAATCCAATCGTGAGTGCTATTCGAGAACCATGGATCATCCCCGAAAGCACGTCGCGGCCAATCGCATCGGTGCCGAGTAAATGCCCCGCTCCCG
Source organism: Kapaibacterium sp. (SeqCode) (assembly GCA_038240295.1). Lineage (GTDB taxonomy): Bacteria > Bacteroidota > Ignavibacteria > Palsa-1295 > Palsa-1295 > JABDDM01. Next base: position 744 of record JBBSDW010000207.1, read on the forward strand.
GTGATGCATAGTTATGTTCGAGATCCTGACTCGATCCCTGATATTTGATCGGTGGCCATACGACCGAAGTGAGCTTCCCTTGCGATTCGAGCTGCTTCCAATCGGCATTGATCAGGTCCGGCGACCATTTCGAAAATCCCATCGCGTTGGAATAATCCTTAAACACCGGGAAAAACGTCTCACCGTTGTAGACGGCATAGAGCGGCTTATCGTTGGCGAGAATATCGGCAAAGATCGCGACGGCAAAAAGGAGATAGACGATATAGAGCGCGAACATCGAGACCTTGTTCTTCTTGAACTGATGACGCACAAGGCTCCAATAGGATTGCGTAACATTCCTCCTCGCGGAGGCTGCACGATCGCGCTCCTTCGACGTCATATCGTCCGAATGCATCTCCTCCGGCATCGGTGCCGGCTGGCCCGTCTCCTGCGAAATAAGATACTCCTCGCCGATCGCGCTATGCTGAGGCACATCGGTTCGGTTCGTACCCCGATCTTGGTAGTTGCTCGGATTGACGGGCAGTTTGTCGTTGTTATCTGGCATCTCTGTTTTTGTAGGGTATGATAGATTAACTTGACTTTCTGCTAAAGGCGATCCGCGGATCGACCATCGAATACATGATATCGGCCACAAGGATACCGAGCAGCGTCAGCACCGCCGACAGGAAAAACTCGGCCATGATCACCGGATAATCTCGTGCGACAAGCGCCTGGAAGGCGAGCTGGCCAATTCCAGGGATCGTGAAGATCGTCTCCACGACAATAGAGCCGCCGACAAGCGCCGGCAGGATATTCGCAAGGATCGTGATGATCGGGATCAGTGAATTCCGAAGCGCATGTTTATAAACGACCACTCGTTCCGAAAGTCCCTTTGCACGAGCGGTTCTGATATAATCCTGCCGGACGACCTCGAGCATCGAGCCGCGCATCTGCCGCGAAAGAAACGCGAAGCTGCCATAAGTCAGCACGAACACCGGCAGCGCGAGATGCCAAAGATAATCGAGCGCTCGCGAAAGCCAGGGATCTGTCGGCGAATAATCCATCGAATGCAAACCCGAGTTCGGAAACCACGCAAGAAAGTCGCCGCCGCCAAAAAAGATGATGACCATCGTACCGATCCAGAAACTCGGCAGCGAATAGAGAATGAAGAGCAGGACGCTCGTGACCTTGTCGGTCTTGCTTTTTTGATGGGTCGCCGAATAAATACCGATCGGGATCGCGATCACATAGGCAAGCAGGATCGAGAGGATCGAAAACATGAACGTGACCGGTATGCGCTCCCAGATCTTGTCGAGCACATCGCGTTGATCCTGAAACGACTTGCCAAAATTGAGATGAAGCAGATCGTCGACCCAGTGATTATACTGGTTGTCGAGCCCATTCCAGCGGAAGGTCAGACGCTCACCGAGGGGCTTAAGCTGACCGTCGGCATTCTTGGCATCCGTGAAGATCGTCCAGTACCAGATCGGCTTATCGAGGTGCCAGAGCTGGCGGATCTGCTGGATCATCTGCTCGTTAAGCTGGCTGTTACCCTTCTGCCCGCCTTCGCCGCCAGCGCCCGATTTAAGCTCGGCCGGATCGCCAGGGGCAAGCCTCGAAATACCGAAGCTGATGACGGTGATGAAAAAAAGCGTCGGAATGAAAAGAAGAATCCGTCGAACGATATATTGAAACATCCGCTGCTAATGTGGTGATGCCTGGTCGTACGGGTCGAAGCGCAGTCTGAAGTCGCAGGGCCTGCTGTTATGCGAGTGTGTGACAAAAATACCGCGTCCCTTAGTTCCGGCTTTGCAATCGGCGAAGAAAATCGTGGAGAGCCGCGTTAGAACGTGACACCGCAAAAGCATGTCCCACATGTGGGGTACGCTTTAGCTTGCCCCAGCGAATCTTAACACCGAGAGCCAGCAGGGCAAGCGACGATTCTCGAACAGCAGAGTGCTGAAGCGAGAAAGTGCTTGGGACAAGCTAAAGCGTGTCCCACATGTGGGGTACGCTTTAGCTTGCCCCATCGAATCTTAACGCTTAAACCAGCGCCGCAGCCACCAGCGTCTCTTCCCGGCCGGCACCGATTGAGATAATCTCAAGCGGCGCGCCGATCTCGCGTTCGACAGCAGCGAGATACTTGCTCACATTTTCAGGCAACTCCTCTCGCGACTGCACTCCATCCAGATCTGCCTCGCTCCAACCGGCGAATTCTTCGTAGATCGGACGAATGCCCGCGAGTGCTCTAAGGTCGGTCGTGAAATGCTCGATCCGCTTGCCGTCGGAGATTCTCTCATAGCCCGTGCAAAGCTCTACCGAATCAAATCCACAGAGCACATCGAGCTTTGTCAGCGCGATCGAGGAAATGCCGTTGATCATCACGCTATACCGCAGCGCAACTGTATCGAGCCAGCCGCAGCGGCGTGGCCGGCCGGTAGAGGCACCGTATTCGTGACCGGCCAGGCGCAGCCGCTCTTCGAGGGGTCCTTCTATTTCGGTCGGGAAAGGTCCGTTACCGACTCTTGTCGTGTATGCTTTCGCAACTCCGATCACGCGATCGATCGACGTTGGCGGAACCCCGAGCCCTGTGCAGGCGCCGCCTGCGGTCGGATTGCTTGACGTCACGAACGGATAGGTACCAAAATCAATATCGAGCAACGCGGCCTGTGCGCCTTCGAGCAACAAAGATTTGCCATCGGCGATCGCGCGATTGAGCAAGAGCGCGGTGTCGGTGATATAAGGATCCATCTCCTGATCGAAGACTTCGTAATCGGCAACGATCTTTTCGACATCGCAGAGCGTATCCGATTCGTAAAATTTCTTCAGCAGTTCATTCTTCTCGGCAATATTCTCGCGCAGCTTTTCGACAAGAGATGGCCTGTCGAGCAGATCGACGATGCGAATCCCCTTTCGCGCAAATTTGTCTTCGTAAGCTGGACCGATCCCGCGCCCCGTTGTACCAACCACCGATCCATGTTGCTTCGCCAGGCGCTCTTCGCTTGCGCGGTCGAGCATCTTATGATACGGCATAATAAGATGAGCATTGTAGGAAATGAAGAGTCGGCCTTTGACCGAGACTCCTGCATCTTCAAGCATTTTTATCTCTTCGCGGAGCGCAACAGGATCGATCACGACGCCATTGCCGATCACGCAAATCACACCCGGATGAAAAATACCGCTCGGGATAAGATGGAGCACGAACTCGCGACCGTCGGGAAGTTTGATCGTATGTCCGGCGTTCGCGCCGCCCTGATAGCGGGCTACAATATCGGCATCGCGGGCGAGCAAGTCCACGATCTTTCCTTTTCCTTCGTCGCCCCATTGGGCGCCAAGAACAATGACGTTAGGCATGGGTAAAAAAAAAACGGCCACGTCTCAGAACTGGACGGCAACGTTTATCTGCAAGGACGGCCTGTTAAACAGAAGAGCCGCAAATAGGTTCGTCGCAACCCACCACTGTCATCCCGTACTCAGAGCATCTTCATTCGTCCCCGACACGAGAGGGATCTCATGGGCAGGTTTGAAGTATGAATTATGAAGTATGAGCGAAACGCGATCCTAATCTCAAACTCCGAAGCTGTCATCCCGACCCGAGAGGGATCTCATGGGCAGGTTTGAAGTATGAATTATGAAGTATGAGCGAAACGCGATCCTAATCTCAAACTCCGAAGCTGTCATCCCGAC
>JBBSDW010000208.1:0-4406 GCA_038240295.1 Kapaibacterium sp. (SeqCode)
AAGCCTTCGATGAATATTTGACGATGAGCCAGGTGCTTGCGATCGCCGGTCCATTCATCAAGTAATATGAATTTGCTCTTGTGCTCAAGAGCATACCATGACGTGATCGAACGAAGAGGGATGGTGCGACAGCCATCCCTCTTTTTTTGTAGGGAGTCTGCACAATCAGACAACGGAATCAAGAAACCCGAATAAGAGATCCAGCTCGTAGCCTGACGAGGAGGGCTGTCGTGGAACAAAAGCTTCTGCAAGAAATCGAAAAATCCGGTCGAGAGCTGCATCATTTGTTTATGCTTTTTATTTGTTGAATCCGGTGTTATATTTGGCGTATCGTTGATCGTTTCGTCACTCAAATCTTACGGTCATGAAAAGCATTCTTTACTCGTTGGTTCTGCTTTCCTTCTTTGTCGCTTCAAGTTCTGCTTTTGCTATTGGCAACATTGATGTCCGAATTGCGCGTCAGGTGCCAGACGCGAGTTCGATCTACTTCAAGTGCGATTCTCTTCGTCCTGATGTGAAGAGTTCTCCGGTTAGCCCGGGGTGTACGTGCTCCATTAGTGTCACTTTGCTGCTCACGAATCCAACAGACCTCTGCCCGTTTACTGAAGGCTGCCAAGAATGCACTTACTGCCACTTTGTTGAAATTACGAATAGCACCATAGACTGCGATATAATTCAAATTGACTTTACTCAAGAAGATGCCGGGTGCTATGGCATCTGTGGTTGGATAAAAAACACTGGTAAGCATTGGGAAAACGCACCGAGTATTAACGGCTGCGTCTCTGACCCGGTCAACGGTTTTACTCTCCTTCCTGGAACGGCGGGGGTAATAGATAGACTCTCGGGGGTGAACCGCAAATTTATAGCAAAAATTTGCTCCAACCATTCCCCTGAATCTTTTACGCTCGTGATGCATTTATCAGATGGTACTTTGTGCACTTAGACAATTTCCTTCTGATGCTTAGAAAGATTGTTCCATGTTCCTTGATGCTGCTGCTGACGCTATCTCTGGTCAGCAGTCTTTTCGCTCAGGGCCGGGGCCATTGGGAGCGCGTATTTGCCATGCCCCATTCGTCGCCCGAGGTTATAGCTTTTGCGGATTCGGATCGCGGTTATTTGCTCCTTGATTCCGGTCTGTCCGCATCCTACGTGGTGCGTGCTTCAAACGGGGGGAGGATCTGGTCCACGAAACAGCAACTTTCCCCCTATCGTGCCTTGACTGATGGACCAAATTCCCATAGCTATGAGTCCGTCGGCGAAAATGAATTTTATGGATTTGCGGAACTGAATTCTACATTTTCCAGTCATGACACGGGACATACGTGGCTTTTTACAGATCTTTTTAACACCTCCCTCAAAAATTATTGGTTCGGAGGAGGGGCGATGTTTAGCCAGGGAATGGGGGTAGTCATTTTCGACAACGATCAACAACGTTCCTTTTCCGTTTACTTTACTCGGGATTCGGCGCAATCCTTCACGCAGCCTGAAGGGCAGCCTTCGTTTCCAAAACACGCACAGGACGCATTTTTTTACGATTTGAAAGAGGGCTGGGCACTCACATTACATGCAGACAGCATGTGGCACACGCTGGACGGAGGCAAAAGCTTTTTAAGCACAGGCGGCTTTGATTCCAGCGAATTCGCGTTCTATCTCGTTAAAGGCTGGGATCGGGATCATCTTTATGCGCTCGCATATTGGCCTGAAGGAATCCGTCCCTCGTATCCCTCTACCGATTATATGGCGACCTCGGATGGGGGAAACTCCTGGTACCGCGATTCCACTTTTAGAAGTCCCCGGATCTTTCGGATGATCTGTGCGGGACCCTCTTTGCTATGGGCATTTGTGGGCAAGAACCCGAACCTGGGATACCAGGGCGGGCCCTCTTTTGCAGACTCACTCTATTATTCCATAGACAACGGCAAGCACTGGGCGGTCGATACAACGTTTGCCGGAGACTCCTTGATCGATATGTCCTGGCCCGATGCCAACCATGGCTACGTTCTCGCTTCACGTGACAGCACCACCCTTGTCTATAAGTTTGTTTCTAACAATCCCTCGCTTGTACCAGAGATTTTGTCATCGAAATCCTTGTCGATACATCTCCTCCATTCGCCGGTTGGAAATGCGCTCGACTTCGAAATTGAAAGCGAGGGTCGTGCGAGAGTTAGCGTGGTCGATCTGCTCGGCCGCGTGCGAAAAGAATCCACGTTGAATCTGGTCGAAGGGCAAACCACCGCACTCGACATCGGGAGCCTTCCGGCCGGTTATTATCAGCTTTGCGTCAACTTTGTTGACGGGAGGCAGGCTTCGATGAGTTTTATCAAGAAGCCCGAATAACAGCTTCGGTGCATTACCTACGGCTTACATCGCGAGCAGTGCTGCCAGTTCAACGAGTGTTGAGTCGATCGGCTTGCGCTTTTCCCAGGTCTCGCGCATATCGGTGAAGCAGATCTGCCCGGCGACTTCGCCGACCATCACGCACGTTTTTCCTTCGAGGAGCGCTCCGACCGCTGCGGCGCCAAGTTTGCTTGCAAGAATTCGATCACGAGCCGTCGGGCTTCCGCCGCGCTGAATATGACCGAGGATCGTAACGCGATAATCAATGCCGTTTTCCTGCTTCACGCGCTGAGCGAGATTTAGCGCACCAGTCGATTCTTCATTCTCGGCAACGATAATAATGTTGCTTCGCTTTGTTGCGCGCTGGCGCTTGAAGAGTTCGAGCAGGACGTCGATGCTTGTTTCGATCTCGGGGATCGCGATGTATTCGGCGCCGCAGCTTAATCCGACATCGAGCGCGATGAATCCGGATGACCGTCCCATTACTTCGATGTAGAACGTTCGTTCGAGCGCATCGGCGGTGTCGCGAATTTTATCGATGTTGTAGATCGCCGTATTGACTGCCGTGTCGTAGCCGATCGTCCAGTCGATTCCGACGAGATCGTTATCGATGGTGCTCGGCACACCAACGACCGGGAAGCCATGTTCTTCGTTGAATTTTGTGCCTCCTTCGAACGTGCCGTCGCCGCCGATGAGCACAAGTGCGTCGAGTCCGATGCGGTGCATCTGCTCAGCGGCTTTTGCGCGACCTTCGGGTGTGCGGAATTCCTCCGAGCGTGCCGTCTTGAGGATCGTACCTCCGCGCTGGATAATGTTCGAAACAGAGAACGCGCGGAGTTCTATGAAGTCACCGCTGACAAGTCCGGAATATCCATGTCGCACTCCGACAGCCCGTAAGCCGTTAAGCAGCGCAATGCGCGTGACGGCGCGAATGGCCGCGTTCATTCCTGGCGCGTCGCCGCCACTTGTCAGAACTCCGATCGATTTTATCTCAGGCACTGCAACTACGTAAAAGATCCGAACACGGATAAACTCCGAGCCGCAAAAATAGGAAATTGATCTGCGGGTGAGATGACGGCATCATTAAATAGTAGAGAAGCGTCATCCTAATCGCCGAGGAGACGATACCATTTTCCAAGTTCAGGCGCACTGACGACGGTACCGGGGAATGCCTCAAGGATTAACTGTCCGAACGCCGACATCGCCTGCTCATCGCCATGCGTGAGCACGACTTGCTTGGGCCGCAACCGTTCGACGATCGAAAGAAGCTCATCCCGCCTGGCGTGCGCGCTAAAGCGAAAGCGTTCGAGCGTGCAGCGCACAGGCACATCGCGCCGCATTGAGCCAAATCGGATGCGCTCACCTCGCTTGGCGTGACTTACAACGTAACCCGGCGTTCGCGGATCGGTATAACCGACGAAGCAGATCGCAAAATTAGATTCGCGCAACCAGCGTTGGGCAAGCAAATAACTCCCGGTCCCCTCCTGCATCATACCGCTTGAGGCCAGGACGATGCTTGGCTCCCGAAAGAACTTTGCAGAGAAAAGACCGTCGCGGCGTGGAAGTTCTCGCTGTGGAATATCTTTGATCGAATCGTCCGATCGTGTGCGCGATGCACTGGTGGCGAACTGATCGTAGACTTCCGAGATCCTGCGGCCCATCCCACCGGTATAAATATCGACCGTCGGAATACGGCCAGAGCGCATTGCATCCCAGACCATCGAGAGAATTTCCTGCATTTTGCCGAGAGCGAATACAGGGATCAATACCGATCCACCGGCCGCGATCGTCTGACTGATCGTCGTCATGAGTCTCTCGAGTTCGCTGTCGCGCGAATGCGTTAGGTAAGCATCGGTCAGGCCATTCGTCGATTCGGTGACAAGCACGTCAACCTCACCGTCGGGCAGTTCGGCCGAAGCGATCAATCGCTGATGGTGCAGCGAAGTATCACCCGTATGAAAAATGCGCTTGCCTTTTGATTCGATAAGCAACCCACCCGCGCCCAGGATATGGCCGCTTTGATAAAAACTTGTTCGGATCTCATCCTCTGGCGAAGAGTTACGAAGCTT
>JBBSDW010000209.1:0-4387 GCA_038240295.1 Kapaibacterium sp. (SeqCode)
CATTTGACAGCCGCGGCCACCGCATTCCATGCCGCCATTGCCCATCATGCCACCTTCATGGTTCATCCCGCCTTCGCGGCACATCATTGCACCGTCGTGACCCATCATTGCGCCGTCATGGCCCATGCCGTCATGACCCATCATCATCCCAGCGCCGTGACCATCTTTGCAATCTTTGCATGAATCGCCGTCATGCATCATCATGCCTTTGCCGGTTTTGGCAGTATCCGTGGCAGCAAGAGCAGCAGAAGTCGATTGGCGCGCGAATAAAAGCAGGGCGAGAATAGCGAGATATTTCATCGGTCGTTTAGTCAGTTGAATACTGCAAGGCTAACCAAAGCCGGACGATAAGAACTCCACAAGGTAGGTCGGGTTTCGACCAGACCACACTCTCTCGAGATGCGATTTACACTTGCTTCTGCCGGAATGTTTTAGCCGCGATCGCCGACGATCTTTGAAAACTCGCTCGAAGCTGATCGATGCTCTGACCAAACAGCGCGGTCGGTTGAAACCTGACCTACGTGGCAAATTTCACTCTTGCTTGGTTATTTGCTTGCCTCGATCAACTCCGGAGGCGCGTCGGTTTTCGATTCCTTGATCCAGCCTTGCTTGGTGTGCTTGAAAAATGTCCTGGTCGATGCTTCGAATGCATTCGTATCCTCGTTCCACGCTTGCGATTCAACTTCAATATGCGGGCGACGAGCTCGGATCACGTTGAACGACTGCGGCTCCTTACGGTTGCGTGTACTGATCGCGGTTCCTGCCTGGACGATGAGTGCTGCATATCCATCGATCTGATATCGCGATGCAGTGCTCTCGGCAAAATGTGTATGACGATGACCGCTCAGCAAAAGATCGGCGCCACATTTTGCGAATGCTTCCATCGCGAGGCTCGCACGGCGCACAAGCTTTTTGTTGACGCCTTCCGGTTGATCGATCGGATGATGGAGCACGACGATCTTAAGCTTGTCTTCGCTGACCTTCGCCATGTGCGCGGAAAGTCTGTCGAGCTGACGCTGCGAGATCTTTCCGTTATCGATCGAACGCCCACGTGCGGTGTTCAACCCGACGATCGCAAGTTCTTCGTCTTCGAAGATCGGCTCGGTGATCGGCGAGAACCAGTTACGCCAGCTCCGGAGCGGTGTGACCATTCTGCGAAAGACCGCAAGCATCGGGATGTCGTGATTGCCCGGCACAACGATCTGCGGATAGGGGAGCCGTGCGAGGAATTGCTTGGCTTCGGCGAATTCGTTTTTCGTAGCGAGTGAAGTCAAGTCGCCCGAGACGACAAGGACATCGGGACTCAGCGTATTGATCGCCTCGACGAGCGGCTCGACGGTCGCCTTGAGTACGCGGCCAAAATGAAGATCGGAGATATGTACGATGGTTCTCATAATGGTTGTCTCAAGAACAAGATTCGCGCCGAGTTCTATGTGCCGACGAGATTCGCCATTCTGAGCCGTATTTTCGCACTATGAAAGAAATTGTGCGATGTTCCTGGTGCGGTTCGGACGCACTTTACATTAAGTACCACGACGATGAATGGGGCGTCCCAGAGCATGACGACCAGAAATTACTCGAAAAGATCATACTCGACGGCGCACAAGCTGGCTTGAGCTGGATCACGATCCTCCGAAAGCGAGATAGTTACAGGAAGGCCTTCGACGGCTTCGATCCCGAAAAGATCGCGCGCTACGATCAAAAAAAGCTGGACTCGCTTATGCAGGACGCAGGCATCATCCGCAACAAACTCAAAGTGAACGCCGCGGTGACCAACGCGAAAGCCTATCTCGCACTTCAGGAAGCAGGCAAAACCTTTGACGAAACGCTCTGGCAATTCACGGATGGAAAGACCCTCCAAAATAAATGGACGCAGAAGATCCCTGCCGGAACGAAAGAATCGCAGGCAATGAGCAAAGAGCTAAAACGCCTCGGCTTCAAATTCGTCGGCCCGACGATCTGCTACGCATTCATGCAAGCGATTGGCATGGTCAACGATCATATTGTGACGTGCTACCGTCATAAAATGTTGTCGTGAGTTAGCGTGTGTGTAAACTTTTTTCATGAACAGTGCCGATTCCGAAGCGGAATCGGCAGTTTGTAAAATTGTACTTGCACAATTGATCGGTTCTGCCCCAAAGACGCTTGTCCACCGATTGCGACCAACAAACAATTTGCGGCAACGAAGATAGTAAACGCGAACGAGCGAAGTTTAGTGCCCGAACGAGCACCTATCGCAGTTTAGCCGCGACCGATCGTTATCCCGGCAAATTACCTCGATTGGCAAGCTGCTTCGCGAAATATTTCTTGAGATCGGGTCAAAGGCTGGTTGGGGACACGTTAGACTACAAGTGTTTTGCGTCGCTCTTCGCCCCAGGCGAAACCAACTTGCTTGTTCGGCGTTAATCTGCTTCACATGAATAGAATACTAACGCTCGCTTTTATCATTTTTGCAGTTTGTGTTGGTGCAAGTCAGGTTGCGCTGGCTCAGCATGCGAAAAAATTGCCTGACGCCATAGCGCATAAAAAGGTGATCACCGTTGGCGAGCTTAATTTCGATCAACTCGATCTGCATTACGAAGTTGTTGTCGATCGGTGCTATGGCGACACACTTGCCGGTCTTGAAGCTGCGGCGCTTGAGATCGTTGGCAAGGCGTTGGAACAGGTTGTGATCAAGCATGCGTATCATCAGGAGCCTCCCATCGCGGCGTTGCAGGCAAAGGCGAAATGGATCGACGAATCGACTCGCGATTCGGCAAGGCTGCAGTGTATCAAGGAGACGTTCGGCAAGGATACAAGTTCGTATTATCGACTTGTCGTCGAGCCGACTCTGATCGATCCTCGGCTGCATCAATATTTTGCGGTCGATTCTATCGTGCAGCGATATCAGCGCGACACCATCCAGATGTTCTGGCGGCTGATCCAGGCCGACCCTTCGAAGTTTCTGCAGGTCGCGCCGGATACGATTCGCATTCCAAAAGGAACTGCCGCAACGAGTGAGCTGCAGAAGTTGGGGGCTGTCCCCGAATCGGATGATCCTTTCGTTCAAAATGTTCTCAGCAAATTAAAAGACGGTCAGAAGTGGTCGAACATCGTCGAAGACGATCAATCCTATAAGATCGTCCAGCTTCTGTATCAGACCGGCTCCTATTATTACTGCCGCATCCTTACTGTGCAAAAGAGTCCGTTCGATCCCTGGTTCAAAGCACAGGTCAAGTCCATCCCGATCGTAATTCATGACAAGCAACTCCTCGCCATGATCAAAGAACGCTATCCGGCAGTGTGGTGGCTGGAGCAGACCACGTTTGCGCCTTGAAGCTCCAAGGGTCGAGAATTTTGGCCACAATCGGTCAGACTAAGATTGCCGTTGCGACGAAGTCTTCTTGTTTTTGCGAGCTAGATCGTCTTCTACCAACTTCAAAGCAGTGCTTGGCAGAGTGTTAAAGGTGCCTAGTGTATCACAACCACCTTGCTCTCGATACTCTCGCCGAAGGCCTCTGTTCGAAGGATATAGGTACCAGCGGCCAGCGCCCTGACGCTAAACGACGCCGCGTGATTACCTTCCGTTAGGTACAGCGGCGCTCCGCCGAAAATCTTTCGTCCCTGTAAATCAAAGAGCGTAAGCATGACATTCCTCGGTCTGGTTAATTCGAAACTGAATGTCGAACCTATGCGTGAAGGCTGAGGAAAGAGTTGTGCATTCCGTATGGAGTGCGGGATAAGCGAGGGTCGCTCACTGACCAAGTTCGGTACGCCTTTGAACCACGGAAGATCAATCCGCCACACGCCGTAAGGATACCAGAATCCTAGCGCGGTCGCTGAATCCATGATTATAAAATTCCCAGTTACCGAGCGGGCAAGTGACCAACCAGGGATAGGCAGCCACGATTTTCCGCCGTCACGCGTATAAATTCCCTGAGCCGAGATCCAGCGAAGGGAGTCGACATAATAGAAGGGTTTGTTGATCATGCTGCTAACGGAATCTATTGTCCGACCGGAATTGCTCGTGAATTGATAAGGGGTAGAGGAATGCGTATCAGAATAGAGCCAGTGCGTTGAATCAAAGACCGCGCTAGGCCAAATCGCGTTAGAAGGCTGCCAAGTCTTTCCGGCATCTGTCGACTCGTATTTCGTGGACGGGCTAGCGGCAAATACAATGTGCGAATTTGCGCCAAAAAATTGATAGGTACTGTCGGACGAGTAAGCTGGAAGCGCTTTAGCAAGATTGATGCTCCAGGTCTTTCCTCCATCAAGTGTGAAGAAAAGCTCCTTCTTGTCGCCCGCCCAGCAAACATTGCCTTCACGAGGAGTAACGAAAGCGCCTGAAGTCGGAAGCAACTGCAATCTGCCAATAAGCGAGTTGTTGCGGCTCCAGACGACAAACCCC
>JBBSDW010000210.1:0-4268 GCA_038240295.1 Kapaibacterium sp. (SeqCode)
AATATCATAAAGCTCAGCGCGTACGGAGGAGTTAGAGGCGATTTGACGCATAACAGAGACAACCTTGCTCAAACGATCACTTGCGGACGGCATCCCGTACGCAGCGAATGTTCCGTCATTCGCAGACTTGTATCCGACTCTCGAAGGGGCCATATCTTTCCAGACCTCTCCAAACTCAAAAATTTCCCAGCTATCTCTCGGCCTAATGCCGATGGGATTCCCACGCGCTTCAAGTTCATTCGACACCCGGCCGAAGACGTAAGGCTGCCGAGACGGGCACTCGCGTTTGTTATTAATAGACAGGCTTGTAGATTGAAGGAAGCGATAGAGCGACAGATTGAATACTCAGTAAGAAATTTTGGATACCGACCCACAGCGCTCAGCGCTTGAATGGGTCATCATTCTTGATAAACAGAGACAATGGCGAAAGCAACCAAGACATCCAACGGTGTAAATCTTTTGAACGGCGCCCACGTAGTGGAGTCAGGGCGTATCTCGTTCTCGAAGATCCCGCGCGATTACGAACTGCCCGATCTTCTCGACGTGCAGTTGCAGTCGTTCCAGGAATTCCTTCAGTCCGGCGTGCCGCTCTCCGAGCGTCTTGTCACCGGTTTGGAATCGGTGTTCCAGCTCAATTTCCCGATCATCGATTCACGCGAGACGTTCATTCTCGAGTATCTCGATTATCGTCTCGAAAAGCCGCGCTATAGCGTCATCGAATGCCAGGAGCGCGGACTAACGTTCAGTGTGCCGCTGAAGGCGCGTTTGCGTCTCTCTTCCAAGAATCAGGAAGAAGCAAGCGAAGATTTTATCGAGACGGTCGAGCAGGAAGTCTTCTTAGGTAACCTTCCAATGATGACGGAGCGCGGTACCTTCATTATCAATGGTGCCGAGCGCGTTGTTGTTTCGCAGCTGCATCGTTCGCCAGGCGTATTCTTCGCCGAGAGCCTTCATCCGAACGGCACGACGATCTTTTCTGGCCGCGTCATCCCATTCCGCGGAAGCTGGGTGGAGTTCACAACCGATATCAATAACGTACTCTGGGCATACATCGACCGTAAGAAGAAATTCCCGGTGACGATGCTGCTTCGCGCGCTTGGTTTTTCGAGCGACGAAGATATCCTCCAGCTTTTTGGTCTCGTCCAGGACGTAGACGTCAAAAAGGTCGACCTGAACGAGTATGTGGGCCGTGCGATCGGCGCCGACGTGATCGATATGAACACGGGCGAGATCTTCCTTACAAAGGATTCGATCTTTGCTGAAGAACACATCGAGCGGATGCAGAAGTCGGGCATCAAGTCGGTGAAATTCCTCGATCTCGAAGAGACGGGCGGCGCCGTCGTACTGAACACAATTGGCAAGGATCCATCGCGTTCGACCGACGATGCGTACGAATGCATCTATCGCGTCATGCGTTCTTCGGAAGCACCCGATATGGAAGCCGCTCGCGGCTTGCTCGAGAAGCTTTTCTTTAACCAGAAGCGCTACGATCTCGGACTTGTCGGACGTATCCGCCTCAACCACAAGCTTGAACTCGAAGTACCGAACGAGACGACGACCCTCACGAAGGAAGACATCGTTTCGATCCTGAAGTATATCATTCGCTTGCAGCTTGGCAAGGCTTCGGTCGATGACATCGATCACCTTGGCAATCGCCGCGTTCGCACCGTTGGTGAGCAGCTTGCACAGCAGTTCAACATCGGACTCGCACGTATGGCGCGCACGATCCGCGAGCGTATGTCGATCCATGATGAGAAGGTCGGCCCTGCCGATCTCGTCAATGCACGTACGATCACTTCGGTGATCAATACGTTCTTTGGCACGAACCAGCTTTCGCAGTTCATGGATCAAACCAACCCGCTCGCGGAGATGACGCACAAGCGTCGTATGTCTGCGCTCGGACCTGGTGGACTTACTCGCGAACGCGCAGGATTCGAAGTTCGCGACGTTCACTATACACACTACGGTCGTCTCTGCCCGATCGAAACGCCGGAAGGTCCGAACATCGGACTTATCTCTTCGCTTGCGGTTTATTCGCGCATCAATAAGTTTGGCTTCCTTGAAACGCCTTACCGCGTTGTCAGGAATGGCAAGGTCTCGCGCGACATCGTCTACCTCGCAGCAGATGACGAAGAAGATAAGATCATCGCGCAGGCCAATCAGGTACTCGATGAGAAGGGACATTTTGTCGGGGACAGAATTAGCGCACGTCAGTATGGCGACTTTATTGTCGTAGCCGGTGACGTCGTGCAGTATATGGACGTCGCGCCTTCGCAGATCGTATCTGCGGCCGCGGCACTTGTTCCATTCCTCGAGCATGACGATGCTAACCGCGCACTCATGGGCTCGAACATGCAACGCCAGGCTGTGCCGCTGCTTCGTCCAAAGGCGCCGCTTGTCGGCACTGGTTTCGAAGGCAAGATCGCAAGAGATAGCCGCGCACTTATTATTGCCGAGCGCGATGGAGTTGTCGATTATGTTGATGCAAATCGTATCGTCATGCTATACGATGATGAAGGATCGCGTGACGAGATCATCGCAAGCTTCGACGATCGCCGCCGCCGCGAGTATCACCTGATCAAGTTCTTCCGTACGAACCAGGATACATCCATCACACAGCGCCCGGGCGTCAAGCAGGGTCAGCGTGTGCAGAAGGGCGATGTGCTTGCCGATTCTTCGTCAACAGAGAATGGCGAACTTGCACTCGGACGTAACGTACTCGTAGCGTTCATGCCCTGGCGCGGATACAACTTCGAAGATGCTATCGTCATCTCCGAGCGCGTTGTCTCTGAAGACATTTATACTTCGATCCACATCGAAGAATTCGAACTTCACGTTCGCGATACAAAGCGCGGCGAAGAAGAACTCACGCGTGAAATTCCGAACGTCTCGGAAGAAGCGACGAAGGACCTCGACGAGAGCGGAGTCATCCGCAATGGCGCAGAAGTAAAAGAAGGCGACATTTTGATCGGAAAGATCACACCGAAGGGTGAGACCGATCCGACACCGGAAGAAAAACTTTTACGCGCCATCTTCGGTGACAAGGCCGGCGACGTGAAGGATGCTTCGATGAAGGCGCCTCCTGGAATCAAGGGCGTCATCGTTGATACAAAGCTCTTTTCGCGCAAGGGAATCAAGAAGGAAGGCGAAGAAAAGCGTGAAGAAAAACGCCGCCTCGATTTGATCGAAAAGACTTACCGCGAGCAGTTCGACGATGCGAACCGCAAACTCGCCGACAAGCTCCTTAAGGTGCTCGATGGTGAATCTGCTGCAGGCATTCGCGATCTCGATGGCGCAACGATCATCCGTTCGGGTACGATCATCAAGCATGAGACATTCTACTCGCGTTTGGACGATCTCGAAAAATTCTCGGTCGGTACCGACTGGGTAGAGGATCGCCGCAAGTCGAATCTCGTTCGTAAGATCTACGAAGGATACTGGATCAAGCGTGAAGATATCGACGCCGATGTTCGCCGCGAGAAATCGAAGGTCGGACTTGGTGACGAACTTCAGCCAGGCATCATGCAGATGGCAAAGGTCTATGTTGCCAAGAAGCGCAAGCTTTCGGTTGGTGACAAGATGGCAGGACGTCACGGTAACAAGGGTGTGGTCGCGAAGATCGTACCGATCCAGGATATGCCGTTCTTACCGGATGGAACACCGGTCGACATCGTACTCAACCCGCTCGGCGTACCAAGCCGTATGAACATCGGGCAGCTCTATGAGACTGCACTCGGTTTCGCAGCTTCGACGCTCGGCGTAAAGTTCGAAACGCCGATCTTTGACGGGGCGCATTGGGAAGATGTAAAGGGCTATCTCGAACAGGCATCGCTCGACGTCGAAGCGCGTACCGAAGTTTACGACGGACGCTCTGGTGAGATGTTCGATCAGAAAGTAACCGTCGGCCAGATCTATATGATGAAGCTGTCGCATCTTGTCGACGACAAGATCCACGCACGTTCGATCGGACCGTACTCGCTCATCACCCAGCAGCCGCTTGGTGGTAAGGCACAGTTCGGCGGTCAGCGCTTTGGAGAAATGGAAGTATGGGCGCTCGAAGCATACGGCGCAGCGCACACGCTTCAGGAGATCCTTACCGTGAAGTCGGATGACGTACCAGGTCGTTCGAAGGTATACGAGTCGATCGTCAAAGGCGAGAACATGCCTGAGCCGAGCGTACCCGAATCCTTCAGCGTTCTCGTTCGCGAACTCCAGGGCCTTGCACTCGAGGTCAGGATCGACTAATAGTTGCTGGATTCGGCCTCGCC
>JBBSDW010000211.1:0-4142 GCA_038240295.1 Kapaibacterium sp. (SeqCode)
ATCCGTATTTGCGTCCGCTCTATGACGCACTTCAGGAAATGTTGACCGCAGAAAAGACGAAGAGCTTTATCGAACGTGGCACGGTCGAAGTTGTGCCGCTTGCCTATATGCGCGGCCGCACGATCTCGAATGCGTTTGTGATCTTAGACGAAGCGCAAAACGCGACTTCGATGCAAATGAAAATGTTTTTGACGAGACTCGGTCAGGGTTCGAAGGCCATCATTACCGGCGATGCAACGCAGGTCGATCTGCCATCGCGGCAAATGTCGGGCTTGATCCAGATCCAGGAAGTGCTCTCGAAAGTGGAAGGCATCGACTTCGTCTATTTTAACAAGGGCGATGTTGTTCGACACAAACTTGTCAAGGATATCATCGAGGCGTACGAGAAATTCCACGAGCATCCCGACCATTCGAGCCCCGAAGAACAGGCGACGGAACGGCAGCTTCGAAGGTAAGCTTACACTCGTTTCAGACCGGGTGCCACGAGTCATGCCCATCGTTGAACCCGCCATACATTAGCTGACAAATAGTCCGTTGGAGCTTTTCCATATTGGATTCCTGAATGTGACCTGGATCGACATTGTCGATATTTTGGTCGTTGCATTCCTCTTCTATCGGCTCTACGTTGCGATGCGAGGCACCATCGCCGCACAGATCTTCCTTGGCCTTACGTTCGTGATCCTCGGTTCCGTCATTGCGCAGGCGGCTGATATGAAAGGTCTGGCATGGATCCTGAAAACACTGACCGATATCTGGGTCATCGCACTGATCGTTCTTTTTCAGCCTGAGCTTCGGAGGCTGCTGCTTTATATCGGTCGTAATCCGATCATCAAGTTTTTTATTCGCTTCGATGTCGTCGAATATTCCGATCTTATCGTCCGCGCACTCGAAGAACTTCGACAGCGGGGCGAGGGCGCGCTGATCGTTGTGATTCGCACAACCGATATCAAGCTTTTTGTCGATACCGGACTTCCACTTCGTGCACTCATTTCGAAAGAGTTGCTTGTCTCGATCTTTAACCGGAAGAGTCCGTTGCATGACGGCGCGGTCGTGATCAAAGATCGCAACATCGAAGCAGCGCGCTGCACACTTCCGCTCTCATCGGTTGAAGCGATCGGCGATAGAATGCTTGGTACCAGGCATCGGTCGGCGCTTGGTATCAGCGAACAGGCCGATGTTGTCGTTTTAGTACTCAGTGAAGAAACGGGACATTTTTCATTCGCAGAGTATGGCAGGCTTGCGATGAATCTCACCGCCGAAGAATTGCGCGAACGCCTGACGCGAGCCATGACGACTTCCGCAACACCTACAATGGAACGGCGCGGCGGTACGGTCGTTGGATTCCGTGATTACGCGCTCGAATCGCGTGAAGCGATCGATCGATAACCCATTTTGACAACTCTTTTTATAGCTTGGCAACTCTCAACGGTAGTAGTGGCGCAGTGCGAAATAATTCGATCACGGCAGGCATTCGCAAAAAGCTTGTCGAGCAACTTCGCGAACGCGGCATCAAGGATGAACGCGTGCTTCGGGCGATCGAGAAAATTCCGCGTGAAGAATTTCTCGATAAACATTTTCTTCATCAAGCCTACGAAGACAATGCGCTGCCGATCGGAGAAGGTCAGACGATTTCGCAGCCCTTTACCGTCGCGTTTATGACCGACGCACTCGAAATAAAAGCTGGCGATAAAATTCTTGAGATCGGCACAGGCTCCGGTTACCAGGCGGCGGTTCTTGCCGAACTTGGCGCTCGCGTTTATACGATCGAGCGCCACATGGCGCTTGCCGAAAGTGCTGCAAAAAGGTTCGAGCGTTTCAAGTACCGCATCGTGTCGCGCACGGGCGATGGTACGCGCGGCTGGCCCGACTTTGCACCCTACGAAGGCATCATCGTTACCGCAGGCGCGCCGGATGTACCAGAATCGCTTACGAAACAATTGAGTCCGAATGGTGGGCGATTGCTCATTCCGATCGGCGACCGCGCGACGCAAACGATGTATCGCATCGTCCGGATGGGTGACGAATTAAAAGGTGAAGAGCTTTCGAGTTTCAAGTTTGTCCCGCTCATCGGCAAAGAGGGATGGGAGGGAAGGTAGCTGCCGCCGTGAGTGTGACAGTTATCACGGGACCGACAGCTTCAGGAAAATCGGCAGAGGGTCTCGCACGTGCTCACGCGGATCCATCGATCGAGATCGTGAACGCAGACTCGCAATTGCTCTATCGAGGATTCGATATCGGAACCGCCAAACCGAGTCGTGAAGAACGAGCGGACGTTACGCATCATCTTATAGATATTCTGGAACCCGACCAGCGCTTCAGCGCCTCCAATTTTTCTCAGCAGGCCCGAACGGCAATTCGCGAGATCATTGCGCGCGGAAAAACACCGCTTGTTGTTGGAGGTACTGGCTTTTACATCGATGCGCTTTTCAGGGGATTGATGACGGCCGAGATCGATCCCGAAAAACTTCTCGAAGCCCGGCGTAAATTTGAAGAAGAGATTACTACGCATGGCTTCGAATCAATGCACGAACGATTACGATCGATCGATCCAGAACTGCATTCGCAGATCGCACGCGAAATGAATCCAGTGCGGCTCGTTCGCGCCTGGACCCACTATTAT
The DNA here is from genome assembly GCA_038240295.1 of Kapaibacterium sp. (SeqCode). Lineage (GTDB taxonomy): Bacteria > Bacteroidota > Ignavibacteria > Palsa-1295 > Palsa-1295 > JABDDM01. The sequence continues at coordinate 2,621 of JBBSDW010000211.1, forward strand.
GCGACCGGCACACCGCTCGGCGAAGCGCGGAAGCAGCAGCGCGATGCGTTTGAATATCGGCCAGAGTTTATCATTCTGAGTCCTGCGCGCGAAGAACTTCACACACGCATCGAACAACGAATCGACCAGATGTTAACCAACGGCTGGTTGGATGAAGTGAAAGAGTTGAAGACACTGGGGATCGATCGCAATGCTCCGGCAATGCGGGCGATCGGTTATGGCGAATTACTCGACGTCCTCGAACATAAGCTCACGCTCGAACAAGCACGACAACAGATCGTAATTCGAACGCGTCAATATGCAAAGCGGCAAGTAACATGGCTTCGGCATCAGACATCATCATGACGGAGAACCGCGTTCCGATGTGGCTCCGATTGCGGGCAATACCTCTGCACGCAATGCATGGTGTTTATGCTGATGAAAAGGAGTTCGGCACCGATTTCGAGCTTGATGTCGAATTGCTCGTCGATGCTTCTGCGGCAATTAAAAGCGATAACATCGACGACACGATCGACTACTCTAAGATACACGATGAAGCTATTCGCTTTTCAACGTCGAGGAGTTTCAACCTAATCGAAAAATGGGTGCACGATCTCGCCGTCGAATTGAGAGTCCGGCATCCGGCAATTCTCGAATGTATCATTCGAGTACGCAAACCGGGGATTGCGGTTGGCGGAGCGCTCAAGTGGATCGAGGTTGAATTCGATACTCGCACCTCGATATGAGCGATGAGCTTCACACGGCCTTTATCGCGCTCGGTTCAAACCTCGAACCTCGTAGAGAACGCGTCGATAAAGCGATCGAATCTCTTCGCGGGCTCGGCGAGATCGTAAACGTCTCTTCGATCTACAACACCGCCCCGATGGGCTATCGCGAACAACCTGAATTTCTCAACGCGGTACTGGAGATGAAGACGCATCTCACTCCGTTGCGGATGCTCAAAAAAATGCGAGCGATCGAGCTTGAACTCGGCAGACAGGAACGCCCGCGCTGGCATGAACGCGAGATCGATCTCGATCTGCTTTTTTGGGACGATTTCGTGCTGAAGGAGTCAGCACTCACGCTTCCGCATCCTGGCATCGCAGAAAGAAAATTCGTTTTGGAGCCGCTCGCCGAAATTGCGCCTAATTTTGTCCATCCGAAATCAGGCAAGACTATCGCACGGATGCTCGAAGAGTTACTGCGAAATGAGAAGCCTGATACAGAAATGAAGTAGCATCGTTCTTAAAATACGTGTCCAAAGTACCGGTTAGTTACGACGAAGCATTTGTTCGGGAGCGCTCGCTAAAGAGGCTTGCCGAACCTCCGCGCTATATCGCGGTCGAAGGGCCGATCGGCGCAGGCAAATCGACGCTGACCGAACTTCTCGCCCAGGAATTTGATGCGCACCTCCTCTTCGAGCGCTTCGAAGAAAATCCTTTCCTTTACGGATTCTACGAAGACCGCAAACGACTCGCATTTCAGACGCAGATATTCTTCCTGCTCTCACGCTATCGGCAGCAGCAGGAATTGCTGCAGACAG
>JBBSDW010000212.1:0-4115 GCA_038240295.1 Kapaibacterium sp. (SeqCode)
GACACCGGACACCGGACACCGGACACCGGACACCGGACACCCAACACCCAATGAACCTCACACCCGAAATCGCACGCAAACCGGCATTCAAGATCGTGGGCGTTGAGCGCTACACGACTAACGGCATTCCTTCGATACAGGAAGCATGGAACGCGTTTCAGTCTCGATTTGACGAGGTGCAGCACAAGACCACGCCGCCCGTCGTGCACGGCTTCGAAGATTATTCTTGCGATCTTGTCATGACGCCTGGAGAGTTTCCAAAATATTATTACGTCGCCGGAGTCTCGGTAGATGAGATTAAAGATGTGCCCGAAGGGATGGTCGGCAAAGAAGTGCCGGCAGCCGAATATGTAATTTTCAGTTATCGAGGAGAGCTGCACAAGCTCCACGAAGTCTTTCGACACATTTATGAAACGTGGCTTCCGAACTCGGGCTACAAAATGGACCCGGCAGTTTCAGGCGACTTCGAACGCTATCCCGAAAAGATCGTAGATGATTTTGGATTGGTCGAGATTCACGTACCGATCGTTAAAAAAGATACTTGATCGAAGCTGATGCGCGAACGAGAAGCACATACGGAGAAACCATACGAAGAGCAGTTCGCACTTGGCGTCGAGCTGTTTAATACGAAGCAATTCTTCGACTGCCATGATGCCTTCGAAGAACTCTGGATGGAAGAGCGCGGCGAGCGGCGATTGTTTTTGCAAGCGCTGATCCAGGCCGCGGTTGGTTGCTACCACCTTTCGAATGGCAACACGACGGGCGCGATAAGCCAATATCAAAAGTCGATTGCAAAACTTGAACAGTATCCTTCTTCCTATTTAGGGGTCAATGCCGAGGATCTTGCTTCGGGGCTTAGGTCCTGCCTTGCCGGCGCCGAAGCGATGCGGAACGCGGCTCAGGTGTACCCCGTTGACGATTCGTACTTTCCTATCTTGCTTGCGAGTATGGATGCGGATTGAGACGCTCGCAAATTGAATCTACCCTTCTATGAAAATTCTTGTCTTGCTCTTACTATTGATGTCTGCTTACGCTGCGCAAGCTCAGCAGATCGGGATGCCTGTCCGCGTGAGCGAAGCTGGCGGCAATGCTACTTCGCCCTGTATCCGAGTAATGCCAAACGGCAACGTCTATGCAACGTGGTTCAGCGGCACCGTCTCGATCCATTTTGCCCGCAGTACCGATGGCGGCCAAACGTTTGCTCCAAGTACGATCGCGAGCACGGCGGTCACCTCGAACAGCTACGATGCGATGTTTCAGCGCTCGCCTGAATTTGCGGTCGATACAAAAGGCGGCATTCATGTCGTGTGGACGGAAGACCGAATTAACAGTCAGAACGACGTCTGGTATGTCCGCTCGAACAACAACGGTAAGACGTGGACAAAACCTGTCAGCATCATGGATGCGGATGACAGCGCAAAATATTCTCAGGATTTCGCCGCGATCGCCATTGACTCAAGCGACCACCTCTACGTAACCTTTCTCGATGATCGCGAGCTCGTTCGCAAACGCTCGACAAACATGCAACTGCTGATGCTCAAGTCGATGGATGGCGGCAACACGTGGTCAAAGTCGTTCAAGGCGAGCAATATGCCTGGCGGCAAGGGTGGTACGTGCGAGTGCTGCAAGCAGGAGATCGTTTCGAGTCCCGAAGGACATCTGTACTCGGCGTTCCGAAGTAACATCAATAACATTCGCGATATCTATATTGCACGTTCGATGAACGGCGGCGACTCATGGGATACCGCGATCAAAGCGCAATTGGGCGACTGGACGATCAACGCCTGCCCAACCACCGGGCCGAACATACTGCTCGATGCCAAAGAAAATCTCCACCTCGTTTGGAAGGATGCCCGCGATGCATCGAAGCGAAGCATCGCTTACTATACCTTGCTTCTGAAAAATGCGAGCAAGGTGCTTCCCAATATTCCGATCAGCCGCAAAACAAATCAGTCGGCAAATTGGCCTTCACTCTCGCTGGGCAAGGATGGGGTGCTGCTTGCGGCCTACCAGATCGGTTCGGGCGGCGGTCAGCAGATCCGATATACGATCTCGCGCGATGGCGGCAGCACGTGGAGTCTTGACACTGCGATCAACTCGTCGATGGACGATCAGCAGCTCGCCGATCTCGAGTTAACACCAAATGGAAAATTTCTTCTTGGCTGGATGAATAGTCCAAGCGCCGGCGGGAGCGACATCATGCTCTCTGCTTTCACGAGTTTGCCTTCATCTGTTGCACCGATGCCCGCGCAGATCCTTGCGCCCGATTCGGTTGCCTCGCAAAAGACAGTTACTGCGCTTCGATGGACCTCACCTGGCAAGAGCATCGTCTGGTACGACGCGACACTCACTGGTCCTATGACGATGAACTCCGCACTTGCATTGCTCGATACGACGTGGCAGCTTCCAATGCTTGCAAATGGGGTCTACAATTACACGATCACTTCGCACACCGTGACAGGACAGGCGACAACACTCGGACATTTCACGATCGCAAGTGCGTCTGTAGCATCGAATGCGATTGATCGAAGTTTCGAGCTTTATCCAAATCCTGTTTCTACAGGAAGCGGCAGGTTGCACTTGAAATTCGAAGATGCGGATGCACATGATGTGACAATCTTTGATGCCCTTGGCCGCACGGCGTTGAAGGCGCGTGTTGGGGAGTCGTCTAGTGAGCTGAATGTCCGGTCGCTACGCCCCGGGTTGTATACCTGCCGCATTCAAAGTGGACTGAAGACATCGAGCACGAATTTTGTCGTTCGGTAGTGTTGGCAGAGAAATTTGACATTTCGCGGAAATTGCCCGGACACTTTGCGTGTTAGTTGCCCAACTGCAGCTCACCAGAACCGAGCTCTTGACCCAAAGAATTTTACTAAGGAGGAATAATTAGATGGCGATCATGATCACGACCGAATGCATCAACTGCGGTGCATGCGAACCAGAATGTCCGAACACCGCGATCTACGAAGGCGCAGCGAACTGGTCGCTGGCCGGTCAGGGCTACGGGCCGAACGACCCAAGCCCTTCAGGCGCAGTCGGCTTTTTCTCCGCCGATTATTTTTACATCGTGCCCGATAAGTGCACGGAATGCGTCGGCTTCCACGATGAACCGCAGTGCGCGGCCGTCTGTCCTGTCGATTGCTGTGTGCCCGATCCGAATTGGGTCGAGCCAAAGGAACAACTCGAAGCAAAAGGTCAGTGGCTCGAAGAGGTCGATCCAAACCGCAAACGCTAATCGTTTAAGTGTGTTGTGTCGGTTGAATGTTGAAGCCGGTCTGTGATGAACAGATCGGCTTTTATTTGGGAGTGCTGAGTGCTGAGTGCTGAGTGTGAGGTTTTGAGTTTGGGGATTAGTTTCGTCTTCCCTCCTCGCAAAAGTCAGTCGTAATGAACCTGACACCCGACACCTCGATCGCTTGTTAGGTTGCGATCACAAACCAACGACGCATGCAGATAGGCCAATACTCTCTCTCCCCGATCGAAACTGGACGCTTTGCGCTTGATGGCGGCGCGATGTTTGGCGTCGTACCGAAAAATTTGTGGTCGCGGACGAATGTGCCGGACGATCAGAACAGGATTACGATGGCGCTCCGCGCGTTGCTCATTCAGGACGGAGAGAAAAACATTCTTGTCGATACCGGCATGGGCGAGAAGTACGATGAGAAGACCCGATCGATCTATAAGCTTGACAATTCGGAGTTCACACTCCTGAATTCATTGAAAGCGAAAGGCTTAGCGCCGGAAGATATCACGCACGTAATTCAGACCCATCTGCACTTCGATCATTGCGGAGGTCTGGTTTCACAGAGTGCCGATGGTAAGCTCACGCCGACATTCCCGAATGCGAAAGTCTTTGTGCAGAAAGAGAATCTGAAATGGGCGCAGCATCCGACGGAAAAAGATCGCGCAAGCTACCTAAAGCAGGATTGGGATGCGATCATCGCTGAAGGAATGCTTGAAGAACTCGACGGTCCCGGCGAGATCTTTCCCGGTATCGAACTCATGATCTTTAATGGCCACACGTGCGCGCAGCAGCTCGTGCATGTACATGGCGATGGCGGCAACGTCTTCTTCTGCGCCGATCTGATGCCGACAAAGGCGCACATCTCCTTCCC
>JBBSDW010000213.1:0-4075 GCA_038240295.1 Kapaibacterium sp. (SeqCode)
ATTTTTATGCGTAGCCTTTTTGCCATGACCGATCAGTGAAACGACGAGTCGCGTGCTATCCGATAATACAATGCGCAGCTCTGCCGGATAGTCCGCGCCTTCGCCGCCGCTAAAGCCGAGATAGAAGCTGTCGCGATTTGTCGTCAGCCTGTAATGCAGCGCTGAATCGCCGGTGAGCGTAGCCGCAATAATGCTTCGAGGATAGCAACCGCGATCGGTGAGAATGATCTCGCGAGTCACTCGTGGCTGGCAAACCGAGACTGAGTCATATTGAAAAAGTATCGAGTCGGAAAGCGAGAGCGTAGCGCGCGGTTGCGTCGCAACCGCGTGCAACAATATGGTGTCACTGGTGCCATCGCTGAACTTGACACGCAGAGCGGCAGTAAAGATTCTTGCGGCATCGGGATGGAGCGTAAGAATGATCGAATCGCCCGTCGCGAAAAATCCCGGTGCTTGTTTTGCGAATGCGAAATTATTTGCATCGACGCCCACGATCGACTGCTCGAGAATGGTACTCGCCTGACAAACGCTGTTGAGCAAAAGGAAGACATAGCGAGTTGTCGTGTCACAGGCCGAAACAGTGTCAGTCGTCGGCGGCAACGCTTGAGCGATCGAAGCATGATTCGCACGTACGTTCACGCGCAGCGAATCGCCGCCACTATTCGTTGTTCGCCAGATATTGCCAAGCGTATCGGCAGCAAGGATGATATTGTCACTGACGACACAAAGCGTTCGTGTGTCGCCCGAACCGGATGGTCCGCCACTGGGCAAAAACGTAACACCGAAATCGGTAGAGCGATAGACACCGTTGGCAAACGTCTGCGTGTAGACGGCGTTGCCCGAAGTTTCGATCGAACCCGAAAAAAAGAATCCGGGATGCGAAACCGCCATCGACCACGATGCACCGCCATCCCGGCTTACATAGATCACGGATAAATTATCGAAAGGTGTTGTGATTTGGTTCTCGTTCGCGAGATACATCAGGTTCTCGTCGCAGGTGTCAACCGTCAGCGTGTAGCTATCCCAATCGGCATTGCCGCCGCGCCGATTCCAGGTAGCTCCGCGATCGATGCTCGCATAGACCGAGCCAAGCCGCGAGTTTCCATCGCCAGCAAAAAGAAACGCGTGACCGCCTGAGCGGACGGCAAGTCCGGGCATGAACTCGTTGATAGGTTGCGCGCTCCAGTTTATGCCGCCGTCGTTCGTTTTATAAACGATCGCGCCGCTCGAACCATAGGATTCGGTCACGTAAATCTCTAAAGGCGAATCACCGAAGCGAACATTCGAAGCCCACACATTGCTGATCTGATTCCAGCTCGCGCCGCCATCGGTCGTGCGATAGATCCCAGTTCCGCGAACCGCGATAAGACCGATCGCATCGTTAAAGAATGCAATGTCGACGATCGGGCGCGCGAAGTGATTTGCGGGCAGGACGTTGGTCCATGTCGAGCCGGTATCGAGAGACTTCCAGAGTCCAAGTTCTCCCGCCCAAAGCACACCCTGCTTGAAATGGATCGAGCCGCCCCAATAAGGGACCCTTCCCAAAAGTTGAGGCGCGACATTCTTCCACTGCGCTTCGGCAGCAGAGGAAACGAAGACAAAACACAACAACCAAAAAGTGAGTCGGCGCAATAGCTCGGTAGAGAGTTCGTACACCCTAACAACTCCGATTGCGCGGAATTGTCACACCACTTCAAGAAAAGGGTCTTGCTCACACCTTTCCCACAGGGTCATTGCCAGGAGGTTTGATTCGCAAAGCGAATCAAACGACGAAGCAATCTCATGGAGCGCGAGAACCACTCGGAAGTATATATAGGAAACGGCATAAAAAAAAGGACGGTCATGCAAGCCGTCCTTTTACCTACTAACCTTCACCCCAAATTCTTCAATGATTCGCTGCTTTCTTCTTTTTGTTTGCCGCAGCAGTTTGTGCCTGATAGGCCTGCATTTGGGCGTTAAGCTGAGTGATCTGCGATTGCGAGATGTTCATCTGTTGCTGCTCAGAAGCCATGCGCGCATTGTCACCTTCGCGGGTTGCCTGCTTATAGGCGAGTGCGGCTCCGGCATAACTTGCCCGCGCGTTTTGCATACGCGAGTTCAGATCGTACATCGTAAGCGGCGGAAGCACCGGCGGTGCTATGATGTCCTGTTTTGGCGTAAGCGCAGCGTTTGTTGCGGGTGCATCGCTCAGGCGGTGATTATCGAGATCGAGCGTCGCATCGTTATTTGCGACAGGTGCGTGATAATTTGGCGATTCCTTGATCTCAACGCCTGCCGGATGTCGCGGGATGCCCGGCACCATGCTCGCAGCGGAGATATGATTATTGGTCTTGACGGCCTGTTGATCCGCCTGTTGACCGTAAGCGGTAACCGAACAAAGCGAACCAAGCGAAAGAGTAGTCACGAAACCATACATGACCGAGCGATAAGCCTTTTTCATAGTCTTCATCTGTTTGTCAATTTTGAGTCATTCTGAATTTTTTCTCAGAATCCGCCACGGAAGCGGTCAGCGCACGATACAATCCATACGCCTGCGAATGATTACGTCCAAACCTGTGCCGATGTTACGCGAATCGAACTGCGCCGGAAGTTTCGACGAAGACAAATTTCGCGTCGCTCTTAAAAGCAGTCGCCGAAACAAAACTTCCGGTCGAGAGCGCATCGGCGGCAATGCCCTCTTTTGCAATCACCGTCGAGGAAAGGATTCGATTTGCGGACCGGCCCATGTGCGGATCCATGATGTGGCCAAATTGCTTTGCTTGATATATCACGAAGCTCATGTAATTGCCGCTCGTCGCGAGCGCCTGACCCTTGAGCATGGTTTGATAGACGAGTTCGCCCGTTCCATTGGGATCGGGGATCGCAACCTGCCAGCCTTCGCTGTCTAAAGGTGAGCCCATCGCAATGATGTCTCCCGAGATATCAAGGAAAAAATCGTGGATGCCTTCGACGAGAAGAATCGCTTTCATCTTATCCAGCGCATAGCCAACGGCGATTCCGCCCAGATCGAGTTTGCAGCCAGAGCGATCCAGTCCAACGGAATTGGTATTCGCGTCAAACTGGACGTGATGCGCACCGACATTTTGCAATGCAGCGAACACCTCTTCATCCGTTGGCAGCGTGATCAGCACGTTCTTCGCATTTCGGAATCCCCATAAACGCATGAGTGGTTCGACAGTAATGTCGAACGCACCACCTGTAAGTTCGCTGAATTTGCAAGCGCGCTCAATGACCGCGTAGGTGTCGTCTGAGACAACGACAGCATCAATACCCGCATTTCGATTGATACTGGAAAGCTCACTCGAAGCATCGTAGATCGTCATGAGCGATTCGAGCAGCTTCAGTTCTGCGAATGCTTTATTGATCGCGTGATCGGCGAGCTTTTCGGAAGCGGCATATAGACCAAGCCTCGCCGTCGTGCCCATCGCAAGGATGGTGTGCTCAAAATAATCAGAACTCGCCTGCGCAACCCTCGTCTGTGAAACCTTCGTGCGCGAAATGAGTGGAAGGAATGCTATCACACCAACCGCACTGCCAGCGCGTTTTAGGAAAAGCCTGCGAGTTAGTTGCTTGCTCATTCTGCCACAATCATTTTTCGTGAAGCGCGAAGTTCGCCAACGAGCGCTACTACCTGCACCGTGAAGGCAACTGCCATGAATGCTCCCGAAACACTGACGAGCCAGCTCCAGCCGCTGCCCAAATAACGGGTGGCCCAAAGACCTGCGAAGGTCGCGATGATTCCGAGAAACGGCTCAAGGATCACGGTTCCGCGCAGCCATTTGGGGATCGAAGCGGTGAAGAGTGTGATGAATCCCGAGATCGCAAAAATCAGCGTCATCGTGATGACATGCGTATGGATGATGTTGAGCATCTCGGCGAGCGATTTCTCGTATTGCATCTCGCCGGTCGCGGGCTTACTGATCTGGGTTGGCGCAGTTTCAGGAACGTCGCTTGCGCTGCCGATCCCGGTTGGCTTCGATAAAGTATGCGGTGCTGCCGCAGTGCCACGATAGCGTTCGGCAATTCCTTTCGGCACGATGTGGGTTGTGAGATAGACGTACCCAACCGCATGCGC
>JBBSDW010000214.1:0-4054 GCA_038240295.1 Kapaibacterium sp. (SeqCode)
AAGCACTCCACGATTATCTTTTTTCTCCGGTCCCTGTTTTGTTGGAGTCATGTAATGAACTTTTATATCGATCTGAAAGATAAAATGTGCGATGACGACAAGTTCGGACTGCAAGTTTACGGCCATTGCATACAATTTCGGGAGAGGAGGAATTCGGATTATTGCTCAATGAGCCGGTAAGCGCCGAAGATCTCCTTGTTTCGCTTGCACCACCGAAGCATTTTGCTGCCTCAAGCTTCGATACTTACCGGCTCGATCCGGAGTTTCCGAGCCAGTTACGCGTGCTCGAAGTATTGCGTTCGTTCGTAGCGGGCGACGTTTCGCCCGGCTTTTTTCAGCGAATGTTCGGACAACGCATCTTCGGAAGTGTCACTCCAGGTCGGGGCATCTATCTTGACGGAGGCTTCGGCGTAGGCAAAACGCATTTACTTGCTGCGGCTTTCCATGCGTTCGAGGGGAAGAAAGCGTATCTGACGTTTCAGGAATTGATGTTTTTGGTCGGGCTCCAGAGACTGGATAAGACGCTCGAATCGCTCTCCGAATATCGCTTGCTCGCACTTGATGAATTCGAACTCGACGATCCGGCTAACACTCGAATCGCAAGTACGCTGATCGGAAGCTTGATGAACAGAGGCGTAGATATCATCACCACTTCGAACACGCCGCCGGGCTCGCTCGGCCGAGACCGTTTCTCGACAGAGGATTTCAAACGCGAACTCAGCGGTCTCGCCGAGCGCTTCTCGGACGTGGAGATCGACGGCAATGACTACCGGCAGATGGCAGTTTCCAGCACCCAGATCAGCTCCTGGTTCAAGCCCGATGCCCCTCCAACCGAGATAGAATCTCACATCAAGGCACATCATCTATCACTCACCTTTGCGTCCCTGCGTAAACTACTCGGCAGCGCGCATCCCATCCGCATCCGCCAAGCGATCGCTCAATTTGAAAGCCTGCTCATTACCGATCTGACAAGTTTCGATCATCCTCACGATGCGCTCCGATTCGTTTATTTCATCGACAAGGTTTACGATTGTGACATCAAATTAACCACAACCTCTTTTTTGACACCAAAAGAGATGTTTCCTGAGTCAATCGTCACGGGTGGCGACAAGAAGAAATACATGAGAACAGAATCGAGACTTTTGGAATTAACCAATTTTGGTCATTAATCGCTCTTTTCGGCTCATAATCGCAGCATTTTTGATACTTAGTTGTTTTCCACTGAACAGTAGCTTGCAATTGGTCTATCGTTTGATGTAAGAAAGGAGGAAGACGAATCGCCTTAGAACCTTGAAATAGTTGAGGTTAGCGATGCAGAAGCCGCCGATGCTCGTTTGGAGCCCCGCGGAAATCTTGTCGTAAGGCAACTGGCTCCTATGGGCCTGACCGATTCGTTGACCGTCGATAATCTACTCAGAATGGGTCACCATAACTCACTGAGGTAATAGGAAATACGTCAGTTGCCGATCAGCGCAGCAGGCACACTCAGGAGAACACGATATGCTATATGTAGAACGTAATAACATGATGGGATCTGGCTCACAATCGCAGCCGGGTAGCTTAGCAGCCGATACACGGCAGATGGAGACGAACGCTGCCGGTGCCGAAGCTGGCAAACTTGACTATCGCGACGACCTACGAGAACTGCTCGATAAAGCACATGCCGAGCGCGGGCTCACCCGCTATCGCCTGTGCAAGCAAATGGGTATCGACAGCGGAACGCTTTCGAACGTATTGGCGAAACGACGACATTTTTCGCTCGATAAGCTCGAGCAGATCCTTGGATTGCTCGGATACCGCTTATCCTTTAGCCAAATGGATTCCGGCGGGGCAGTTTAACAGTCGCTGCTAAATCATTTCCAGATACCCTTGAACAGTGGTACTCGAGCGTAGCTCGCGTACCATCGTCTCAAGGGTGTTCTTTTTCGTAAATCCACTCCTCAACGATCGGTCCGATCGTGCTTTAAAATTCAACAACTACAATTCGATCCGTTGACTTTCTCGATCCTTACAGGATATCATTCGTAATTTTGAACAATGAAAAGACGGACGATAGGTATTGTTGGGGTGGGGGTGATGGTGATTGTTGCTCTTTGTGTGACGCTGTTTTTGCCTAATCCCGGATCCAACGATGCTTCGGTGAAGGGGCCGAGGATCATTGTGGCCAAAGGGATGAGCCTAACTGCACTTCGCGATTCGCTTGAGGCGCACAAACTCATTCGCTCGAAGTTTCTCTTTACTATCGCCGCGAAGATCCTTGGCGCTGGCAGCAAACTCCACGCTGGCGTCTACAAGATCGCCTATGGACTTTCGAACGAGGCGATCATCCAGCGATTTACCGGCAGCGAATACGCGCTTATCTTCCAGGCGACATTTCCCGAAGGGATCACGATGCGCAAGGCCGCACAGATCGCACATGATAAGCTCGAACTCGATTCACTCCTCTTTCTGAAATATGCGAATGACTCTGCGTTCATTCATTCGCTCGGCGTCCCCGAAGAGGCAAAAAATGCCGAAGGATACCTTTTTCCCGACACCTATCAGTTTGTGCTAACTACCGATCCGAAAGCACTGATCACGCGAATGATCGCACGATGGAAATCGGTCGTCTCTGATTCTATTCGTGCCAAAGCCGAAGCACTCGACCTCAGCGTGCAAGAACTAATGACGTTCGCATCGATCGTCGAAGCCGAAGCAAAACTTCCCCGTGAGCGAGATACGATCGCGGGCGTTTATTGGAACAGGCTAAATATCGACATGAAGCTCGATGCCGATCCGAGCGTACAATATGGGCTCCATCTCACACGGCCGATCACACACGATGATCTCGCCACCAACACACCCTATAATACGTACATGAACAAAGGTCTGCCACCCGGACCGATCAACAATCCTGGGGCAGCGGCGATCAAGGCGGTGCTGAGTCCTGCGCATCACGATAAACTTTATTTCGTCGCACGCCGCGACGGAACTGGGGGTCATTACTTCTCCCGTACGATGGATGAACAATCGCGAATGATCAATCAAGCACACGCAAACGCTGCTCCGTGATCCATCGCTGATTCATCGGGCACCGCTGCCATTTCGGAACGAGCGCTTTGTTGAACCTGTTGAGCCGACCGCCTGTAAGTGGCAACAGTTACGGCAAGTTTCGGCGTGTAGCGCAGCCTGGTAGCGCACTACTTTGGGGTAGTAGGGGTCGTGGGTTCAAATCCCGCCACGCCGACCAAACATCTCTCCACGAGTCTAAAACTCGATCGTTATTCCTGTACAAGGTCAGAGAGCTTTGCGTGCAGCGTTCGAGCAATTCGCGAAAGCGCATCAATTCCCACATTTACAACCCCACGCTCCAACTTACTCAAATAGTCGGGACTCAACTGATTGTGATCCATCATAATCGTTGCAGTTGAAGGTGATGATGCCGCAGGCGTCTTCGATGACTCGCTGTGGAATTCCGGTGTGCTCACGTTATCGGGACGAGGCTACGCGAACAGAACGGAGAATTTTCGGAATCAGAATTGGACGACAAGCGGAAGTGGTACGACCGTGACTTCATTTAATTTTAAGGACAGTTTGCCGACAACCATTTCAACCCAACCTAGACCACGAACTGTGCCGATCGATTCCATCACCCACGCGGTCACGATCAAAACCGATCTTGAAAGTCGAGGAAGTGGCGGAGCGGTGAAGCTTTTCGACCCGTGGTTTGTCGATAGCAGTTTCTTCCGCAATTATAACACGACATCAGACACACTCACGCTCGGCTCCCCATTCTTGCCATTCGTTGCTCCTTTGAATGGAGCAGAGAAACAACGATATGGGGGTATATTCTTAAGGCAGAATGATATTTTGCCCAGAGATTCCCTTACCCCTACCTATGGTTTGTCCGCTTACCGAACGATCACCTCTGACACCTATAACTCGATCGATACGAATCCTCGTTGGACAGACTGGAGCTTTGTTGAGTGGTGGAAGAATGATGATAGCAGCCTGAATGACCCAGAGGATTGGACGAACTCGACGCTGAAGCAAAAGAGTGCGCCGGTTGTCTTTC
>JBBSDW010000215.1:0-4035 GCA_038240295.1 Kapaibacterium sp. (SeqCode)
CCGGCGCATCTACCAGAATATCATAATCCTTCGCATTGAACGAAGTGTGATGAAATGCTCCCGTCTGCTGCACAACGCCCGGAAGTTCGATCGGATCAAGCGCCGTGGCGATCTGCCAGTTGTTTGGCTTGAGGTAATTTACTGTCGCCGGAATATTTTTCTTGTCGTTCAAATAACCGAAGAAACAGGTTGCGTTCGCGAAAAGGATCGTACTATCGAAATGCGCCATGCCGAAATAAAGGCTCGTCGAATCTTTGTGCGAGTCGAGAATATCATAGGTGATCGTCGAAAGCTTCGCGGCATTGTCGATCTCCCATCGGTCGGGATTGAGCTGCTTTACCTGGAGCGCTTTTCCCTTATTATCGAGCGCGACAAAATTCGAAACGTAGTGACCGTAATGGGTCACGCTGTAGGCACCGGGTGCCCAGACTGGCATTTGAAAGGTGACGGTCGGCTGCGATTGCCTTACAGGCTTGAGCGTGATATGCACTAAGTGCTTCGCGGTCTCGCGAAGATCGACCGTGTAATCCAGCCGGCCCGCAGCAAACGAGGTGGAACAATAAAGGAGTGAAAGAACCAAAAATAAGCTATAACGAAAGCGCATCACCGTAAGGCGAAAGAGTGAAAATTCTGCGAACAGCGGTGGAATACGGCGAACACACGTGCGAAGTTTCCGCTGTTAATTCCGATTGTTTGCGATCAGGTTCATGAATTCTGCGCGGGTATGAGGTTCTTTAAAGGCGCCCATCATCGCAGAAGTCATCGTGATCGAATTCTGCTTTTCGACACCGCGCATCATCATGCACATGTGCTGGGCTTCGCAGACAACGGCAACACCGATCGGGTCGAGATACTTGGCGATCGTGTCGGCGATCTCACGCGTCATTCTCTCCTGAACCTGAAGCCTTCTCGCGAACACATCGACGATACGCGGAAGCTTCGAGAGCCCGACGATCTTGCCATTTGGAATGTAGGCGATATGAGCTTTGCCGAAAAAGGGGAGCAGATGATGCTCGCACATCGAATAAAAATCAATGTCGCGAACGACGACCATCTCATCATACGTCTCTTCGAAGATCGCTCCGTTCAGTACCGTTTCGATATCGCTCGTGTATCCCTTTGTAAGATACTCCCACGCCTTCGCAGCCCGATGCGGGGTGCGCAAAAGTCCGCTGCGGCGCGGATCTTCACCGACGTGCTGCAGCAGGCTGCAAAAGAGATTTCGAACTTCCGGGTCGGAATCGACCTCATGCTCCGCGGCTCCCATTGCGCACGGCGTCGATTCAATTGCGGTACGGCGTTCGTCCGAAAGCTCTGCCAGGCTTTGCGTTCGGCCGGGCATCGTAGTTACTGGTGACATAAGGTAAACTGGCGAAAGAAAATGTGAAGTTTTGGGTCAGTGGTTCAGTTGAACGTTGGCCGATTCCGTTTCATATCGCGCGATCTTCGGAACAGGCTCGCCGCGATATTCGACAAAGTTGTTCTCACTCTCGAATACCTTGAGCGAATAAAGCTTGCCATCTAAAATTTTTGGCTCCAGCAACTCCCAAAAGACGAGTGCGATATTTTCTGCCGTAGGAATAATGCCGGCAAGTTCGGGGACGTCGTAGTTCAAATGTTTGTGGTCGACGCGATCGATGATAAATTCATCCATAAGCAGCGCCAGCTTTTTGAGGTCGATCACATAACCGGTCGCCGGATCGGGAATACCCGCGACGGTTACTTCGATCGTATAGTTATGCCCATGCCCGCGAGGGTTGTTGCACTTATCGAACGTCGCATCGTTGCGTTCGTCCGAGAAGGTAGGATTGAAAAGCCGGTGCGCAGCAGAAAAATGCGCCTTGCGTGTTACGTAAACCATAAGTCTGTTTTGCTTCCCCGCCGAAACAGAGATTCCAGGCTAATTGCTCCAAGCAGCAAATTGGCCCCCTGAGGTCATGCTGACTCGAAAGGTCATCTTGCCCCGAAATTCCGTCCCACCCAAGTTGTCATCCAGCCGAGAGTCATCCCGACCCGAGATGCCATCCCGTCCCAATGTCATCCCGACCCGAGGTGCCATCCCGTCCCAATGTCATCCCAACCCGAGATGTCATCCAGACCCGAGATGTCATCCAGACCCGAGATGTCATCCAGACCCAAGATGTCATCCCCACCCAAGATGTCATCCCCACCCGAAATGTCGGCGCCACCCGAGATGTCATCCCGCCCCAAGATGTCGGCGCCACCCGAAATGTCGGCGCCACCGAGATGTCATCCCGACCCGAGAGGGATCTCACCCTCATCCCCCGTTCGCTATTCTAAGCGACGTGTGTAAATCAATAATTCACCAAAGAAGCACCTATTTCCAAAAGAATAGTCTCCTTCCGACCCAAATTCGCGAATTCTAACAATACCAGCATAACGTGTGTATAAACTTAATTCATAATCGAAGCCTGACCCGTTATCGGCAAGGACAACCACAAAGCTTTCAGCGCGACTGTTTCGCTGAGCAAGACCAACCATGTGGGGCACGCTTCAGCTTGCCCTATCGAATCTCAAAAAACGAGAATACCTGAAGGGATAAAGAGCACGGTTGTCATCACTGATTCATGAAACAAACATGCTCTGAGCTGACCAGCCATAGAGGCAAATGGGAGAAGCGACTCAACCTTATCTAAAACGTCCTTTTCACAGACTGGGTTCCCATTTTATGATAATTATGTTGCAGCGCCGGATCCATTTTTAATCCCTCATCCTTCACCCTTTCCTTCTCCCTTCCCCATTCCTCATTCCCCATTTCATCCTTCATCCTTCATCCTTGCCCCTTATATTTGCACACTGTTTCTGTCCGCTCCGTTCGATTATCCATTCTACATGACGCTGTTTGAAAAACTGAAGCTCGCTGAAAGCGAGGAGGATGTAAAAGACATCTACATCAAGGCCCTCGGCTTGAAGGAATATTCGAAGAATCTTCTCGATATTCAAACGAACGAGATCTGGTTCGAGGCAAAGGACTCCTACCGGACTTCCACCTACGCGATGTTCACGCAACTGCTCCATTATGTGCAGCAGGCGCTCAACAAAGGCGAATATGTTCCGCCATTTCTTGCCGTCGTCGATACGCAGAAAGCGGCCATCATGAAGAGTTTAATTTATTGCGGGAATGGGCTAAGGTACTGGAGCATAGAATGTATGAGGACTGGTTTAGGAAACAACCGTTTTGGCATAACAACCAGGGTAGAAACCCAAAAGAGGCAAAAGCTCATTTTTTTGCTCTTCGTGCTGCAACGACGGGGCTTTCCGGCTATTTGTTGCTGGACGGCGACAATCGTTCATTGCCGGATCGAGAGTTAGCATCCGAGGGACTCGTCATCGGCAGATGGCATCGGTATGAAGTAGAGAGCTATCTTGTCCATCCGACTGCCCTGAATCGGTTTCTTGCCCCTCAAGTTGGTGCGTTGTGGCTTAGTCAAGCCGATTCGGCTCTTGCTGATGAACTTCCTCCTGCAGTTTACCGCACCCCCCTGGCCGATCACGACTATCTTACGAGTACTCCTGCAAGCAAGACGATCCTTCCAAAGTATTTCGAGGCAGCAGAATTAAAGCTGCCTAAAAATGAATACTATAGGATCGCAGAGCAAATGCTGCCCGAGGAGATTCCGGCAGAGATTAGGGAAAAATTAGATCAGCTTGCTGACGTGCTGCTATAGGATTCGACCGGCGTGGATGCAAAATATCGGGAATGTGAGCTTCTGACCATTTTGTTGAAATCAACAAAATGGTCAGCTTGGAGAAAAGTAGCGGACGTTCGTTCAGACAGCAGGCAGGAGATCACCCCGATTAGTCCTCGGAGGATTATTGGTTCCACTCCGTTGCATCCGTCAGGAGGAGACATGCAGAAAACAGAACCGTCAACAAATTTCCCTTCAAAGAAACATGCAAGTGCCACATCGAATCAAGTGCCATTGCCTGACAAAAGCGTTACGCCTTTGAAATCTATGCCTGTTTCGGAAGGTGATATTCCTGCTCCAAAAGAACCGCCGAACTCTTAGCTAA
>JBBSDW010000216.1:0-4003 GCA_038240295.1 Kapaibacterium sp. (SeqCode)
CCCCCCCCCCCCCCCCCCCCCCACCACGAACCAACCGCCAATGAGAGAGTGGCGATCACGAAAGACACGACCGTGACTGCGATCGTAACGAATATCGGCGAATCCTCGATCACGCTGAAGTCGCTCAGTCTAAGCGATTCGGCATTTTCGATCTTGAGCGGGACAGGGCCGATCATCATCGCACCCGGCGTGAGCTCTTCAATGAAACTTGGGTTCACTCCGCATACGGCAAAAAGCTATTCATCGACACTCATGGCATCCTTTAGCGATGGCACAACCGATCTCATCTCGACGCTTACCGGCGCGGGATATCAATTGGCAATCAAAGCGCCAAGCCAAATCTCCTTTAATAATACATTGAATCGCGATACCAATATCGCTGTCACTGGCCTCGGTTTTATGACGGCGAGCGATACAATTCACATCCAAAGGATCAGAATACTCGACGGATTTAGTTCGAATTCGTTTACACTGATCAGCGATTCGGTTGGCACCATCACCAGTGCAACGCCCTATGCACTTACGCTTGGGTGCAAGCCAATTCACACCGACCAGAACGAGGCAACGCTGGTCATCACAAGTGATGCAGTTCCTGCAAACGATACTGTGATCTTGATGCTGAACGCAGGCAGCGGCGTCGAACAATTTGCGAAGCTCTCTGGCGTAAAGATCGGCTTCTCGCCCGATCCAATTCGTACATCATCCACGCTCACCATCACCTCGGGGGAATCTAATATCGGCAAGCGATTTACACTTGCGATCTACGACGCCGCCGGCCGATTCATTCAGGACGTGGGGAAGAGTATCTTCGGCACCCGCTTGCAAATTCCGCTCAATGCAAATAGACTTGCAAACGGGAGTTATGAATTGAGACTTACGAGTGTGAACGGTGTGATGTCGGAGCGGTTCGTGGTTTCTAAATAGTCAAGAGAGCCTCCCCCACGCTTCAAGGCTTCAAGGAAAAATTTACCTGTGTGGAAGGAAGCGCTGCTTCCTTCTGATGGGGTTTGGTTGCCTTTGAGTTTAAGAGGAAGAGAGGGAAGCAGCGCTTCCCTCCACACGGTTTGGTTGGTGGGCATCCCCTGAGTCTGAAGGAATATTTACCTGTGTGGACGGAAGCGCTGCTTCCGTCTGATGGAGTTTGGTTGCCTTTGAGTTTAAGAGGAAGAGAGGGAGGCAGCGCTTCCCTCCACACGGTTTGGTGTGTCGGCATCCCCTGAGTCTGAAGGAATATTTACCTGTGTGGACGGAAGTGCTGCTTCCTTCTGATGGAGTTTGGTTGCCTTTGAGTTTAAGACGAAGAGAGGGAAGCAGCGCTTCCCTCCACACGGTTTGTTTGATCGGCATCCCATGCGCCTGGTGAGACCTTGATGTCGTTTTTACGTCTCTCTTCTTTTTTATCCGTATTTTTAAAGATGTTGAATTGCGGCGCTCCATTGTGAGTTGCCGTCAGAGGGCTATCTCGGGTTTCTTCAAGCCCGCTTCATATTTTCACCACAACCATAGACGAATGCAAGAACTCTGGCTGATTCTCGGGATAAGTATTTTCGCGCTGGCCTTCGCAGCGTTTTACCTGAAACCGAATGTGATGAAACGCGACGAGGGTACGCCTGCGATGCAGCGTATCTCGAACGCGATCAAAGAAGGTGCTGAGGCGTTTCTTCGGAGGCAGAACCGAACGATCGCGATTTTTGCGATCCTCGTGGCTGCTCTCATTTTCGTGATCTATGGATTCGTGAGAGCCCACAATCCGAACGATCCCGTCACCGACACTCAGACGCTTGCATTTTGGACTACGCTCAGCTTTGTGCTCGGAGCGCTCTGCTCGGTCGCTTCCGGTTATATCGGTATGTGGGTTTCGATCCGCACTAACATTCGTACCGCCTCGGCCGCTACGCGCAGCCTGAACGAAGCACTGCAGACCGCCCTTCGCGGCGGTGCGGTTTCGGGATTGTTCGTAGTGTCATTGTCGCTGCTTGGCGTTGCCGGACTCTTCGCACTCGTGAAAATGACCGGTGTCGTTGCTGACGTTGCCAAGATCCCGCTGCTCATCGGTGGTTACGGATTCGGCGCATCGTTCGTTGCGCTCTTCGCGCAGCTTGGCGGCGGTATTTATACCAAGGCAGCTGACGTCGGCGCCGATCTCGTCGGTAAAGTTGAAGCCGGTATCCCTGAAGATGATCCGCGTAACCCTGCGGTTATCGCCGATCTCGTTGGTGACAACGTCGGTGATTGCGCTGGTCGTGGTGCCGATCTTTTCGAATCGACGGCTGCTGAGAATATCGGTGCAATGATCCTCGCTGCAGGACTCTTCGTTGCGAATCCCGGCGCGTTCAAATCGGACATCGTTGGCATCCTTCTTTTCCCACTTGTTGCTCGCGCGTTCGGACTTATCGCTTCGATCATCGGTATCGTAAGCGTCCGCACGAAAGAGACAGAGGACCCGATGAAGGCGCTCAATCGTGGCTATTATCTTACCTCCATCCTTGCGGCGGTAGGCTTTGGCGTCGCTGCGTGGTGGTTGCTTGCACCTGCTGATCCGAATGGCGCTTCCTCGACTGCATGGATCAGTTTCTTCTTCTGCGGCTTGATCGGACTTGCGACGGCACTTGCCTTCGTCTTCATCACGCAGTACTATACCGAGTATAAGTATCGTCCAGTAAGAAGCATTGCAGAAGCATCTCAGACTGGACCAGCAACGAATATTATCGCCGGTATCGCAGTGGGCTTTGAGAACGTCGCAATGCCGGTGCTTGTCATTGGCGGTGCGATCCTCAGCTCGTACTATATCGGTGCTTCGAGCGGATTGAAGGACGCAGGTCTCTTCGGAACAGCCGTCGCCACTATGGGAATGCTCGGAACAGCAGCCTACATTCTTGCAATGGATACCTTCGGACCGATCACCGATAACGCCGGTGGTATCGTCGAGATGTCACAGCAGCCCGATGAAATTCGCGCGAAGACCGACCGACTCGATGCTGTCGGTAATACGACGAAAGCGCTCACGAAGGGTTATGCAGTTGGCTCCGCGGCTCTCGCAGCGTTCCTGCTCTTCTCTGCATATCTCGACGAGTTGAAGAACTACGGATTGAGGCTCGACGCGGTCGATCTTACGAAGCCGGAAGTGTTCGTGGGTGCTCTCATCGGCGGTGGACTCGTGTTCCTCTTCACAGCGATGGCGATCAAGGCCGTCGGTCGTGCGGCATACGCAGTTATCAATGACGTACGCGACCAGTTCCGCGAAAAACCGGGTATCCTGCTTGGTACCGATCAGCCGAACTACGCACGCACTGTTGACATTGTGACTCGCGCTGCGCTCAAGGAGATGGTACTTCCAGGTATCCTCGTGATCGCGACACCGATCGCCGTTGGTGTCTTGTTCAAGATTATCTACCATGCGCGCGGCGGTGCAGTCGTTAGTGCCGCGAATTCAGATCTCGTGTTCGATGCGAGCCATCGTCTCGCCTCGGGCGGCGAAGTCGTCGCAGGCTTCCTGATGGTCGCGACGATCGTTGGAATTCTTGTAGCGCTCATGCTGAACAACGGCGGCGGTGCATGGGACAATGCGAAGAAATTCATTGAGATGGGTAACTTTGGCGGCAAGGGCTCCGATGCTCATAAAGCTGCCGTCGTCGGCGATACGGTTGGTGATCCATTCAAGGATACCGCTGGTCCATCGCTCCACGTTCTCATCAAACTTCTTAGCACGATCACTCTTGTGCTCGCGCCACTCTTTATCTAAGTTCTTAGTTTCAAAAAGGTGGATGGACCTTCCAAGGTTCATCCACCTTTTATTTTTAGCTCTTGCAGATCTATGAAGTTTATCCTCGCTCTGGCTCTCATCTTTTCTTTTTTTATCGGCTCCTCTGCGCACGCCCAGCTTGGTGATTCGCGTGCAGTTCAGGCAAAGCGCGAAGCCGGCAAGTTCACAGCCGCGTTGCTCAAGAAAGATTATTCTGGTTTTGTGGGATTGATGTATGGACCCTTCGTCGACTCCATGGGA
>JBBSDW010000217.1:0-3949 GCA_038240295.1 Kapaibacterium sp. (SeqCode)
AAAGTTTTAGACCATGTCATCCTGAACGAGCTTTAGTGAAGTGAAGGATCTCATGGAATATTGGGGACAACTGACTCTCAGAATCTCAAGCAACTAAACCACAGCACTAACATTCCATGAGATCCTTCACTCCGCATTCATCGCCGGTGCGATGAATGCTCCGTTCAGGATGACAGGCGTGTGGGATACCGCAAAGCTTGAACGAAAGGTGCCCCTTTGGGCACGAATCATTCGGGGCGATTGTTTTATCCTTTCACGCAACGGATGAACCTGCACCATGTAAACGAACCGAGGTTGCCCGTCGTTAGGCTCGCCTATGCCAATTCTATCCGTCGAAAAAATAAGTAAGGATTTCCGTCACAAACCGCTTTTTAGCGATATCACGTTTGGCATCGACTGGTCGGAGCGGCTCGGGTTGATCGGGACGAATGGCAGCGGGAAGACGACGCTCATGCGGATCCTGGCCGGTGAGGAGACGCCGGATACGGGTTTGGTGGTCGTGGCCGAAGGGAGCCGTGTCGGGTATTTGCCGCAGAATCCGCAGTTCGATCCGGAAGAGACGGTACTGGATGCGATCTTTTCGCGAAGCAGCGATGCGCTTGGGTTGATCCATGACTACGAAGCGGCATGTCATGCGATGGCGCTCGATCATGAGAATGCCTCGCTCGGAAAGCTCATCACCGAGCTAAGCGCAAAGATCGATGCGGCAGGTGCGTGGGAGATCGAGACGAATGCGAAGATCATTCTCGCGAAGCTTGGCATCACCGAAATGGATGACAAGATGGGTCAGCTATCGGGCGGTCAGCGAAAGCGTGTGGCGCTTGCGCATGCCTTGATTGTCGAGCCCGATCTTCTTATGCTCGATGAGCCGACGAACCATCTCGATGCCGAGACGATCAGTTGGCTCGAGCAATATCTCTCGAGATATTCGGGAGCGCTCCTGCTCGTAACGCATGATAGATATTTTCTCGACCGCGTGACCGATCATATCCTTGAGATCGACCGCGGAACATCGCAGACCTTCAACGGCAACTACGCCTACTATCTCGAAAAGAAAGCCGAGCTCGACGAGACAAAAAAGATCGAAGGACAAAAACGGCAATCGCTCGCGAAGCGTGAACTGGCATGGCTCCGCCGAGGTGCGAAGGCGCGCTCGACCAAGCAAAAGGCGAGAGTCGACCGCGCACAGGAATTGATCTCGACTCCGAAAGAACGCGAGAAAGATGAGCTTGAGATCTCGCTTGGCACTCGTAAGCTCGGCACCAAGACGATCGAGTTCGACAACGTCTCGAAAGCCTTCGATGATAAAGTGCTCGTTCGTGATTTCACTTATGCAATGACTCGCGGCGAGCGCATTGGTATTATTGGTCCCAACGGCTCCGGCAAAACGACGCTGCTTGAGATGATCACGGGCCGCATGCAACCTGATAAAGGCAAGCTTGAGATCGGCTCGACCGTGGCGCTGGGATACTACGATCAGGAATCGCGCTCGCTGAGTGAGAATCAGCGGGTCATCGATTATATCAAGGAGATCGCCGAGCATTTTCCGACCAACGATGGCTCGACGATCTCGGCGAGCCAGATGCTCGAACGCTTTCTCTTTCCGAGCGAGATGCAGTATGCGCCAATCTCGAAGCTATCGGGCGGCGAACGTCGCAGGTTGTATCTCTTGAGAATTCTTGTCGGCACTCCGAATATCTTACTGCTCGACGAGCCGACGAACGATCTCGATATCCCGACGCTCGTCACGCTCGAATCGTATTTAGATGGATTCGAAGGGTCGCTGATCGTCGTTAGCCATGATCGCTATTTCCTCGATCGGACCGTCGATCATATTTTTAGATTCGAAGGTGATGGCAGGCTTCGTGAATATCCGGGTAATTACTCGGCATTCCTCACGATCCGCGAACGCGAGCTGCGCGAGCAGGATGCGCTCGAAAAATCGAAGTCTAAAAAACCGGAGCCGCCAAAACAGGCCGCCGCGCCAAAGCGAAAGTTAAGCTACAAAGAACAGAAGGAGTACGAATCGCTCGAAGCAGAGATCGCGAAGTCAGAAGCGCGAAAATCGGAGATCGAGTCGGAGCTTTCGAAAAGAGGCGACTCCTACGCAACGGTACAAAAGCTATCGAGCGAACTTGAGTCGCTCATGAAGTCACTCGACAAAAAAGTCGAACGCTGGGCAGAGTTGGCGGAGTTTAATGGATAACGACTTCTGGTTGGTCGGTGCCCACTTGGCGCGAAGATTGCCGTTCGCCATTCTAACTTAACATTCTCATTGCTAAATTAAAATGTACAAAACAAAGAACGACCTGCCGCTCGAAACGCGAAAAAAAGTTATCGATATTTTGAACGTGCGACTCGCCGACCTTCTCGATCTGCAGCTGCAGGGCAAGCAGGCACACTGGAATGTGAAGGGGCCAGATTTTATCGCGCTTCATGAGTTATTCGATAAGATCGTCGAAGCCGCCGAGGCGTATGTCGATCTCGTTGCTGAACGTGTGGTGCAGCTTGGTGGTATCGCAATGGGAACGGTGCAGGCTGTGAACAAGGCCTCGTCGCTCAAGCATTACCCGACAGACATCGCTGACGGTCACGATCACGTCGAAGCGCTCTCCACCGCGATTGCGACGGCAGGGAAAGGCGTTCGTCACAGCATCGACAAGTGCGACAAACTCGAAGATGCCGATTCAACCGATATCCTCACCGAGATCTCACGCGGACTCGATAAGTGGCTCTGGTTCGTCGAAGCACAAGAGCAGGCGAAAAAGTAGAGGCATCGAGGCAATCTCGTAAGCGAAACCTGAGAGAATCAGTCGGTGTTCTGACTCCGCTTGCAGAAATGCAAGCCGATTGCCTCGTGGCCTAATGGTATGGCGGCTGCCTCTGGAGCAGTAGGTTCCAGGTTCGAGTCCTGGCGAGGCAGCAGTGAAGTCGTTGAGCGTTTGCTCGACGACTTTTTTCTTCTGAAAGAGTGGGATCGTGAAGCAGGCGCTTCACGACACACAGACAGGTGTGTGCTGAATTCCGGCCGAGTGACACGAAGGGCCTCCTTCGTGACCCGATCCCTGCCTCAAATCGTCGGTCATCTGAAAGAATTGCGCTGGCGCAGGCGGAAGTTGGTATTTGCGTAACGCCGTTTTTAGTATTGCTGGTACCAATCCAAATCGGCCTTATTGTTGCATTTGAGGATGCGTTATGAAAGAGGTGACCCTTGTTGCTGCAATTGTGAAGGATTTTACTCCCGACATTATCGAGATGGTTCTCGTCGCGGGGATTCCGGCTGTCCTGATGATAGCGCTACGAATGAGCCGGCAGGGTGTCAGAAAAACGTTGCGTCTTCGCACCAAAGCGCAACGGCACACTCCCGAATTCTCGCCCGACCTTGAGAACGAGTCGCAACAGTTGTACCCGAAAGAGTTGTAGGCGAAGTCTCGTGTAAACGGGTTCGGCCTAAATCATTGCCTGCAGCAGGAAAAACATTCCGACGCCTGCCATTGCCAGACTCCCAAACCATAACGACTTTCGGCGGCTAAGAATTGAAATGGCCGAAAGCGCGATCGCGATCTGGAAGAGCGTGACGGATCTGGCAAAGATGCCGTGGGCCGTCTGATGAAGCTCGGAACTCGCCTGGAGCTCGAGTGCAAGTTGCTTGATCGTCGATTGATCCCGCGCATAACCAGCGATCTTTTGCAGGTCGGCACTATCGATCGTATGCGTCTGGGCACCGAGCAACGCAGACTTGGTTTGCAACAGGTCACCCTTGATGCCTTTCGCCTGGTAGAACGACCATTGATCCGAAGCTTTGACCTGGTCGATCAGCGCTTCGTCCGAATGATGACTCGCGAGCAAACTTGCGATCGCCGCGAGTACAGAAATTAGGGCCGTGGAAAATGCTACCCAGTACGTCCAGTGTGATCGGTCATTCGTTGCGCGTTCCGCGCGTTCGTTG
>JBBSDW010000218.1:0-3884 GCA_038240295.1 Kapaibacterium sp. (SeqCode)
AGTGGAAACGACAACATAAAGATTAGCCATGCTTCTTTCGCGCACGTTTGGTCTATTATGAGTGTCAAGTTTATGGAGTCGGTCCTGCTCTTCTATCGACACCTCTCGCAACCCATCTCGCTTCCCGTTGTCGGAAACAAGTGGCTTACGGTGGTGGTTAGGTATGATGTGGATGATGCGTTTGTGTTGACAAGCTATGTCACAGACCGTCCAAAACAAGGAAAAACGATATGGCCGAGCACGTAAAAATCTGGTTTGATGCAGATGGTGACTTCCTGGAAGTAACATTCTCAGAAGCTCCTGGCTATATGATCGAAACGGATAACGATGCCGTGATGGAGCGAGTTGATATGCAGGGCAATATCCTCGGATTCTCTGTGATGGGAGTGAGCAAACCTGCCGGGAAAAAGGCAATTGAAGCCGATCTTTTTGCAAAGGCGGCATAAACCGGTTTTGCGATGATTCTTCGATCCTGGTATTGCGCGACAACATAAAGATTAGCCATGCTTCTCTCTCGCGCGTTTGGTCTTCGTAAAATCGGAATGAAGGATGATTGCTGGCGTGGCACGGAGATCACCCGGATCGAAGGGCCTGGGACCGTTACCTCAACAAAGATATCAATTATTCGATAAGGTGGTAGCAAGTCGTACTCATTTTGGTTCTGGCTTCCTCTCCCAATTTCGTTGTATCTTTGCCGCCCAAGTTCATTGTTTCACGGATCATGGTGCCTCGGCTAAAGTTGAAAGGCTTTGCTTGAGGTGAAAAGGGAATCTCGTTCAATTCGAGAGCTGCCCCGCAACTGTAACTCCACATAAAGCGACCCACTGGGGAAACCCGGGAAGGACCAGAGACTATCGAGCCATCGAAAATCTCTGCGCTGGAGAAGCCAGGAGACCTGCCATCGTATCCATAATAATTCATTCGGCCTTCGAGGGAGAGGCGTTGGATGGTATGGCGTACGCGTGGGTCAAAAATCTGCGCGCGGGATTTTCTTCCCTTCATTGCACGCCGCACACTCCATCGCTCCGATTCCTCGTCGGTTTTTCTGGAGCATCGGTGCGCGCGAGGTATCATTCAAGCATTCGATTTATCACTAACTACCTGCACCTATTGCTGGTAGCGATCGCGCTTGTTTTTGCTTCAAATGTTCATGCGCAGACGAAAGGGGATTCTGTCCGGCTTTATCGATCGGAGACGGTGCTTGTAACAGCGCCAGATTCGATCGGTGTCGTGCAAGGCCGCTTCGAGCGGTCGGTTACGACTAATACGCTTTCCCGACTGACGGGCGAGCCCACACTTTCGGAAGCATTGCCGCTTATTTCTTCGACGGTAGATGTTCGTCGATACAGCTCACTCGGCGGGGTCGCATTTGTAAGCATTCACGGGTTGCCGCCGGAATACACGATCGTTTATCGAGAGGGCATTCGCACAACGAACGATCAGAACAGCCTCAGCGATTTCGGACGCGCCGCCGATTATTCTCTTGAAAAGATCAGCGTCCTTTCGCCGCCTGCTGCAATGACGCTTGGCGGAGATGCGATCGGAGCTGCGATCCTGCTTGAGCCACGCCATGCTGATGAAACCAGATTCGAAGTTGGAACAAATGCGCTTGCGTATCAAACTTCAGGGCAGCCTTCCGAAGTCGATGAGGATCTCAAGGCAGATTTCAGGCCGGACCCTTCGCTTGCGATCTCGATGACAGCATCGAACCAGCATTCCGACGGAGCATTTCCTTTTCTTCAATCGACTGGCCTCATTCAGCGTCGAGAGAATAACGACGCCACCGTCCGTGATTTTTCACTCACCGCCGATTTTCTGAATAACCCGAATGACGCGCCTATCGCGAGTGCAGCAAGGCTTTCGGCACTCTTTGATTATACGACAGCCGATCGCGGTGCGCCGGGCGCAGCGACGATCGACTATCGTGGTGCAAGCGCGTTCGATGCCCGTCAGACCGACGAAGATCTTTTTGCGGCACTCAAACTTGATAAACCATTCGATCATGGCGGCTCGCTTGAAGCGGCTTTTGCGTATCAATCGCAATATGAGACCTATTCCGATCCGCATATCGTGCAACTTGGTGAGCCGCTCAACGATCACTACCTCAACCGAATTCTGAGCGCCGATCTTCATGCATCGCAAGCGTTGAGCGACATCGTGCTACTAAACTTTGGCGTGGAAGCTTCGCGCAATTTTCTCTTTAGTAATGAAGACTTTGTATCAAAAGGGGATTCGCTGATCACACGAAATCATGCCTTTGCATTCGCTGCGTTGAAGTTCACGCCCGCTTCTGTGCTGGAGGCGGTCGTCGGATTGCGTTCTGAGTGGAATGCGCTGCTTCGTCCGCAACTGCTGCCGCAGTTATCGGTGAGCTATCGCCCATATCAGTGGCTGGAAGCTGGTGCAGCTTTTTCGACGGGCTATCACGCGCCGACATTGAACGAACTCTATTGGAAAATTGGCGGAAATCCGAAGCTGCATGAAGAACATGCGGCGAGCGGGGAAGCGTATCTTCGAAGCAGCTTTGCGCCGATCGAACGAGTCGAGCTATCCCTCGGCGTCTCCTATTTCTACTCTGATCTCACCGATCAGATTCTCTGGCTCCCGGGCGCCAATAATATTTTTTCTCCGACCAATATTCTGAACTCGCGCAATCAAGGAGCCGAGTTAAATGGGGCATTTCGATGGAGCCCTGCTTCGCTCTGGACGATCGACATCTCCGAGAGCTACACACTGTTGAGCGCCAGGAATACGACGAATGACCCAGCTGTCTTCAATCGCGAGATCCCGTTCACGACTCCGACAAGTTCGCTCTTTACCGCACAGCTGATCCAATCAGCGACTGGTTCGCTTGCATTCATTGCGCGATATCGCGGTCACCGATTTACCGATATCGGCAATGACCCCGGCAGCATGCTGGAGCCAGTCACAACCCTCGATGCTACGGCCACTGCGCGAGCAATTCCGATCAGCAACGGACTTGTTCTCGAGCCGCAGCTTGCGCTAAAAAATCTTACAAACAAACAATACACCGAGCAGCCTGGCTTTCCACTACCGGGAAGATCGATCAGGCTTTCGGTCAAACTCGCATTTCAACCAAATCCAATACCGTGATGAAA
This sequence comes from Kapaibacterium sp. (SeqCode), assembly GCA_038240295.1. Classification (GTDB taxonomy): domain Bacteria; phylum Bacteroidota; class Ignavibacteria; order Palsa-1295; family Palsa-1295; genus JABDDM01. The sequence goes on from JBBSDW010000218.1 coordinate 3,120, forward strand.
AACGTCTTACGCATCCTACAATTCATATTGCTTTTTGGAGCGATCGGTTTGTTGCAGTCCTGTGAGTCGAGCACGACCACGACACCTCAGACACCGACCGCCGTCACACGCGCAGTGTTCGTGCTGAACGAAGGACAATACGCTAAAAGCAATTCGACACTGGACGCATATTTTACCACGAACGACAGCACCGTCCACAATCTTCTTCCAAGTCTTGGAGATGTCGGCAACGATGTCGAGATCATCAATGGCAATCTCTATCTCGTGATGAATAACTCTGGCAAGATCGTTGTAGCCAGGCCCGACACAGTCAAGAAGCTTGATTCGATCGCATTCTCAACGGGTCAAGCACCCAACAAGATCATCCAGATATCGCCAACACGTGCGATCGTGACGCAGCTTTATTCCGACTTCGCCGCACTTGTCGATCTGCAGTCTTCCAAAGTGGTTGGTGAGATACCGCTTGGGAATGGTACCAACATCGGCGCTGCAGTGCTGCACAACAAGGCGTTCATTTCGAATGGTACGAAGTGGTTGAAGGTTTATGACATCGCTGGTAATACCGTCGCCGATTCGATTGCTGTGGGTATCACACCTCAAACGGTCTTTGCCGATAGCATACATGATCAACTCGCGGTGCTCTGCTGGGGAGATTTCATGAATAACACGGCATCTATCTATTGGGTGAACGCAACAACGATGAAGGTCATCGATTCGACCCGTTTCGCCGGCGGGAGGTTTATTCAGAGCCTCGTGATGGGCAAG
>JBBSDW010000219.1:0-3881 GCA_038240295.1 Kapaibacterium sp. (SeqCode)
CGGCATCGGGAAGTCGACGCTCATGATGCAGATGGCACGAAGCCTGATGACTGCGCGCATCCTCTATGTGAGTGGTGAAGAAAGCGCAAAGCAGATCAAGATGCGCGCAGAGCGACTCGGCATGGCCAACGAAGATTTTTCGGTGCTTTCGGAAACGAATGTCGAGGCCGTGCTCGATTCTGCTCGGGAGCATCAGCCCGATATTCTTATTATCGATTCGATCCAAACGATGTTTCGCTCGATGATCGAATCGGCACCAGGGAGCGTCGGGCAGGTTCGCGAATCGACCGCACTGCTCATGCAGTATGCGAAGACGAGTGGTGTGCCGGTATTCGTTATCGGTCACGTCACGAAGGAAGGTTCGATCGCGGGACCCAAGGTGCTCGAACACATCGTCGACACTGTTTTGCAATTTGAAGGCGAAAGAACGCATGCGTATCGAATCTTGCGCGCAGCGAAGAATCGTTACGGCTCAACAAATGAGATCGGTGTATTCCAGATGACCTCCGAAGGACTGATGGAAGTGCCGAATCCATCAGAGATATTTTTGAGTGAGCGTCAGGATGGATCGTCAGGCTCGATCGTCTCGGCAATTCTCGAGGGGACGCGGCCGGTGCTGCTCGAAGTGCAGGCACTCGTCTCGGCGTCCTATTTTAACAATCCGCAGCGAACGGTTACCGGATACGATCAGCGGCGAACTTCGATGCTCCTTGCGGTTCTTGAAAAACGACTCGGCATTCGCATTTCGCAAAGCGATGTCTTCATCAATATTGCTGGCGGTTTGCATATCGACGAACCGGCAGTCGATCTCGCGATCGCGATGGCCGTGGTGAGCAGCCATCGGGATGTTCCAGCCAACGGCGGCACTTGCCTCATCGGCGAGATCGGCCTGGGAGGAGAAGTCCGCGCTGTACCTCAGCCAGAAATTCGCGTTCAGGAAGCATTGAAGCTTGGCTTCGAACATATCATCCTTCCAAAAGCAAATTTAAAAGCGCTCGATCGCCTGGCAAAAGGTAAGCGCATTTCAGGCGTAGAGAGTGTGGGGCAGGCTGTCGAACTTTTGTTTTAGAATATGATCATCATCCTTGCAACAAACAATAAACACAAACGCGATGAACTCCTTGCCGTGCTTCGTGGCAAACTCGGCCAATCCATCGAAATTCAAACGCTGGAAGAAGCTGGACTTGGTGGCATCGAGATCGAGGAGACCGGAACAACGCTTGAAGAAAATGCGCTGATCAAAGCTCGAACGGTTCATGGCCTAATCAAACTTCCAACTCTCGCTGACGATACGGGTCTTGAAGTTGATGCGCTGGGCGGTGCGCCAGGGGTGTTCAGCGCTCGTTATGCCGGTGAAAAAGTGAGCTATGATGATAATGTTGCCAAGCTCTTATCCGAGATGTCCGGTAAGGATGATCGCAACGCTCGCTTTCGAACCGTTATCGCCTTCGTTGATCAAAACGGTGTGGAGCAGTTATTTAGTGGCGAAGTTGGAGGCGTGATCACTCGCGAGCGGCGCGGGTCGAATGGGTTTGGCTACGATCCCGTGTTCGAGCCGAACGAAGCAGGAGGCAAAACATTCGCCGAAATGACTCCTGACGAAAAAAACAAGATCAGCCATCGTGGACGCGCACTGGTTGCTGCCGCCCAGTCGCTGAAAACAAACGCTTGACTGCAGTCAAATACTAAGTTACGGAATCGGTTCGAGGATCACGCGCTCGAGATGCTTTCGATCCCAGTTCGCGATTTCGGCCAACGCTTCGTAAGTGCTATCGGCAAATTCAAGGATCGCAGCATAAGGATCGCTCGAATTGCGAACCGCGTCGTAATCTAAAATAAGCTCGCCAAGATTTTTATCGAAGCATGCGTCTTTCGGTTTGACGCTCGATGCGTAATACCCCTCGGGAGCGGGGATTGCGTAAGCGTAGAATGCTGCCTTTGGATATGTTTCGCTGCCGGGCCAAAACCCGAGCGCAAATTCTTCTTCGACTTCCGCTTGCGCTGCGTTGGCATCCTTCGCTGGCAAGTTGCGGCCGCTAAACCTGACCGCGGTCAGGTCGAAGCTTCCCCAGAAAAACAAAACCGGACTCGACTTGCCACAAAACTTCGCTTGAAACTGTCTGAAGGCACGATCGCAATTGAGCAGCACCGTTCGAAAGTCCTCGACCGACTTTGCGTCATAACTCTCGTGCGTTTCGTCTCGATCGAATGGGACCGGGTTTGCGATCTCTTTTGGCAGTGTGTCGATCTTCACATCGATGCCCAATGAAGAAAGTGCATCGCAGAGTTCGGAATAAAATGTCTTGACCGACTTTGCCTCAAGTTTGATCTCTCGTGTCTGACCGCTATTCGTGGCGATCGTCAAATGGTGACGTACAAAATCGAACACGATCTCGAAGACTTCCTCTCGATACGGGATTGGTCCGCTGGTGAGTCCCCTCTGGGTAACGTGGAGCGCGACATGCCACCAATGACTTTCTGGCGTGCAAAGTGCGATCTTGATCTTGCCGACGATCTGGCTCCAAAGTTGGAGCGTCGTGCACGTTTGCTTCCACGCTGAATACTCCAGCAACGGCCATTGCATCGCGCGTTCGTTCACAAAAGATAATCGGTTTGTTTGATGGAGCCAACGGCCGCCGCGAATGTGGGATCGTTCATATCGAATTCGGATTTGTCGGCGTAGCAATATCCCCAGTCTTCGCCAGGCTCGAACGACATCATGACGGGATGTCCGTCGGAGTGATAATGTTTCGTGGCATGACGCTCGGGCGAGCTATCGCAGCAGCCTACGTGACCGCAGTTAAGACAGAGGCGCAAATGCAACCACGAGGCGCCCGTTTTCAGGCATTCCTCGCAGCCTGTTGAATGCGGCTCCTGCGGGCTTAATGATTCAAGATGCGTGCAGGCCTTAGACATAAGGTGAATGTAGGTGTGTGAAAAAACGAGCTACTCTTTTTTCGCTTCTGCAAATTGGAGTTCAAATTTATCGGCGACTTTGCGAAGGTCTGCTTTGCGCGAGCAGAGTTGTTCGATCCTGAATTTGTAATCGGCGACGTTGGCCGAGTCGAGATATTTTAGTCCGGTGAGCGACATCAGTCCGAGCGCATCGACAGGATGTTTGTCGGCAGATTGTTTTAGAAGCGCTATTGCCGGCGCCTGGAATTCGGCGATGGATCGGCCAAGATTTGCTATGTGAAGCGCCGCGTCGATTCCGTAGGCGTATGGCGCATACCCCGATTCGGAATAGAACGTAATATCTTTCAACGCATCGAGCGAATCGAAATTCGTAAGGATCTCCGCATAGACTCGGAAAGCCTGATCGTAAAACGATTGCTTGCTTTCAAGTTGTGCAAGCGCGACAAGGAAATAGGATTTCGAATCTTTGTATTTAAAAAGGGGCATCGCTTTTTTGAGCAGCGAGTCTGCGCGGCTCGAAGAATCGCGTTCGATCTCCATGAGTCCTTCGCAGCCATAGGAGATCGCAAGCGCATCCGGATCTTTTTTTACTGCGGGCAGAGTCGCAGTCCTTGCCCAGTTCTTGATCACCCCATCGATGGTTTCAAGACTGTGCATGAGCCTCCGCTGAAATTGGAATGCCTTTTCAACTTCTTTTTTGCCAGCAGTTGGCTGACTCGGCACATGCTCCTGAAGCGCAGCATCGCCCTTGAGGGTTTGCGTGCGCGGTTGTGCGACAGCCGGCGCCCAATTGATCGAGGTAGCCAAAAGAAGGGTCAGCGAAACGAGTAATGATCGAATTTGCATCAAACGACAACACCGGTGCGGCCTACTATCGCTTCCATCCAAAACAAATCCCAAAGCAAAAGGCAGTCGGAACGGAAAAAAGGAGTGCGTGTTTAACACGCCGTCGCGGGCAGCACGGC
>JBBSDW010000220.1:0-3868 GCA_038240295.1 Kapaibacterium sp. (SeqCode)
AAATACGGATCGACCTTTTGTGAAAGATCGCCAGGCAAAAATCCGAGGCTCTCGCCAGCTTCGACTGCAGGCCGAGCGAGTACGATACGATTGACCTCACGATTTTTAAGCGCGGCAACGGCCATCGCTACTGCAAGGTATGTTTTGCCGGTGCCGGCTGGGCCGATCGCGAAAACAATATCGTTCTTTTTTACTGCCTGATAATAAAGCTTTTGGGTTGGAGTCTTTGCTTTGATCGCATCGTGATGCGCGAAGAGTACGACCGAATCAAGATCTGTTTCGCCGAGCGACGATTCCCGGCCTTCGGTGATCAGATCGAGTACCGTCGTTACATCTCTGAGCGAGATCGATCCCGATTTCCCGAGAATAAAGCTTAGTTCTTTGAAGACTCGTTCGATCTGGGCGACTTCGTCCGATGAGCCGTGTACGATCACGGTGTCGCCGCGAGCGACGATGCCGGCGTCGAATTTTTGTTCGATCAGTTGGAGGTACTGATCATTGGGCCCAAAGATATTTACAGCATCCTGCTGCGAGATCCTGATCTTTCGTTCTTTAATTTCCATGTATCAAGCAAAGCATTGCACCCAAGGACTGAACAATTCCCGCGCCTAAACATTCAAAGCCGTCCTTCCCACGATCGTGAGAAGGACGGCCTCGATTCGAACTTAATTCGAGATGCGATCAGTGGCGGCGATGGCGATAGCCGGTTGCGTCGCGATCTTCGGGAGTCACTTCGGACTTGACGATCTGCAACTGCTGACCTGGATGGATCACATCCGGATTGTGAATGAGCTCCATATTCGCACGCCAGATTTTTGGCCATGCGAACGGATCATTGTAAATTTCCGGCTTCTTGGCAATGTTCCAAAGGCAATCGCGATTCGCGCGCCACGTACCTACGGTATAGGTCGAGTTCGAGCTTGGCGCGGGTCCCATGCTGTTACGAAGCTGAACGAATCCCTGCGAAAGCTGCGACACGCGCGAATTGTTATCGCGAATGAGCACGAGCTTATCCGAGCGAAGTGCGCGGATGTCGTTTTCGAGTGCGCTCACGCGAGCTGCATTATCGTTCAACATGCTTGGCTGGATCGAGCGAAGGGCAGAAAGCTCCTGCTCGTCGCGTGCGAGGCGCTCGCGATAGGCATTGTAGCCATTGCGATCCGAACCCAACATCGAATAAAGATCGTCACGGCATTTACCATTGTCGCCGGTACGGGTGGCAACATCGGACATCGCCTTGGTCGCAGCATCGTTCGCCTGACCGAGATCGGTGCTAAGCTGCGACACTTCGTTGCGACGATAGAGGATGGTCGAATCGGCCTGATCCTTCGTAAAATCTTCCGGATATTGTGCGCGAGCCTGCGGTGCAGCAAGTGCTGCAAGTCCGAAAGCCAACACAAACAGTTTCAGTGATTTCATCATGGTCATAGTGTTTGTTGGATTGGCTTAATGATTCATGGTTGCAGGCATTCTCCAATCGGCACTGTCAGCCCATACGTTGGGCCAGCGCATCAGGCCATCTTTGGCTGCCTGGGTATCGAGATTGCAATCGCTCAAATCGCGGTCCTGCTGTGCGAGTTTGCCTTGAGCGTCTTTCATGCGATCCTGCGCTGACTGGAGGTCGTTCTTCAAGCCATCACGCTGATGATCGAGATCGGAAAGTGTCTTCATCTGTTCTTCTGTGGCCTTGCTTGAACAGCTTTGAAGACCCATGGTAAACAGGACGGCTAATCCTGCTACGGCGAGCGCGGTCTTTCTTCTTAGCATAGTGTTTAGGTTGTGATAAAGATGCGAAACCTTACGGACTCCATTTATAAGTTCGAAGTCTTTTTGGCGAAAAGCTGCCCCAAAACGAGAGCTTACGAATTGGAACACGAATCATACAACGCAAATATGCTACTTTTTAAGTCGAAATGCAAATTTTTTCTTTTTTATTCGTAAAAGGAGGCGGGGACATCAACGGCTTTGAGGGCCGATTTTGTGCCCAAATGGCGTTATTTCAATGATACTGAGGTTGAGAGGTGCTGTTGCCCTCGGAGCTAAACTGGGCCTTTAGAGTGTGGTCGGTTTGAAACCCGACCTACATTTCCGAGAGCGTGGAGTAAATGGCGAGCTGGGCGCCTTGCGGATCTTCGAACATTGCATAGCGGCCTGTGCCTGGGATATCCATTGGCTCTACGGTTGTTTTCGCGCCGAGTTCGTTTGCAGTTTTGATCGTTTCGTCGACGTTCCCAACCATGATGCAGGCTGTCCAATGCGGCAGGATCGGTCCCCAATCGTCCTGGATCTTTGACATTCCGCCAATATGCGACTCGCCGAGCACCCACTCGGTATATTCAGAAGTTACATGCGCTTGCCATCCAAAAAGGCCTTCGTAAAATTTCTTCTCAGCTTCGGGGTCATTGACCGAAATCTCGTACCAGCAAAAGGTATTTACTTCATCTTTGATCGAAGCCCCGATATGCCGCTTCGCTTGCCAGATCGCGAACATTGCACCGTCCGGGTCGGTCGCGATCGCCATTCTGCCCACATCCATGACATCGAACGGTTCGGCCAGGAACTTGCCGCCGAGTTCGCCGATCTTTTTTGCCGATTCATCAACATTGTCGACAGCGATATAAATATTCCAATGAGGCGGAATTCCGAACTCACGCTGCGCCTGATCCTGACTGTAAAGCGCAGCGGCCGTTTTACCCTTGAGTTCAAGCATTGTATATGTGGCGTCCGCTCCCAGCGGCTGATCGCTCGCGTTCCACCCGAATAGGCTCGTATAGAATTTCTTCGAGCTCTCCTGATCGGTCGTAGCGAGTTCAGCCCAGCAAAATTCTCCTTCCTTATATGAGGTAACTTCTGACATGGGGACTTGGGTGTCGGGTGTCGGCGTTATAAATTATCGCCGACCTGCCTGCACTCGAAACTTGCGATTGGTTGGCTTAGTGCCTTTTGGGTGTCGGGTGTCGGGTGTCCGGTGTCGAGTGTCCGGTATCCGGTATCCGGTGTCGGGTGTCGGGACGCAGGCAATCAAAGGCCCCAACAAATTCGGGTCATTGCGAGGAGGCCCCCCGCCCACGAACCAATCTCCCGGAGCGGGATACTCAGTTTTCGCATCATCCCCCGCGCCTGGAGATTGCTTCGTCGGTTGATTCGCTTTGCGAATCAATCCTCCTCGCAATGACATGCAATCGTAGCAACTCGTCATCGCCCCCAACCCGACACCGGATACCGGGCACCGGACACTGGATACTGGATACTGGATACCGGATACCGGACAACACGCGCGACACCTGACACCCGATACCTGACACCCTCTCCAAAGCTCGTCGTGACAACTACTTTCACAAATCCTTTTTAGCTGAATCAATCTGTCAAACTCTGCTGTTGCACCCAACTAATTCATGCCTCGCCGTTCCACTGTTTTTCCTATTTATACGTCCCGCTCTATGCAGAACGAGATACTCGCTACGAAGAAGATAACTGAGCTCGTCATCGTCAAAGATCAAAAGGTCGCATCGCGCTACAAAGATGGCGTGAAAGTACCGATCACGACCTTTATCGAGGATTACATGAACGGCCGCGTGGATATCGCCTGCGATCTGCAGAAGCTTATCCAGAATCGCACGCTCTTCTTCAACTATCAGTATGTTGGCCATCACCTCAAGTTTCTCTTTTCGAATTTCCTTCCCGAAGTTCTGATCCATTCCAAGGCGCAGGATGAGCGCGTGATCCGTAGCCACTACGATCGCGGCAATGACTTTTTCGGCTGGTTCCTCGGTGACAGGATGGTCTACACCTCTGCATTCTTCAAAACCGGTCACGAAGATCTCGAGACAGCGCAGGACCAGAAGCTCGATCTCGTTTGTCAAAAATT
>JBBSDW010000221.1:0-3835 GCA_038240295.1 Kapaibacterium sp. (SeqCode)
AAAATGTTGCGACTGTCGCGGATATCGACGCTGCGATGAAGCTTGGGACAAACTATCCTGTCGGCCCACTTATGTTTTGCGATGAGATCGGAGCCTGCACCGTTGTCGCGATCCTGGAAGCACTCTCGCGGGAATATGGCGCGGATCGGTACCGTCCGGCCGCATTGTTAAGAAGATACGCCGAATCCGGAAACACGTTCTACCCTAAGGATCATACCTCATAATTCATAATTCATACTTGCCCAACATGCCTGCTTATATCGTTTCTTATTGTAGAACGCCGTTTGGAAAATATGGCGGCGCACTCAAAGATGTTCGTCCCGATGATATGGCGGCCTTGGTGATGAAAGAAGCCGCGCTGCGTGCAGGCATCGACACCAATGCGATCGACGATGTGCAGTTCGGCTGCGCAAACCAAGCGGGCGAGGATAACCGGAATGTTGCTCGCATGGCCGCGCTCCTTGCAGGATTTCCGGAGCGAGTGCCAGCGGTGACGATCAATCGTTTGTGCGGCTCGAGCCTCGATGCCGTCATCCAGGCAAGCCGAGCGATCGAAGCTGGCGAAGCCGATATTATCATTGCAGGCGGCGTCGAAAGCATGACACGTGCGCCTTACTCCATTCCAAAGAATGTTTCCGGTGCAGCACTCTTCGGCAATCTCGTTGCCTATGATACGGCCCTCGGCTGGCGCTACCCAAATCCAAAACTCGAGGCAATGTTCCCGTTTGAATCGATGGGTGAAACGGCCGAAAATGTGGCCGGCGATTGGAAGATCGCTCGTGAAGATCAGGATGCGTTCGCCTACGAATCGCATCAACGTGCGATCAAAGCCCAGGAAGCTGGTATTTACAAGGATGAGATCGTCGCAGTCGAAATTCCTACAAAAAAGGGCGACCCCATTCGAGTCACCAGCGATGAGCAGCCACGCAAGGACACATCCCTCGAAAAACTTTCGACACTCCGAGCTGCCTTCCGTAAAGGCGGCACCGTAACGGCAGGAAATTCCAGCAGCCTCAACGATGGAGCGAGTGCGCTCTGTGTCGTCAGCGAACGTGTGCTCAAGCAATTGAATGTCGAACCGCTCGGCAGGTATGTTGGGGGTGCAGTCGAAGGGCTCTCGCCGCGTTGTATGGGCGTGGGACCGATCTACGCTACGCGTAAACTGCTCGAGCGACTGAAGCTTACGACCGATCAACTCGATCTTATCGAGCTTAACGAAGCCTTCGCCTCGCAAAGTCTGGCAATCATTCGCGAACTCAAATTGGACCCCTCGCTCGTCAATCTCAACGGAGGCGCGATCGCCATTGGCCATCCGCTCGGTGCCTCGGGCGGAAGACTCGTCGGGACGCTGCTTAATGAGATGAAACGACGCAAACTTAAACGTGGGCTCGCCACTATGTGCATCGGAGTTGGCCAGGGTATTGCTGCGGTTTTCGAGCGGGATTGACACACACCGCAGGCCCAATAGTTTTCCATTTGCAACTAACTTTGTAACGACCGACCTCGGTTTGCGTTCTTCTATCGCGGGATGTTGTATATTTGAAGTGGTTAAGTCGAACTGAATGAAGAAAACTATCCTACTCACGGTTTTTCTGTTGGTCGCTGCAGGCATCGCGTATGCCGATTTCAGCAGTGTGATCGATAGTTTTACTGCACACACGGATGGCGATGTGATCTCTGTCGATTGGAAGACAGGGGTTGAGACGGGGGTCAAGAGTTATATCGTCGAGCGAAGCGATATCGGTACTTCCGCGTTCTCGCAGGTCGGTTCGCTAAACGCGACGGGCAATTATTCGAACTACCACTTCAGAGATGTTCACGTATCAGGCGCGCAGCCGTCAGGACAAGGCAGCCCAAAGACTCCGGCTTCCGATCTTTATAAATATCGTTTGCAGATCTCTTTTGATAACGCTGTCTCCTATTCCTCCACGATTTTCGTCTCGCGTCCATCTTCGGGCGTTCGTCGCACATGGGGCATGATCAAAGAGATGTTTCATTGATCCGCGGCCACATGATTGTTCCGAATCATTGGAGTCTTCAGCCAGCAGCAACTTCAGATGATAGCGTTGTAACGAAACCCATTGGAGCCGCGTGAACAAACGACAATTTACACCTGAACAACAACAGGTAATCCTTGAGATGCGGAGGCGTGGAAGCATCGTCTCCGATATCCAAAAGCGACTTCACTGCCGACGCATCGACCTGATTCATTTCCTTAAGGTCAACAATCTGGGTGGCTCCCTGATCAAATCGTTTCGCGCTCGCCAGTTTGCCGAGGAGGTTGGTGCGCTCGCCAAAGCCGGATATTCGACAGAGGAGATTGCCCAGGAGTTGGGAATATCAAAAGCGAGTCTCAGTCAAAAAGCGGCGCAATATAATGTGAAACTTTCACAATCGCGGTAAACAGAGTGCGACTGATCCTCGCTTCCCAATCGCCTCGTCGTGGTCTCTTGATAGCATTGCTCGGCCTTAGGGATGTTGCGATCGTTCCGAGTGATGTCGATGAAACGGTCGAAGGATCGATCGCGCCCGAAGCAGTCGTCACCGAGTTGGCATTGCGCAAGGCGAACGCACTTGCAGATAAAACTTCAGACAATGCCATCATTTTAGGTGCCGATACGATCGTTGTCCTAGATGATGTGATCCTGGGCAAACCGAAAGATCCCATAGAAGCCATCGAGATGCTCTCTCGCTTAAGCGGCCGAACGCACACTGTCTACACAGGCGTGGCTTTGATCGATGCTCAGTCCAAAGAGACGCTGCATTTTGTCGAGCATACAGATGTCACGTTTCGCATGCTTGACAGGATGGAGATCGAAGCCTATGTCGCGACCGGCGCACCGCTCGATAAAGCTGGGGCGTATGGAATTCAGGAAGATTTTGGAGCCGTGTTTGTGAGCCGCATCGACGGCGATTATTACAACGTTGTCGGCCTGCCGCTCTGCTCGCTCTATTCGCACTTAAGACAATTTGCTCCCGTGCTCTTTGAAGCAGCGTAATTTCGCACATGCGGCGAAAGCATCCACAACTCGGTTCGACACTTCTCCTGCTCTCACCCTGGCTGATCGCCTTCGCGCTCTTCTGGGCCTACCCGCTCGGATACGCGTTCTTTATCTCCTTCACGAAATATCGGACGCTGAACAACCAGTGGGTATGGACAGGACTTGCGAACTATGCAAAGCTTTTGCATGACCCAGTTTTTTGGCAGTCGCTCCTCAACACTTCGATCTTTGTTCTCGGGACGATCCCCTTCACCATGGGCTTCGCACTGCTCTTTGCGGTGCTGTTAAGTCAGGTCAAGAAATTCAAAGATCTTTACCGATCTTCGCTTTTTCTTCCGAGCATTACTTCGATCATTGTGATCGCCTTGATCTACACCAATCTTTATAGTTCGAGCGGTTATATCAACACGCTGATCAAAATGGTCGGTATCACTCCTCCGAGCAAAGGCTGGCTGCTCGAACCCGGGTGGGCGCTGCCGGCGGTCATGGCAATGGATATCTGGATCTCGATCGGATACTATGCCGTGCTGTTCCTCGCCGCAATCGAGAATGTGCCGAAGGATTATTACGAAGTAGCCGATCTCGAAGGAACCACGAAATGGCAGCAGTTCATTTCAATCACGATGCACGTCATCAAGCCGACGCTCCTCTTTGCGATCGTGCTCAACACGATACGAAGCTTTCAGATCTTTAACGAAATCTACGTAATGACGCGAGGTGGTCCGCTCAACCGAACGCAGACGCTCGTATACGCAGTCTATGAAAATGCGTTCGAGAAGGCCGACAGTATGGGCTACGCGTGCGCGATCGCCTACGTTCTCTTTTTTATCATC
>JBBSDW010000222.1:0-3814 GCA_038240295.1 Kapaibacterium sp. (SeqCode)
CACGAGGATTTCGTCGATGGTCTTACTAATCGTCTCCACCGAGGACAAGTGCGATGATCCACGTAACCGCACCTGTAAGCATGCCGTCAATGGCTACAGCAGCGACGCGCTTCCAAAATCCTGCGTAGGATACCGCCGCGACAGTATCGATCGTCGAAGAAGGTGCCGACATCACCGGTGCAGTAACGAATGTTTCAGTAGTTTCCATAGTGGGTTTGGTAAGACAAGTACATCAACTCGCCCCGAATATACGAAACGGAAAGCCGATTCCCAAATGTAAACTGGCTCCGCTGAAAACGATTAATTGCGAATGATGACCTTTCGGACATCACGAAAATTGTCCGATTCGACGGAGAGGAAATAATTTCCTTGCGCCGACAGCGGCAGAGCGATCGGGATATAGTGCTTGCCTGCGAACATGTGAGCTTGCAAGAGAACCGACACAAGACGGCCGAGGTCATCGCGCAACAGCATCTGAACCGAGCCTTCATCGGCCAATGTAAAATCGACTTCGGCCATTGCGATCTTACCCGGGTTGGAAGTAACTGGATTTGGATAAACCGCCATGCCGCGAATCGTTGAGCGTTCGCCCAGCATCCCGTGATCGGCGCCATCGCCTGTAAACATGCTGATATCGATGCGGAGCGTATCGTCGGCACTCAATGCCGAAAGTTTGCACCGTTCGAAGCTCGCGTCTTCCGGGTTAAATCGCGGCTCATCAAGCGTGATCTTCGAATAACTCGAATCGCTCAGCGTCGTATAAAAACTGATTTTCGCGATCTCGCTGCCCGCGGCAAGTTTCGCGGCGCCCTGATGCACAAAATACATTTGCATACGCCCGTTCGAATCGTTTGCGTATGCAACGGTCCAGCCGTTCACACCATCGATCGTCCGATGCGTCAGAATGCTCGGGTCAAAACGCAGATTGAATGAAAGGCCAGTGACGGATACGGTGTCTGGAAGATCGTCAAGCGCGACAACCGATATCGCGACCGTTTGCCCAGCGGTCGAAGTTGCTTGTTGTTCGCCGCGACCCGCAAGCAACCCGATACGAGCAACTGCCTTATGTCCAAGGACGGCACCGAGCAAATGGATATCCTGCGAAATGCCGACTGAAGAGGCTCGGAATGACAATATCGCATCGCCATCTCCGTTACCATCGGCGTCGAACGAGATCTGGATCGGCAGCACATCGCCAGCTTTTACAACGAAGGGCTTCGGCAGATCCGAGAGAATTCGAAACTGCGTCTGCGATTCGGGGCCACCGGGGATAAAGAGTGAATCGACCGGTAGATCGATACAACCTGGGTTACGAAGTATGAATGTCTTCGTCGCCGACTGACAGAGCGTCGCTTTAAAGATTGTATCATCGGCAACAAGCTGCAGAGCGCGGCCACCAGGCGCAACGGTAACCGAAAGCTTGATCGTGCTGTCGAACCCAACGCCGGCAAGATGCAACGTCGCTTCAGCGGCGCCTTCAGGGTCGACCGCGATCGTAAGCGGGATACGGAATGTCTCACCGGGAAGGATTAACTTTGACTTTATTTGGGGGTCGATAATAAACCACTTAGATCCCGAAAGCTCGACATGCTTCAGAAATAGTGTGTCGCAAATTCCGCGATTGACAAGATAGAAGGCTGTGTCGATCTCGCTGCACGGCTTTGCGAATACAAAGGCCATCGGACGAGGCAGTACAACATCGCGCTTTGGGGCTTTGACAACTCCCGTGAGATCCAACGTTAGCGTACGCTCTTCCCTTTCGCGTGAGGAAAGACGCACTGCGACTTTGTTATTAACCTCTCCAGATTTGTCCGGGGTGAGCACGACATTTATCGGCATGCTGTCGTTTTTCGCAAGCCAGGTCGGCTTAAATTCACCGACAAGCGAATATCCTGACTCAGAATTGATTTCGATCGCCTCAACATGGATCGAATCGCACGAGCTGTTATGCAGGTAGCTCGTCATTTGCTTGAACTCACAGTGGAGGACGGTATCGAAATCGAGCGTCGAATCCTTCAGATACGCGCTGAACTGCGAAGTTGCGGTCCCTGTAAAATTGAGCGTGGTGTCACGAACCTTGCCACCATACTTGAAACTGAGCAGCATCCGTCCGTTGATATCGCCGGCCATACCGGGAATGAAGCGCATTGTTCGTTCGAGCGAATGGCCTGGTGGGATATAGAGTGGGAAATCTTCGCTCGAAAGCGTCGAGAAAGAATTCGCCTGCGAAAACCAGCGGGCACTCGTAAGCTTGAGCGTGTCACACATTGGATTGGTGACCATTACCGTGAACTCACGTGAGTCGCAGGCGCTGATCGGGCCGACATGCATCGTCGAAGCTTCTATAAAGGGATTGAACGGGAGATCGCTTTCGACGGCGAGGCCGAGCGTGATCGTCGTATCGAAATTTTGTTCGGCGGAGGTGAGCCCGAAATAAAGCTGGGATAAAAACGTACCCGAGACCTTGCCGCTCGCGTGAATGTGAAGTCGCAAGGTCTCATTGGGTACGAGGGTAATTGGCAGATCCGGTGTGGCCACAGCGAAGTGTGATGAATCGCTGAGCCGCAGGGATGCGAGCGTTAATGGATTTAGGAGATTGTTTTGTAGTTCTATTACGGTGTCCACCCCTTTGCAGGGGTCGGACACACGCAGCTCTGGAAGTAGCTGAACTTTGGGACGTAGTAATTGCTCCGGGCCGAGTGAAGCGGCCTCAAAAGACGAGAAGAACGTTGGAAGTTGGCTGAACGCGATCTTGCCCACTGCGCTCGAATCAAGACTCGAGTTGGCAGCAACAGGATTTTGCTCCGGAGCATTTTCAGCACCGGAAACACTTTTAAATGATATATCTCCGCCTGAGTTTCTGACAGCTCTCAACTGTGCTTCCCCCGCATGAGGAGCCACAAGAGCAATTGTCAGGCACAGCACGGCCAGACTTGCACGCATAGGAACAGATTGTAATTAAGGAAGTAGCTTCGATGGCAATCGAACTACGACGCGGCAAGCTAAACAGAGAGACTCTTCTTGGGACAACCCCGTCCCGGGTGACAACACTGCAAACATACGGCATTGCGAAGCCAATGTCAAGCGGTTTTAAATATTTTTGTCTTTTTTTTTCTTTAGGGGTGGTTGGCGGTGTCGGGTTTCGGGTGTCCGGTATCTGGTGTCCGGTATCCGGTATCCGGTATCCGGTGTCCGGGTGTGCGATGATGTGAGCATGTTACGTGGTGTGCTCACCTCCCCACCATACAGACAAAAAGATCCTTCAAAGTCCCTCTCCCATTCGCCCGACGAATGGGAGAGGGATTTAGGGAGAGGGCGGTTGGGCAAGTAGGAAGTTTGAATTATGAAGTATGAAGGATCTCGCGTCGCTCATTACTGTCATGCAAATGAAAGGCAAGATTCTTCGTCGCGCATGGAGTTGATGCAAAGCGAAGGTGATCGGACGCTTCTTCAGAATGACTGGTCTATAACTTTGTCCCTAATGCCTCAAGCCTCGGCGTTTATTGGCCGAATATTTCCCTGTGAGCAAAATTTGGGGGCATGTCATCCAGAACGAGCTTTAGCGAGGTGAAGGATCTAATGGAATGTTGGGGCGCCAGCGCCACTGTCCGAAGGGAATCGTGCTCGTAGTTAGCATTCCATGATATCCTTCACTCCGCATTCCTCGCTGGTGCGATGAATGCTCCGTTCAGGATGACATGCTTTGAGAGTGTTGACCCTCAAGCGAGCAAGTTTTGGGTCATGTCATCCAGAACGAGCTTTAGCGAAGTGAAGGATCTCATGGAATGTTGGGGCGAATAGCGCCGACTCTGGA
>JBBSDW010000223.1:0-3708 GCA_038240295.1 Kapaibacterium sp. (SeqCode)
ACGTTGCGCGCAACTCATCTGGGTAGCGACTTTCGGGATCGGCGGCACTTCGGAGCTAAAGGCCCGGCCGCGCTGCGGCGTTCGAACCGTTGAGGTTCCTCAACCCCACGCTTCCGCGTGGGGCTAATGATGGGCCGCTCCTCCGGAGCTACGGGAAATTTCACCAACCGCGTTACGGGCACCGCATCATAATTCAAACTTCATACTTGCCCATTCGGGGTCAGGGAAGGCGGCGCTTCGCTGCACATGTTCGAGATTCGCGTTTAAACTCGATCACAAAAAAAAGCCCGAGCTTTCGCTCGGGCTTTTGAATTGAATTCGTTCTCGAATTATCCCTCGTTCGTCTCGCCCTTTTCTGGGGTGAGCATCTCTTCGGGAAGTTCGAATGAACCGAGCTCGCTTGGGCTTGGGGCTGATTCGACGAGCTGTGCGAGATCGACTCCACCGCCATCTTCCGTCTTCGCACCGCGCTTGCGGCCGCCGGTCGATTTCTCGTCGCGACGTTTCTGCATCTCTTCGAGTGTTTCCTTCGGGATCGGATGCTTTGCGTTGAATTCTTCAAGCGCAGAGCGGTCCTGACCCTTCAGCCATTCCGTTGCCGAGAGCACGATCTTCTTATTCTCAGCATCGAATTCGATGACGCGGAGATTGAGATTGTCGTCGCTCTTGAACGAATCGGAGATGTTCTTGATCGGATAGAACGCAAGCTGCGAGATCGGCACGAATCCATCGACGCCCAGCGGAAGTTCGACGATAACGCCCTTCTCGATGATGCGCACGATCTTGCCTTCCGTATCCTTGCCTTCGCCGTAGATCGTTTCGAGATTATCCCACGGATTATCGAGCACCTGCTTGTGACCAAGCGAAATGCGGCGATTATCCAGATCAATTCCGAGGATCATGACGTCGATCTCTTCGCCCTTCTTCAGGACTTCACCTGGATGGCGGACCTTCTTCGTCCATGAAAGATCGCTGATGTGTACGAGACCGTCGACACCTGGCTCGAGTTCAACAAACGCACCGAAGTTGGTGAGGTTGCGAACGATGCCGCGATGCTTGGAGCCCATCGGATACTTCTCGAGGAACATCGTCCACGGATCAGGCTCGAGCTGCTTGATGCCAAGCGAGATCTTCTTCGAATCCTGGTCGATGTTGAGAATGACCGCTTCCACCTGCTGACCCATTTGAAGGATCTGCGATGGATGCTTGATGTGCTGCGTCCAGCTCATTTCTGAAACGTGGATGAGGCCTTCGATGCCCTTCTCGATTTCGATGAAGGCGCCGTAGTCTGTCATGCTTACGACCTTGCCGGTGACCTTCTGGCCGAGTGTATAACGGCTCTCAATCTCTGCCCACGGATGCGGGGTGAGCTGCTTCATACCGAGCGAAATACGCTTTTTGTTTTCGTCGAAATCGAGCACGACGACCGTGACGGTCTGATCGAGCTTGATGATTTCGCTCGGGTGCGACACGCGGCCCCACGAGAGATCGGTGATGTGGACGAGTCCATCGACGCCGCCAAGATCGACGAATGCGCCGAAATCTGCGATCGCCTTGACCGTACCTTCCAATACCTGACCACGCTCCAAACGCTCGACGATCTCTTTGCGCTGTTCGGTGAGATGCTCTTCAAGCAATACTTTGTGCGAAACGACGACGTTCTCGTTCGGATGATTGATCTTAACAACACGGACATCGAGCGTCTTACCAATGAAGGCATCGAAATCGCGAACCGGCTTGACATCGATCTGCGAGCCTGGCAGGAATGCCTCGACACCCAAAAGATCGACGACCATTCCGCCCTTGATCCTGCGATCGCAGCGAGCCGGAAGAACTTCGCCCGTCTTCTGCGCTTCGATGATCTTCTGCCACACACGAATGAACTCTGCGCGTTTGCGCGAGAGCACGAGGCGACCTTCTTTATCTTCGATCGTCTCTAAAAATACTTCGACCTCGTCGCCAAGTTTAAGATCGTTAGCGGCTGGACCAAACTCCGACTTGCTTACGACGCCTTCGCTCTTGAAGCCGATATCGATCGCAACTTCGGCATCGGTGATCGCGACGATCTTTCCTTTGACGATCTCGTTGGCGGTCAGCTTGTTCAGCGTCTGGTCGTACATCTTCGCAAGCGAATCGCGCTCGCTCTGAGAGTAGCCTGAACCGAGTTTGGTGTTGGGGTCAATAATGGTCAAATTGCCGCGTGTGCCCTTGCCCGATTGACGAGCTGGGACGGAAGACTTTGCGTGCGATTTGCCGTTCGTGTGATGCTCTGAGCCGGTGCTTGCTGGTGCGTGAGCGCCATTTACCGGAGCAGTGGTTGCGACGTCCGTCGTCGCAGACGATGTTTGTGCTGTTAAAACTTCTGACATGTATGGGTAGATCCGGGTGCTTGTAAAATGATGGAACCCCAGCCAAACTGCTCCCGGGATTGCAGTTCTGTCCGAGTAATTAGTTGATATGAAACGGTTTGCCCAAAAAGGTAAAGCTCGCCCTACATTTCAGAGGCGCGGGAAAACACTGTAATTACGAGAACCGTTCTGTATTCGGGCTCAGTGTCGGGTGTCGGGGATCGGGGGTCAGCTTTTGGGGTGATGAGTCCCGCGTGGGACGGACGTCCCTTCCGTCCCACGCGGTCATGTTTTGCGTTTGCTACGGCTTGCTGAGGCATTCGCATTCTTTCAGCTTCCCCTGCCGAATCTTTGCGTTTAGCTCTTTAACGATGTCGGTGAATGAGTCGGCTTTTTCGCATACGTAGAGGCCCTTGATTGTCGTCGAATCGTAACGGAAGTATGTCGCATAGGCATACTGACAGCAATGCACCTTTGGAGAACCTTCCGAAAGTACGAATGCGCCGCTTCCGCCTTTTGCAGCCTGACACTTTTTCGACCGCATGATCATTGAGAAGGATCACAAATTTTCACAGTATGGATTACAATATCGATCTTGCAATTCAACACGGACCGCTCGAACTCATTGATGTGCCGGCAATCGTCGGTGCCGTTACCGAGAAATGGTCCAATCGGACGCTCACGCAGGTCAACGACAGCGTTGTACGATTAGGGATCGTTGAAGGAGAATTTCATTGGCATAAGCATGACCATGACGATGAGTTTTTTTACGTGACCGAAGGACGGCTCCTGATGGATTTTGAAGATCCAATCACACACGAAGTACGAACGACCGAGCTGCTGCCAGGTCAAGGGCTCACGATGCCCAAGGGAGTGATGCATCGGCCTCGGGCTCCGATCAAGACAGTGATGCTGATGGTCGAGACGAGCAACATTCAGCCCACTGGAGATTAAGACAGCGCTGCATCTCCCAGCCAAAAAGGCTTAGGTCCAACGGGACGTTGTACCTAAGCCTTCGGGAATTGAGATGCTAAGATCTAATGTGCGAACTGCATCGAATCGACAACGGCGCCGGTGTTATCGAGTAGTCGGACGGTTGAGAGTCCGCTCTTGTTCCAAAGCCAGCTTCCCGATGCGAGGTTGAGCGAAACTCCTTGCGCTCCGGCCGGTACGCTGTGAGAATAAACGTTCAGCATACCTTTGAGCGAAGTGGGCAGTGCGAACTTCTGGTTAGCATCTCCAGCCTGGAGCGTCCAGCCTGTGAGGGTCGTTGGGTTCGCAGATTCAAGCACGATTTCCTCATCGCCCTTATCGGTATTGCCCGGAGGAACGCCTTGATAGTATTGCACTTGAATGATCG
>JBBSDW010000224.1:0-3705 GCA_038240295.1 Kapaibacterium sp. (SeqCode)
AATCTGGAAGCATCGCCATCGCTTGTTTGCAATGAAGCGATTCAGCATTGCGGGCACCAAGTTGAGTCTAGACGATGTCGAACACGAGATCATTCGCCGCTCAAAATACAAATGGAGTCTCGGCTATGTAAATAAATTGGTAGTCGGGCAGTTTGAAAAGAGGTTTCGAGTAGCGGCGCTTGACTACCGGATTCATTTCGCTTTAAACTGCGGGGCCAGTAGCTGTCCGCCTATCGCCTTCTATTCAGAAGAGAAGATCGAGGCACAATTGCAGAACGCGACGATCAGTTTTCTTACAACGAAAACAGCCTACGATGCCTCGCGAAACAGAGTAGCTGTCCCGGCGTTTATGGGCTGGTTTCGTGGCGACTTTGGTGGGATCGCCGGGATCAGAACTGTGCTCCACGATGCAGGGGTGATCCCGTTGGATCGCCTACCGCGAATTGACTTTACGACTTACAATTGGCAACCGTATCTCAATAACTTCACAACGTAGGAA
Source organism: Kapaibacterium sp. (SeqCode) (assembly GCA_038240295.1). Classification (GTDB taxonomy): domain Bacteria; phylum Bacteroidota; class Ignavibacteria; order Palsa-1295; family Palsa-1295; genus JABDDM01. Next base: position 500 of record JBBSDW010000224.1, read on the forward strand.
ATCGACTAATGGCAAGCGATAACAAGTACTATAATGCCGAGGATCTGGGTAAGTTTGGCAATATCGGCGAATATGGGAAAGACCTGGCGGATAAGTTCTTCTCATGGTATGGTGCGGTCTTCGCCGATGGCGCTCTTACGGCGCGGGAGAAATCCTTGATCGCGCTTGCGGTAGCGCACGCGGTGCAATGCCCTTATTGCATCGATGCCTATAGTACGGATGCGTACGAGAAGGGCTGGAGCGAACAACAGATGATGGAAGCGGTGCACGTTGCGGGAGCTATTCGAGGTGGGGCGAGCCTCGTCCATGGCGTGCAGATGATGAATAAGGTCAAAGAAATAGCGATGTAGCCGCGCTGAGTAATAAACTATTTGAATGAAATCCATTAAGGCGGAGCACGGTCCACTTGCAGATCCGCAGTATCAGCTGGAAGTAATCCAGCACGGTACTGACGGACACTTTGCAGCGGCTCCATTTCAGGATAAGCTACGCGAGATTGGTTTGTATCCGTTGCGCCCGACTGTTATCTCGATCTTCCAAATGAACATTGGTAAGATGTGCAACCAGACGTGCAAACATTGCCATGTCGACGCAGGACCTGACAGAAAGGAGCGCATGACCCGTGAGACAATGCAAGTATGCCTCGATGTGCTCGATGAAAATCCGCAGCTTCACACCGTAGATATTACCGGAGGAGCGCCGGAAATGAATCAGGACTTTCGCTGGCTCGTCGAAGAGCTTTCGGCGCGGAAGAGACATATTATCGTCCGGTGTAATCTTACGATCATTCTTGCAAATCCTTCCTACCATGATTTGCCGCAATTTTTCAAAGCGCATAAGGTGGAAGTAATCTCGTCACTTCCGTTCTATACACAGGGTCGCACCGACCGGCAGCGTGGCGACGGAGTGTTCGAAGATTCGATTAAAGCGTTGCAAATGCTCAATGCGATTGGATACGGCGTGGAAGGAATGGGTCTCACATTGAACCTCGTCTATAATCCAGCCGGTGCGTTCCTGCCCGCTTCGCAGGAGGCGCTGGAGAAGGAGTACAAAGCTGCGCTGATGAAAAATCACGGCATCGCGTTCGACAATCTCTTCGCGATCACTAATCTTCCGATCTCCCGCTATCTCGACTACCTGCTCAAGAGTGGTAACTTCGAATCCTATATGGGCAAATTGGTGGCTGCCTTCAATCCTGTTGCAGCGGAAGGCGTGATGTGCCGCAACACTATTAGTGTTGGGTGGGATGGCTATCTCTATGATTGCGATTTCAATCAAATGCTCGATCTAAAAGTGACAGTAAAAGGAAAACATATCTCTCAGTTCGACCTTTTCTCGTTGCAGGCGCGACAGATCGTTGCCGCCCAACATTGTTATGGTTGCACCGCCGGGGCAGGCAGCAGTTGCGGTGGACAAACGCGTAGCTGGTGATGACTCAGGCCAGAACAAAAAGATCGGAAGAGGCACTCATCATCTTTGCTCGCAAACCGGAACTCGGGTATGTGAAAACCAGGCTGGCTGCTCAGATCGGAGCCGCTGCCGCGCTTACCATTTATGAAAAACTTCTGATCCACACCAGAGACGTAGCAGAACAATGCAAGTGCGATACGTATGTATTTCTATCGGAGTTAGTCGAAAATGACTTTTGGAAGGACTTCGCACTCGAGCAGCAGTCAGCTGGAGATTTGGGCGAAAAGATGTATGCCGCCTTTCATCATCTCATTGATCGTGGGTACAAACGTATTGTCATCATAGGAAGCGATTGCCCCGAGCTGCAACCCGCCCATGTGACGCAGGCGTTCGCAGCGCTTCGAGAGCGTGACATCGTGCTCGGCCCGGCGAAAGATGGAGGCTATTACTTACTCGGAATGCACAAGCTCCATCATGCACTGTTTATCGGAAGGGAGTGGTCGACACCAACGATCTTCGCGGAGACGATTCACACTATCGATCGATTGGCACTAACGTATTCTCTATTGCCAATGCTGACGGACGTCGATGAGAAAAAAGACGTGCCGCTCGCGTGGCTTCATGGGAAACTGAGTGCTGAGTGCTGAGTGCTGAGTGCTGAGTGCTGAGTGCTGAGTGCTGAGTGGGGAAAATTTTTTTCGATGTTGCGGTTCCCCGCATTTCCTCTTACCTGTTCCTCGTTCGCCGTTTCCTGTCCCCCATCCCCCATTCAACGGGTTTCGAGTTTCAACAGCTTTGCATTGATCGCCACGATCACGGTACTAATCGACATCAGCACCGCGCCCATTGCTGGCGAGAGGATGATCCCGACTCCGGAGAGAACACCGGCCGCTAAAGGTATTGCAATGATGTTGTATCCTGCGGCCCACCAGAGGTTCTGCACCATCTTTTTGTAGGTCGCTCGCGAAAGCTCGATCAGCGCGATCACGTCGTTGGGATTATTTTTTACGAGCACGATGTCGGCAGTCTCGACTGCTACATCGGTACCAGCGCCGATCGCGATCCCAATATTTGCCTGAGCAAGCGCAGGTGCGTCGTTAACGCCATCGCCTGTCATTGCTACCGACAGGCCGCGCGATTGTACTTCCTTCACCTTCTTTGCTTTGTCTTGCGGCAGCACTTCGGCGAAGTAATCTTTGATGCCGAGTTCCGATGCGACTGCGGCGGCCACTTGCTTATTATCGCCCGTCAGCATCATTGGCTCGATGCCCATTGCTCGCAAACGGTCCATCGCTTGTTTTGAATCGGGTCGCACTCTGTCGCCAAGCGCAATCGCACCGGCGACTGTGTTTCCTGAAAGAACGAAGACAACAGTTTTTCCTTGTTTGAACAGCTCATCGATCTCCCCATTCGCGTAGGTCAACTTTTTCTCCTTCAAATATCCCGGACTTACGACCATCAGGTCTCGTCCGTTGACTTTGGCCTCTGCGCCCTGGCCTGAGATCGCTTTGAAGTCGTCCACGCTAAACTGTTGCTTACCCGCTGCAGCAATAGCTTTTGCGAGCGGATGCTCCGACCGTGATTCGAGCGCTGCTGCATAGTTGAGAAGCTCATCGTCGCTCGTGAAATCGTTAGAGAGCTTCAAAACTTTAACGATCCCAAAGTTGCCTTCGGTCAGTGTACCTGTCTTATCAAAAATCACTGCTTTGACATTTCGCGCAATTTCAAATGCTGAGCGATCGCGAATCAGAAGGCCGTTTTTCGCCGCAATCGAAGTCGAGATCGCAACAACGAGT
>JBBSDW010000225.1:0-3671 GCA_038240295.1 Kapaibacterium sp. (SeqCode)
GCGCTGGGCGCATTGCCGGATGAATCAGGTGTGCCGGCGCATCGTGTGATTAACAGGTTCGGTGCACTCTCCGGCGCCCATAAATTCGGAGGCTATGATGTGATGCGATCGCTCTTGCGAAAAGAGGGAGTAAAATTTAAGGAGGAATTGGTCGATCTCGATCAGCATTTTTGGGATCCGAGGGCGATTTAGCCGGAAGCACACGGCGTGAAACCATCGCGGCAATCGTCTAAGCGGGCGCATAGACGAGCGCCTACATGGTTCGGACGAGACGTTTCGGTTTTCCGGTTAAGATCTTTCCGCCTAAGATAACGAGGGCTTTCGCTGCAACCGTCCGGATGATCGCGGACTTCGCCTGGCTGATCATGCGGCTTGTTAAGAATCGAACCAGCAATCGTTTGCCGATCTTTACAACGATCCTGCTTCCAAATCGCACGAGCAACGGGCGCGCGACACGGGAGGCGGCTACTTTCACTGCGAGCTTTCCAGCCGCCTTGGCACCGACCAACCGCCTATCTTCCGTTGCCCGTTTTGTTTTGGATGCTTTCCGTTCAGCGCTCGTCATCTTCATTGAATATCTCCGAAAAAAGGTGTCATTTGCTCCTGGGCATGCACAATAAGTGCCACTCCCGCGACATGCTGAAAATGCCGAGAAGTTTCCTTTTAACTTGATGGACTGATTTTTCACGATAGTTGTTTACACGCCCGACTGATTTGTCAGAATGAATCCCCTCGGCGGGGCACAAATGCGCCGAAACACTTTCATCTTTTTTATGGCGACAGACGTAGTAATGCCCAAAATGGGCGAGAGCATTACCGAAGGCACGGTCCTTCGCTGGTTGAAAAAAGAAGGCGACGCGGTCGCGAAGGACGAACCGATCCTCGAGATCTCCACCGACAAAGTCGATACAGAAGTGCCGTCGCCGATTGCGGGTACGCTCCTTAAAATGCTCGTAAAAGAGAACGAGACCGTTGCAGTAGGGACGCCTGTAGCGTCGATTGGGGCTGCGGGCTCTCAGGGCTCTGGGGGAACGGGGAACGGGGAACAGGGAACAGGTGGGGAGGGGGCGGCGAAGCAGGAAGCGCCGAAGCAGGAAGCGCCGAAGCAGGAAGCTCCTAAACAAGATACTCCCAAACAGGAAGAGCCAAAACAAGAGGCACCGAAACAGGAAGCGCCTAAACAGGAAGCTCAGGAAACTCCGAAAGAAGAGGCTCTGAAAGAAGAGGCTCCGAAAGAAGAGGCTCCGAAACAAGAAGCTCCCAAAGAGGAAGCGGCGGCAGCGCCTGCTGATGGGGCGGCTACGGAACAATCAACTCCCGATGGGGGCGAAGGCCAGGCTGTGGTGATGCCTAAAATGGGTGAATCGATCACGGAGGGTACGGTACTTCGGTGGTTGAAAAAAGAAGGGGACGCGATCAAAAAGGACGAGCCGATCGTGGAGATCTCTACCGATAAAGTTGATACCGAAGTGCCCGCTACGTTCGCAGGGACGCTTTCGAAAATTGTTGCACAGGAAAAAGAAACAGTCGCTGTCGGCGCGACCCTCGCATTTATTTCAACCGGCGCCGCGAAGCCTGCTACCGCCAAACCTGCTGCAAAGCCTGCGACCGCTAATGTCGTTGCCGATAAGCCTGCCGAGCCACAGCAGCAGGGGCAAGAACAAAAGCAGGAAGTCCCTGCTGCAAAGCAATCGACGCAGGAATCATCGGAGCAGACAACTCCGGTTTCGCGCGGGACGGGCGACAGATTTTATTCGCCGCTCGTTCGCTCGATCGCCAAGGCCGAAAATATTTCTCAGCAGGAACTTGATGGCTTGGAGGGTTCGGGGCTCGAAGGCCGCGTGAATAAAAATGATATGCTTGCCTACGTCGAAGCGCGCAAATCGGGCAAGACGTCAGCGCCGCAACAGGCTCAAACGACCTCTCAAACGACCTCTCAAGCGGCTTCTCAAACGACTTCTCAGCCAGCCGCGCAAACTGCCGCCAAGCCGGTAAGTTATCCGCTTCCAGCGGCCGGACTTTTCACCTCGATCCCGATGGATAATATCCGTCAGCGTATCGCGGAACACATGGTGCGATCGGTCCACACCAGCGCGCATGTTACGAGTGTTACGGAAGTCGACGTAACGAACATCGTGAATTTTCGCAACAAGTTCAAAGATGAATTCAAAGCGCGTTATGGTTTTGGCCTGACCTATACGCCGATCTTTATCGAAGCGATGGTCAAAGCCATCCGCGATTTCCCGATCATCAATGCGAGCGTCGAAGGCACGCAGATTATCGTGAAAAAAGAGATCAACTTTGGCGTCGCAGTGAGCCTGCCTCAGGTCGAAGGTTCGCCGCTTCCCCCGGCGCTTATCGTACCGGTCATCAAACGTGCGGACGAACTGAGTCTATCCGGACTCTCACGCGCCGTCGGCGATCTTGCAGCGCGCGCACGTTCGAAGAAACTGACACCGGATGACATTTCGGGCGGTACGTTCACGCTGACCAATCCAGGCATTTACGGAAATCTCTTTGGTACGCCGATCATCAATCAGCCGCAGGTCGCGATCATGACGACCGGTGCGATCGTCAAGCGTGTTGTCGTCAAGACTGACGAAACAGGCAACGATACGATTGCCATACGCAGCATGATGTATCTGGGCCTCAGCTATGATCATCGCGTGATCGACGGAATGTACGGCGTGAAGTTCACTGATGCAGTCCGGAAATATCTTGAGGAATTTTCGGGGGATAAAATTTAGTTACGTAAGACCGGAAGTTCGTTTGTGATATACACTTCGAATTGCCATCTTTTAACGAATGCAGGAGTATGTTAGCTAATTTGCGAGATCCAAAACGCAAGGAGGCTGCTATCAACGCAATTCAGCTTTTGAAGGATTCGGCATCGTACGAAGATATGATGTACGAACTTTACGTTTTGCAAAAGATCGACCGCGGCCGAAAATCGATCGACGCAGCCCGCACTAAAACTCACGAAGAAGTCGGCCGAGAATTGTCGAAGTGGGTCTTATAATCTATTCTGCCACGTTACCCTCCGAACGCGCTGATCCCTGTGATATCCTGACCGAGTACGAGCGTATGAATATCATGGGTCCCTTCGTAGGTACGGACCGATTCGAGGTTTGCCATGTGGCGCATGATCGGGTATTCGCCTAAGATGCCGTTCGCTCCGTGGATATCGCGAGCCGATCTTGCGATCTGAATTGCGATGTCAACGTTATTCCGTTTGGCCATCGAGACTTGCTGCGGCCGCATTTTCCCTTCGTTCTTTAACGTTCCAAGTCGCCATGCGAGAAGCTGCGCCTTTGTGATCTCCGTAAGCATTTCTGCGAGCTTTGCTTGTACGAGTTGGAATCCGCCGATCGGCCGGCCGAACTGGATGCGGCTTTTCGCGTAGTCGACCGAGCTTTCATAACATGCCATCGCAGCACCGATCGCGCCCCACGCGATTCCGTAACGCGCCTGTGTCAAACATCCGAGCGGACCCTTCAGCCCTTCGACATTCGGAAGTAAACTCTCTTCGGGCAATTCGACATCCTGAAAGACGAGCTCGCTGGTGATGCTTGCACGCAGTGAATACTTGCCTTTCATTTCAGGCGCCGTGAATCCTTTCATTCCCTTCTCGACGAGGAAACCGCGAATATTTTTCGGATCGTCGCCTTCAA
>JBBSDW010000226.1:0-3643 GCA_038240295.1 Kapaibacterium sp. (SeqCode)
ACTTGTGTGGCACCCGTCACCCTGCAAAGGCTCACCTGAGCCGTCCATTGCTTTCCAGGACATACCTTCATCGTAGGATATGAACTCGCCATCTAAATTTGCTGCCAAAAGCTCTGTCTCCATTTCCGCATTTTTCAGGTCGCTGCGCCTTTTGGACGACTCGACAACGAACCTGAATTGAGAGAGCGCTTGCTTCCATATTGCAGACTCCAACCCGGAGACATTTGGACTGATGATGTTAGGGGGCATCGTGTTGGCGTTTTAGATTCTACCCAACTTGATCAGGTCACAACCTTGTTTGGGGATTGCAAATCGACTTTACCCGTCCAGGACCCTCCATACAATGTGATCGTCGGTGCACAAAACACGCATCATCTTTCAAAGATGAGTTTGAGCGAGTACATGTCCTTTTCGCGCCGGTGGATGGATAACACCCTCCATATCCTTGAAGAAAACGCGAGCATCTATGTTTGGCTGGGAGCTGACCAGAAAGAGCACTTTCAGCCTCTTCCAGAGTTCATGATAATGATGCGCAACTATCCAGACCTTACCTCTCGAAGTTTCATTACAATGCGGAATCAACGTGGGTATGGCACACAAAAAAATTGGATGGCCGTAAGGAGAATGTCTTTACTACGTCAAAGGCAATCCCTACTTTGATGTGAACACGGAGTATACCGATATACCCAAACTTCTGCGCGGTTATTACAAAGAGATTAATGGGGTAAAGACTGAGAACATGGAGCGAAGTCCGCCCTCCTATCAGTTTGTCTTCGGCTGGAAGGTGCTTGTGCTTGCCGAGCAAAAGTTGGACGACCCGCTCACACGGCCAAACTAGATCGCGTATCCCGTCCAGGAAGCTTTAGATTGGGATGAAGAGGGATCGGGGAAAACCCCATCCAACTCCCCCGTCGAAAGTGGGAGAGTTTTTATTGCGGAGACGATTTGTTTTAAAAAGTGGATCTTTGCGGGAATGCGAATCATCGCATCGGTTCCGGGCCGGGTTTGAGTGCTGTTTTTAGTAGGAAGAGTATGAGGATCACGAGCGCCAGCACTGCGAGCATGATCGCGAGCTGGGATGAATCGCCTGCCTTCACAACGACCACTGTGTCGGCGGCAGTTGAATCGGATTGAGCGAAGACTGTGCTTGTGGTGATCAGCAGAAACGAGATACAACTTCCGAATACTTGCTTCATCATTTTCCTCCTCCTGTGTTTGGTGCGGCTACTGCTGCGGGTTTTGCGGCTGTTGCTTCTGCGCTTGCTTCATTGCCTACAGCTATATATGCAAGCGTGGTCATTGTCGCAATATAGAGGATCGCGATGATCCCGATGATCGTAAAGAGTGGACTTTTCTTATTCGCTTTCGAGCGTCGATCGAGCCAGGGCACTGCGGTCCAGAAGATCAGCACGAGCGTGAAGCCAATGATCGCAACCATCTCAGGCACGTAACGAAGCGTTTGGAACAGGAACATGAAGTACCATTCGGGATGCACACCCGCCGGTGGCTCCGTCGGTTTCGCGAGATCGTAGGCTTTGCCCAACTGCCAGGGATAGAGGAATGCGACGGTGAGCAGGACGCCAAATCCGATCAGCCACACGATGCCTTCGCCCAATACATAATCAGGCAAAAAATAAACGCGGCGTTTGATCGGAGTGCCGACGGGTGAGGTCGTGCCGAGAAGCCCGGTGAGCGTTACATGCGCGAGAACGACAAGCAGCGCAATGAGCGGCAGCACGCCAACATGCAAAGCGAATAGACGTATGAGCGTCGTGCCGCTTACTTCTTTCGAGCCGCGTAAAAGTCCGGCAGTCATATCGCCAAAGACCGGGATAGCCTTCGGGACTTCGGTGCCGATCTTGGTTGCGAAGTACGCGGTTTGGTCCCACGGCAGCAGATAGCCAGTGAATCCGAAACCGAGCATGAGGAGCAGCAGCAAAACTCCGGTAAGCCACATGATCTCTCTTGGCGTTCTGTAGCTCTTCATCAGGAACATGCTGAACATGTGAATGAACATCGAGAGCACCAGCGCATTCGCAGACCATGAATGGAGCGAGCGAATAAGCCAGCCGAACGGCACCTGCGTGATGATCATCTCGACACTCTTATGCGCGCCTTCGGCGGTCGGAGCATAATAGATCAGCAGCAAGATGCCCGTGATTAGTTGAATGCCGAAAAAGAAGAGCGTCAGGCCGCCGAAGTAATACCAGAACGAATGCTTGTGAATGGGGACTGTCTTGTGATAAAGCGCTTCAAGCGGCTGATCGAGATGTGCGCTTTCAGCGAGATTGCGGAAGTAGCGCGATTTGATGAAGCTAAGCCCCGATGTTCGCGCGGGCTCTGTCACAATGTCATGTGAAGGTGATTGTGTTGTTTCGATCATCATCCTTTTGCTTTTGGTGTGAGCGAAATGGTGAGGTCGTCGGCAGATTGGGCAACCGTCAGTTCGGTCAACGGTCTTGGCGGACGTGTGCCTGGAATGTTAACGCCATTGAGATCATACTCCCCTTTGTGGCATTTGCAATAAAAGCCAGCAGCAGGTTTTGATTCGGTACCGGGAAGCACCTCGCGATAGCTGACGATGCAACCAAGATGTGTGCAGGTTGCGGTGAATGCCCGAATGGCATTATCAGGCTCGCGTACGACGATGATCGGCTCTCCGTTGATCTGCAACAGCTTTGCAGGCATCGCTGGCGATAGATCGGCCGCGCTCAGCTTTGCAGTTGCCGAACCGTTGACAGGCGCTGTGAACGAAAGATACTTCGCGACCGCATATCCAGCCGGCGCAAAGAACGCCGCAAGACTGCCGCCAAATAACCACTTCAGCAGCGTTCGACGCTTGCGAGGTTTATCAAGTGCTTCCATATTGAGAGAAATGACGAATTGGAGCTACATCATAGTCACTACTTGCCTCATTCATTATGGACACAAGATGACATGTTAAAATTGCAGTCCGTACAAAAGTAGCGCGAGCTTTTTGGCTCGCGCTAAAACTTTCTGTCGCGGCGTGTCGATTTCGCAGTATCAAGATCGATTGGGGCAAGTTGAAGCGTGCCCCACATAACAATCAATTGAGATCGACCCAGACTGTCTTCGTTTCGGTATAAAGATCGATCGCCGCTTTGCCGAGTTCTCTGCCGAAGCCGGAGGATTTGAATCCGCCGAATGGGATGGCGTTGTCCGTCGTCGAGATCGTGTTGATCCAGATCGTGCCGGCTTTGATCCGCTTTGCGGCAGCGTGCGCTTTTTTGATGTCGCGAGTCCAGATAGCAGCGGCAAGTCCGAATTGCGAGTTGTTCGCTTCGCGAATGCCTTCTTCGATCTCTTCAAAGCGAATGACCGAAGCGACCGGTCCGAATATTTCTTCCTGGGCTACACGCATCGCATTTGTCACGCCTTCGAGCACCGTCGGTTTCATGAAATATCCCTTCGTGCCGATACGCTCGCCGCCAACAGTTACGCTCGCGCCCTCGCGTTTCGCGATGTCGACATAGTTGAGCACACGAGTAAGATGTTCTTCGCTGATCAGCGCACCTAATCGTGTTTTCGGATTCATCGGATCGCCAGCGACCATCTTTTTCGCGCGGCCATTGAGCACCGACATGAATTCGTCGTAGCCCTTGGCTTCAACAAAAATGCGTGA
>JBBSDW010000227.1:0-3582 GCA_038240295.1 Kapaibacterium sp. (SeqCode)
AACGTGCGGCGCGTGGCCGAACTCAAAGTAGGCACTCCTGCTTCGTCGATCTTCGAAGCGCAAATGATGATGGTCTCCGATGAATTTATTCTCGACTCCATCAAGCGCCGAATCAAGCTTGAACTCAAGCCTGCTGCGTATGCAGTTGACATTGAGCTAAGCGAACAGCAGGCGCTGCTGACGAAAGGCGAGAACGTGATGATGCGTGAGCGAGCCGACGATGTTGAGGATATCAAACAGCGCTTGCTTCGCTATTTGCTCGATCGCGCAAAATGGCGATCGAGGATCGACCGGCCATCGATCGTTATCGCAGAATTTCTGACTCCGGCCGATGCCATTCTCTTCACGCGTTCGGAGGATCGCACCGGCTCCGTTCTTGGATATGCGATCGATGGAGGCGGTGTGACAAGTCATGTCGCAATACTTGCGCGATCGCTCGGACTGCCGGCGATCGTTGCGCTCCATAATGCAAGTCAGCGGATCAGCACCGGCGACATGGTAATCCTCGACGGCGAGCGCGGTGAACTCTTGATCAATCCCGATCAGGAGACGCTTCGAGGTTATCAGGAAGAACGCTCGATGTTTGCGCTCGGCGCAACCGAAGCACGAATTGAAACGATCGATCCGGCAATTTCGGGTGCACGAACGCGTGATGGAGTGCCGGTTACGATCGCGATGAATCTTGAATTTGGCAGCGCGGTGGCAATTGCCGAAGCAGAACGAACAAGCCTCCTCGGCAGTATCGCTGTCGACGAAAAGCGCTCACCGGCGCTTGGGCTCGGGCTCGTTCGCACCGAACATTTTTTATTGCAGAACGAAGAGCTGCCAACCGAAGAAGAGCAGAACACGCTCTACACCGATCTTGCCAAACGTTTCGCGCCCGCAACGATCACGCTCCGGACCTTCGATGTAGGCGGTGATAAAGTGCTTGCAGGATCCTATCGAGAAGACAACCCATTCCTCGGATGGCGCGGTCTGCGTATTTCGCTCGATGAACCGGAAATTTTTCTTGCACAGCTCCGCGCCATTTTGCGCGCATCGTGTCACGGCCATGTTCGTGTGATGTTTCCGATGGTCACGAACGTCGACGAACTGAAACGCGCTCTTAAATATCTCGACGAAGCGAAAACACAACTAACCGCGCTTGGCGACGACTTCGATGATAACCTCGAAGTTGGCATTATGGTCGAGGTGCCTGCTGCGGCGATGCTTGCGCATGCCTTTGCGCCGCTCGTCGATTTCTTCTCGGTCGGAACGAACGATCTCACACAATACACGCTCGCTGTCGATCGCGGTAACGACTTGATCGCGACAATGTATCAGGAGTTGCATCCTGCTGTCTTACGACTGATTCAAATGACGGTCAATGCGGCGCACGCGGTAGGCAAGAAGGCTTCCGTGTGCGGTGAACTTGGTGGATATCCGCTTGCGACGCCGGTGCTTGTCGGGCTGGGTGTGGATGAATTTTCGGTTGCCCCGAGTCAGGTTCGCTCGCTGGCGGCTCGTATTCATTCGCTTGACAGCGCTGAGGCGAAAACGCTCGCCGATCATATTATTGCAAACGCACAATCGGCAAATGAAGTCAAGCAGGAGATCCTTCACTTCCTAACGGAGCGCAAGCTCATGACATCCTATTCGGAAGCGCTTGTCGGCCCATCGACCTTCGGAAGAAAACTGATCAAGCGTTAGGAGCCGCCCTCGCTAAAGATTGCGGGCATAGATCGCAAACTCTCCGAACCGCGATCACGCCTCCACGAATGGCAATGAGGATTAGCAGCGGCACGACGGGAATTAGAAACCGGGCGGCGGGCATCCAGTCGCCGCCAGCATAGATCGTGAAGATCGTGGTCGATAGAATAAAACTGAGCAGGAGCACCAGCTTTCGCCATTCCGACCTGAACCAGAGAAATCCAAAACCGATCAGTATCAATAACGGACCAAGTGTCGAAGCCACGGAAGCGAGATAATACTTCGTACCCAGGAATAGCCCTCCGGCTGCGCTGCCCGTTTTTGCGGTAAAGGTATTTGGCAAAAGGGCATGATAGGTCTGCCATCGCCAGATGAGAAATGCTCCGAAGATGAAGATGATAGGCATCGCGACTGCAGCAACCGAGCGCAGCTTCCACCTCAGTAAAAGAAGAAGCACACCGATGAGCATCGCTACATGCAGCACGGCCTCCGGCCGTGTAAGCAACGAGAGACCAAGCACAACGCCGGCGAAGAGATTGAGTGTGAGAGATCCCTTTGGCGCGGAGAACCGGTCCGAACGAAGGATACACCACACTGCAAGCGAAAAAAGAAATGCGCACAGCGTCGTCTCAAGCGCACCGACCGACCACGCCGCGAATGGTGCCGAACTTGCAAGCGCAAGCACCGCGAGCGATGCGATCACACTTCGATCCTCACGCTCCCGAAAAAATTCGAGCGCAAGGAGGAAGAGCATGACGAGTGTCAGAATCCCGAAGACCAGACTTAGCGACTTTGCCGCCCACATCGCTGCCATCGGGTCGCCTGTGCCAAGCATCGACAGGATGGGCAGCAAGAGCACGATCCAGAGCCAGTCGGAATACCCTTCGATGAACTCGTCTCGATTATAAACGAATCCGAAACCGGCAAGGACATTCGCGCAGACCCGGAGCACAATAAAAAGATCGTCGATCCCGAAATTCATCAGATCGATCACCTGAAAGCCGAACATGCCTGCTGCAATGAGGAGAATGCCTGGCGTTAGCCACTTGCTGCGCGAAGGCGTAGGTGCGGAGATCAACGAATGTTCAGCTTATTGCATAAACGAATGATGCAATTTACGGCTTCTGCGCTTCTCCGTTTTGCTTCGTTCTTTTTTCCTTTCGGATCCGGAAGACGATATAGACGAAGATCGCCACGTTCGAAACGATCAAGATAAGCTTGATCGCTGTAAACTTGTGAATCAGTTCATAGAGCTCGAACGGAATAAAGCTTGCCGTGATCAACGCGGTAAAATATTCTGCCCACCGTTTTTTCAGCAGCAGTCCAGTACCCTCCGTTAAAAAGAGTGCGGCATAAATAAACGCACCGGCACCGAGCAACTTGAGCTGTTTGCCCGACATGAGGCCAAGCTTCACGATCAACGTATCGAGATGGCGCGTGGCGGCATCAAAGTGTACATCATCGAGCCATTCGCTAACAATACCGTTCACATCCTTGCCCACCAGACTCAGTGCGCCGACGCCGACGATCAAAAGAAGTGTCCCCTTGATCAGCCGGAAGATTGCGATCGCAATAAGCACTCCACGATTATCTTTTTTCTCCGGTCCCTGTTTTGTTGGAGTCATGTAATGAACTTTTATATCGATCTGAAAGATAAAATGTGCGATGACGACAAGTTCGGATTGCAAGTTTACGGCCATTGCATACAATTTCGGGAGAGGAGGAATTCGGATTATTGCTCAATGAGCCGGTAAACGCCGAAGATCTCCTTGCTTCGCTTGCACCACCGAAGCATTTTGCTGCCTCAAGCTTCGATACTTACCGGCTCGATCCGGAGTTTCCGAGCCAGTTACGCGTGCTCGAAGTATTGCGTTCGTTCGTAGCGGGCGACGT
>JBBSDW010000228.1:0-3386 GCA_038240295.1 Kapaibacterium sp. (SeqCode)
GCGTATTTCTACCAGTTGGTTTCTGGCAACACCGTCCTGACACGTCAGATGGTGCTCGCGAAATAAGAGATCATTTCTCCGAAGTTCAAAGTCCCGCCAGCAATGGCGGGACTTTTTTTATATGCATTCGTCAACCACGTGCTTCGACAGTGCGGTCCTGGCGAGAAACATTTTAGACCCTGTCATCCTGAACGAGCGTTAGCGAAGTGAAGGATCTCATGGAATGTTAAGGGCAGTAGCGCTCGCTGTGTGAAGCGAATTGGATTGTGCTCGTGGCCGGCATTCCATTCGATCCTTCACTCCGCATTCATCGCAGGTGCGATGAACGCTTCGCTCAGGATGACACGCTTTGAATGTGCTTTCCTGAAGAGAAGATTTTGGACCCTGTCATCCTGAACGAGCGTTAGCGAAGTGAAGGATCTCATGGAATGTTAGAGACAGTAGCGCCAATGGATGAAGCGAATTGGATTGTGCTCGTGGCAGGCATTCCATTAGATCCTTCACTCCGCATTCCTCGCTGGTGCGATGAATGCTTCGTTCAGGATGACATGCTGTGAAGTCTTTCTCTTAAATAGGTATGCGTCTCCGAATTTATTTGACGAAATTTGGCCTATTTCGCCGTTTTCTTCTTCGAGCGGGAAGCAGACGTGCCTTTGTTCGGTTTCATCACTCGATCCTGCCGTATTTTCGCAGGACGGAATGTTGAGGATTGACTATTTTCTATGGCAAGCACTAACGATTTCAGGGTAGGTTCGGTACTGAAGATGGATGGCGAGTTGTACATGATCGAGGAGTACACGCACCGCACGCCAGGCAATCTTCGCGCATTCGTGCAGGCGAAGATGCGGAATATGAAGACGACCAATTTGAAGGAGGTCCGTTTCCGTTCGGGTGAAGAAGTCGAAATGGTGCGCCTTGAAAATAAAACGTATCAATTCCTCTATCGCGACGGCACCGATTTCGTCTTTATGGATTCGGAGACCTACGACCAGATTAACGTACCGGAAAAGACCGTTGGCATAGCTGCGAAATTCCTGCGCGAATCAGATAACTGCGATATCGTTTTTGCCGAAGATGGTACGATCATGTCGGTCAACATTCCGAACTTTGTTATTCTCGCGATCTCGCAGACCGATCCGGGCATGAAAGGCGACACCGCAACTGGCGGTACGAAGCCAGCAGTACTCGAGACCGGCGCAACCGTCAACGTGCCGCTCTTCCTAAACGAAGGCGACCGCGTCAAGATCGATACGCGTAAAGGCGAATATCTCGAGCGCGTTAAAGCCTAAGCATAGTAAGTTTGAGTGAGCGGCTTTTGCATTGCCGCTCCAGGTAAGTCTCTTCACCACGTAACAGCCTACGCTGCCTATGGACCTGACATACTTAGAAAAGCTTCTGAAATTGTTCGATGACTCCACACTCACCGAACTTGAGATCGACGAAGAGGGCGCGCAGGTTCGCTTAGCGCGTACCAAAGAAGCGCCGCAGCAGATCCAGTTCGCGTATCCACCGCAGGGCTATGCGCCGCAGATGCAGCAACAATCTGCCCCGCAGAACGGCGCGGCACCGGCCGCAGCCGAGGCACCGAAGGCGGGCAAGGCGCAGCATGAAGTGAAGTCGCCGATCGTTGGCACGCTCTACCGCGCACCAGCTCCCGACGCCGATCCCTACATTCAAGTTGGTCAGCATGTCGAGATCGGCACAACGCTCTGCATCGTTGAAGCGATGAAGCTTATGAACGAGATCGAAAGCGATGCGGCAGGCGTGGTCGTAAAGATCCTTGTCTCCGATGGCCAGCCGGTCGAATACGGCCAGCCGCTTGTAGTGCTCGAGTGATCGATATTTTCTGGCCGCACCCAGAATCTTTCTGACCCGAATGTTCAAAAAAATTCTGATCGCCAACCGAGGCGAGATCGCACTTCGCATCATTCGCACCTGTCGCGAAATGGGTGTGAAGACCGTCGCCGTTTATTCGCAAGCTGATAAACATTCTCTGCACGTTCGATTCGCGGACGAAGCCGTTTGCATCGGACCACCGGCAGGCCGCGAAAGTTATCTTAACATCCCGCGCATCATTAGCGCCGCCTATCTTACTGGTGCTGAGGCGATCCATCCTGGTTATGGCTTCCTCGCAGAGAACGCGGAGTTCAGCGATATCTGCACGGCTTCCGGATTCGTTTTCATCGGGCCTGATCCCGCAATGATCGAAGCGATGGGCGACAAAGCTCGCGCTAAAGAGACGATGAAAGCTGCTGGAGTGCCCGTCGTACGCGGTTCCGAAGGCATAATCACGAATATCGAAGACGCGAAGCTCGTCGCGAATGAGATCGGATTTCCCGTGATCATCAAAGCCGTCGCAGGAGGTGGTGGTAAGGGGATGCGAATCGTGCACGAGGCGAGCGAGCTTGAATCGCAAGTTCAGATGGCGCAGACGGAAGCGCTTGCGTCTTTCGGAAACGCCGGTGTGTACGTCGAAAAATATATCGACCGTCCGCGTCATATCGAGATCCAGGTCTTTGGTGATAATCATGGGACGGTGGTGCATTACGGTGAGCGTGAATGCTCGATCCAGCGCCGCCATCAGAAATTGCTTGAAGAATCGCCCTCACCGGTCGTCACGGATGCACTCCGCACAGCGATGGGGGCCGCAGCCGTTAAGGGAGCCGCGAGCGTTGGTTATTCTGGCGCTGGCACGATCGAATTTTTGCTCGACAAGGATTCGAACTTCTACTTCATGGAAATGAACACCCGCATCCAGGTCGAGCATTGCGTCACCGAGCAGGTGATCGGTCTCGATCTGATCCGTCAACAACTCCACGTCGCAGCAGGAGGGAAGATCGCCAAGAAGCCACGCAGGCTCGAAGGCCATGCGATCGAGTGCCGCATCAATGCCGAAGATCCGATGAAGGATTTCCGGCCGTCGCCAGGCGTAATTACAAGTTTTCACGCGCCGGGCGGTTATGGCGTCAGGCTCGATTCCCACGTCTATAGCGGTTACATGATCCCGCCGTACTATGATTCGATGATCGCCAAGCTCATCGCCTTTGGAGCCAACCGCGACGAAGCGATCGACCGGATGCGATCCGCGCTCGACGAGATGATCGTTGAAGGAGTTCACACCACCATCCCATTCCACCGAGCGCTAATGCGCGACAAACGCTTCCGCGCCGGCGACTTCGATACACACTTCATCGAAACATTCGACTGGAAGAAGCTGACGTAGGGCGTCAGCTTGCTCCCACACCGTCCTAAAACTTTCTCGCCAGGACAAGACTCTCCAGCATGTCATCCCGAGCGAAGCACTCTCAAAGCACGTCATCCTGAACGAAGCATTCATCGCACCGGCGATGAATGCGGAGTGAAGGATCTCATGGAATGCTCACCAC
>JBBSDW010000229.1:0-3357 GCA_038240295.1 Kapaibacterium sp. (SeqCode)
ATCGGTTCCGAATTCGTATAGCCTGATCTCAGCGAGGAAAAGCGCGACTCATCAGAATCCCAACTCGCATCGGCCGGCGGTTCGATCCGAATGTCGATCACTGCTTCGACGATTGGCGCATTAACAAGATGTGGATATTCAGGCATGATGCAAATTTACGGAAGAACGCTGTGGATGTTCCGGAATGGAAGCAGAGGCCTCTCGAACGATGAACTCCCTATCCGACCGAACCGATTTGCATGATTGTGAATCCTCACTCAAAGCATAGCCAGCGACTGCCGATCCTGCTCATCCTTCCCCCGCCAAACCAACTGCGGATCGAGCGAAGGATCGCGAGAATACAACACCGTCTTAGGCGCCTTCTCATCCTCATCCATAAAGTCCCGCAACTCCTCAGTGGGGATGGTGCGGGTATCCTCGGGGTGCTTTATGGAGGAGAGCTGGACGGGTGTCTGATTCGAACTAGAAGATTTCATCGGATTCTTACGATATTGTCCGACGCGATTGAGGCAAGTTGATCCCTCATATCTAGTCGCTTGACCCGATACCCAACGGCAATTATGGCTTCCAGATCATAATGCTCGATCTCGCGGGAAACCTCTCTATCGTCTTCAGTTCGAACTATCCGGAATTTCCGGATAGTTGCCTCCGGTAGCAATTCTCCTTCTTCGTAAATATTGGAGAGATGCTGATTTATCGTCCGTACATCCCGATCGAAGAGCTCAGCAATAAGCTTTTGCGTGAGCCAGATCGTCTCTTCTTCGAACCGGCAGTCGATCCTTATTTTGCCGTCTTCCGTCCGATAAAGCAAGATCGAGGACTGAGATTGTTCACTCATAGCGCAGCGCCTCCTTCGCGGGGTTCTTCACTTCGTTGACTCCCCAGATGCCGAACCTTCCGGCATTGTTCACGGCCGGCACCCAAAAATCTCTTGCCATTGCGACCTTCATCGCTTTCTCTTCCCGATCCTCACCTGAAACTTCGATGATGAGGTTCAGGATCGATCCATCCTCCCGCTTGAGACGTGCGATAAAGTCGGGATAGTACGAGTGCTCTTTCCCTTCGTAGGTGTATGGGATGGCGAAACCGAGATGATCGTTCTTGACGTAACTGATGAGCCCCTTGGTCTCTTCGAGTACCTGTGCCATTTTCTGCTCCCAACTGTCTGTATCGCAGACGACGTGGGAGACGTGGCTCTTTGTTGTGCGATAGGTTGGGCGGACGGTGTCGAAATCGACATGCTCGGTCGAGCCGATCGGGTCGTAGTCGAACATGCGTGGCAGGATTCGCTTATCGCCGACCGATTCCGATAGGATAGCGTGGTAGATCTTATCTGCGGCTCGGTCGAGGAGCGGACTTAGAAGCAGCAGCTGGGGGAATGTGTCATCCTCACACTTGACGGAGGAGCGTATCCAATCCTTCGTGATTCGCAAAACCTGCGGAAAAAGCGTTGCGTCAACAAATTCGCGAACTGTGCCATCGTGGACCATTTCTCCTACTTCCGCGACCGGCTGTTCTTCTTTGTATGTTTCGATCTGTTTACGGAAATATCGTTCGAGCGAGGTCTTGGCAAGCTTGAACTCTACTTCTTGCATTCGTCTCTTTTTGTACCCATCGAGGTAATGCCGTTCGGCTTCACCGACGACACCCGATACATCCGTCCACGTCGCAATCTCTGATGAAGCGATCGTCATTTCGGAAGCCTTAGTAAACTTCGCCGAAAGCCTTCGCTGAGGAAGTTCGTAGCGATAACCAAGGACGCGCGGGAACGTGATCTTAAACTCGGCTCTCTCTTCCAGCGTGCGCACGCGAGTCGAGCATCGCTCTTCTTTTGCATCGCCTTCGGCCGCCGCAGTCGGAATAAAGCTGAAGGGCACACCATAGACCTCGGCATATTCGGGCTCGAACATGCCTTGCTCGTTGACCGCATAACTCTTGCGCCGCAATCCGCGCCCGACAACCTGTTCGCACAAAAGCTGCGTGCCGAACGCGCGAACACCGAGAATATGCGTAACGGTATTCGCATCCCAACCTTCGGTCAGCATCGAGACCGATACCACACAACGCACATCTCCGCCAAGCTTTCCGGGCTTTCCGACGGTGTTCATCACTTCGCGAAGCATCTCCGCATCGCTGACTTTATCCGCATCGCGGTCGGGATAGCGGTTGCGATATTCTCTTTTAAATTCTTCGATCTCACGGGCAGCGATTTTCTTAAAATCATCCGACATTTCGCCCGATTCCAATTCCTGGCTATCAACGAGGATCGTATTCGGACGGTGCAGCCACTCGCGATCCTTTACGTTGCTAAAGAGCGAGAACTTGCCAGGTGCTGGCTTCGTCGATCCGTCCGGCTGCGGTTTATCGTAGCCAGCGATGTATTGATAGACGAGATTCGAGACGTTCGTGTTATTGCAGACGACGATAAAGACCGGCGGCGATGAGATATGATCCTCGCTCTTTGCAGCCTCCCACCGCTCGAACGACCTTTTATAATTTCCGTAAAGGCTCTCCAGTGCACCTTCAAGATCGGTCGGCAGTTTCTGGTATTCAGCTTGTTCCTTGCCTCGGCCCTTTTTCGGAAGCTCTTCGCGGATCTTCGACCAAAGATCGCGATAGGCCGGACCTGATGACTGCATCGTGTTATCCTCAACCGGAACACGTGGGATCTTGACGATGCCCGATTCGATGGCATCGATCAGCGAGAAATCACTCGCGACCCAGCCGAAGAGCGTCCCTTCGTCATAGCCAGACCCCTTGAGGAAGAACGGAGTGGCCGAAAGATCATACACGCAGCGAACTCCGATTCGCCGTTTGACGGCCTCGACGCCGCTGATCCAGACGCGTGCTTCTTCCTCGCGCTGTTTTACTTCCGCTTTATCCTCACGCGAAAGTTTTCCTTCTTCGACTTCCGCATCCGCCTTCCTGCGATAGCAATGGTGCGCTTCGTCATTGAGGACGATGATATTCTTTTTGCCGCCGAGGTCTTTCAGCACACGCCGGACCATCTGCGGCTCGGACTCAGTGAAGATGCCCGGTTCCTCCTTCTTATCACGTCCGAGCAGGACTGCCTTACCGGTCTTGCTTAGGTCGGTGAGGCTGCGAAAGTGGAAAGTATGAAAATTCGTAATGACGAATTTTGCCTCGTCGAGCCGCCTGACGTAATCCGGTGGCAGCAGATCGCGCTCGCGGTAGTAGTTATTCGGATCGTTCGGCATCAGCACACGCAAACGATCGCGAATCGTAATGCCGGGCGAAACGATCAGGAATGCATCCGAGAACCGGGCGTCCTGCTTATTGAGAATTTTATTGAGCGCTTGCCATGCGATGAGCATTGCCATCACGACGGTCTTTCCG
>JBBSDW010000230.1:0-3340 GCA_038240295.1 Kapaibacterium sp. (SeqCode)
GCCTTCTGATGACCGGCACTATCGCAAGTCCAGACTCCGATCAATGGATTATACCCAATATTATAACCCACAAGTGATAGGTCTATGGAGTTCCATGTGGTGCCGTCGTAATGCAAAAGTACGGTTGCTCCTGTCGTTTGGTTGTATCCGCTCGCCCAGATATTGTGGTCAGAAGTACCCCAAATCTGTCCTATCCCTTTCGTCGTCCCGCTCGCCATCCTCGTCCAGGTGGTGCCATCAAAATGCAGAATCGTCCCGCCGTCGCCGACCGAGTACATGTTCGTGCTGGAGGTTCCCCAGGAAGCGTGAAGAAAGCCCGCGTGAAGCGAATCTAATCGGTGCTCGATTCCCGTTCCAGTCTCGACATGAATTGGGAATCCATATGTTAACCAGTAGTCGCTTTCACTAAAAGCGAACATGGTTGAGCCACTCAGCAATCCGTCCAGCGAACCGTGAATCGACCCAGGTGAAACACTCGTCCATTTTTGTCCATCGAACTTATGAACCCCACCGCCGACCACATAGATGTCATGTGACCCAAACACCCAGCAGCCTGACAACCCAGCCTCGCCCGAAACACTTGATTGAGTCCAGACAAAGTTGTGCGAGGTGCTATCGTTCGTCGTGATGTGATGTGTAGTGTCAACGTGGCATGTATCGCAAACGATCTTTGGGGCAGTTGGAGGATCGTGTTTGCACGATCCTCCAAGCACCAACAGTAGCACGAGCGAAAAACAGATCGAAAGAGTTTTCATCACTTCAACACGGATAAACGAAGTGTTTTAAGACTATTTCCATAACGCAGCACTGCGACATAAATGCCCGAAGGCAGGTCGCGTGTGTTCCAGATCAGCGCATGATGTCCGGCATGAAAGACGCGCGATTCCGAAAGCGCCGCTACACGTCTGCCGAGTGCATCCAGTATTTCGAGCGTGACAACACCTGCTTGCGGTATCGTGAATCCAATGCTAGTTTGATCGCGCAGTGGATTCGGAATTGCCGTGATCAGTACGTCATTGTTGCCAAGTATAGCCTTCCCTCGCTTGTAGCTTGAATCTGCAGAGAGCCTCGACTGCGTGATGATATCCTGCCACTGCGCACCGGTATCGCGAAGTTTGAGCGTCAACCGTCGAAGCTCGAGATGTCCGAACATGGCGGCCGCTTGATTGAGAGTCAGAGTTCGCGTTGCACCTTTGAGGTGCGAAGTGGAATCCGAGATTAGCATTGAATCGAGAACGTAGCTTGTCCCCACCGTATCGACGAACACGAGCGTATATTTCAACGTATCGAGGTGCAGCCGATATAGCGAATCATTGCTCGGTGCGATCTTGAGATAATAGGATAGCGACCCAGATGAGGGCAGCGTGAAGGCTTCCGAACTAAGGAAGAACGGTGCCTTGTGAGATGAATCTACCGTTAGCGCATCATTACGGTCGGCAAGATCGACAGAATGATCATTCGATCCATCGTCATAGCTGATCTCGCCGATCTGCGCTTTGACGCTGAAGGTGCCGGTTGAGTCGAACTCCGAAACCGCATGGTATTGCCAGAGCGAATCGTTGCTGCCCATCTTGAAGACACCCCCGGTGTTGTAAATGATCCAAAGCGGATCGACGGCCGCAGCACTTAGGCCCAATTGCCGAATGAGCGAATCATGACTGTTCGGGACAACCGAAAGTTGCGGGTGATTCGTGTTGAGGAAGTAGAAGATACTCGAAGGCGTGTATCTGCTTGCGGCGCTGTCAAATGCCCAGCTCTGCGTCCACGTTCCATTCTTTCGTTCATGCGAAAGCGAGTAGTAGTTATCATGCGGCGCGCTCGTCGAAGCGCCATGGTACCGGCTCACTTCGATCGAAGGGTTCGTGTATTTATCGGTTGTTGCATCCGGCGATTGGAAGAAATGATCGGCCACCCATCCCCGACCGGTGCGCCACTGCACTACCGAAATTCCCTCGATGCCGGCGATCGGGTCTTCGAGTGCTTCGAACGAAACGCGGACGACCTCGGTATCAGACTTTATCCTGCAGCCCGAGATGCAGCAATGCTTCCCTGAGATAAAAGCCGGATTGCCGATCTTCGTGATATTAGTCGGAATGGGCGGTTGACCAGGAACAGTCGAGATCGTTGGCGCAGTGTGCATCCCGTCATAAACAGCCTGAAGTTCTATTGCGTAAATGAACGTCTCCGTGTCCGTTGGGTTGAGCGGTACGGTGTCGCGTGCCTGGAAAGCCACCCAGAAATGAGTGGTTGCGTAGCCGCCGCTATAGGTCCAGACCGAATCCATCCATATCGAGGGACGTGCTTCGATCGTATCGTAAAGGCCACTCGTATAATCATAGAGCGGTGGATTAATGACATACTCCGATGAAACACGAACAGGTGTATTCGGGATAAGATCAGCCGCGGCAACATGAATCGACCCATCCCATGCATGCCAGGCAACGACGTCGAGCGGCTCACGTCCGTACCAATAATCCGGGTCTGTTCCGGAGATCACTGGTGTTGCGCCATAGAGAGCCTGCGTTAGCGAAGCATCATAAATGGTCGAATGAAGGCTATCGTGTACAAACTGGCCGAACAGGATCGTCCCACCGTCGGCATTGTAGACATAGTGAAATGCCGTATCCTCAGGCGTGGTGAAACCATGAAAGGACATAGCGGGGAACATCGCGCTTGTGTCGGCCCAGTCGCTGATCAGTTGCTCTGGCAGAAATGTCATTGCGCTCGTAACATGATTTCGCCAGCCGAGTGAAGTGAAGATTCGTCCTGCCGAGGAATACACGACGCGGTACCAGGGGTTACCGAGCGAATCGGTATGAAGATAAAAAACCTTTCGCTGATTGTTCCACGAGAATCCAGCGTCCCCAACAGGTCCACCGGCGAAAGAAGCCATGTGAGCCTTATACCGCGCGATGTAAGTTGAACTATCGCGTCGAAAGACAACCGGCGCACTCTTTTGCTTCAGCGTCGAGTTCGTCCAATCCTCTGGGTCATTCATGCTGCTATCATCATTCTTCCAGAATTCAATGAAGCTCCAATCGCTCCAGCGCGGAAAAGAATCAACCCCGAGATGCGTGTCCGAGGTAATCGTTTGATAAGCCCCTAATCCGTACATTGGTAGTGGCCTCCGCTCTTCATTCTGGTGAAGGAAGACACCGCCATAGTTGGGTTTTGCGCCTCCATTAAGCGGAGCGACAAACGGAAGAAACGGCGAATTCAGTAGCAGGGTGTCGGCGCTCGTATTATAATTTCGAAACGAACTGCTATCGACAAACCAGGGGTCGAACAGCTTCACCGCTCCGCCACTTCCTCGACTTTCAAGATCGGTTTTGATCGTGAC
>JBBSDW010000231.1:0-3257 GCA_038240295.1 Kapaibacterium sp. (SeqCode)
TGCGACACCGCAAAAAAGCGCAACCGCACCATCGAGTACGCGTAACGAGCGCTCTACTTCGACCGTGAAATCGACGTGGCCTGGGGTATCGATAATGTTGACCTGATTTTCGCGCCATACGCAGGCGGTAGCAGCGGAAGTGATCGTGATACCACGCTCCTTCTCCTGCTCCATCCAGTCCATGGTCGCGCCGCCTTCGTGGACTTCGCCCATGCGGTGAACAACCCCGGTATAGAAGAGGATGCGCTCGGTCGTCGTTGTCTTTCCGGCGTCGATGTGCGCCATGATCCCGATGTTTCGCGTCCGATCAAGTGGATACTTGCGTGGCATAACGTAATCCTAAAAAATCCTTTAACTGATTCAAATTCAAGCATTTCGGCCAACCAATGACCAAACTGCACGCACCGTCTTTTATTGTGTGCGCCAACAAACAGGAAGCGTGATTTCTTAGTTCAATCGGCTAGCGCGCCTGAAAGGGAATGGCGATTCTTCAAAATAAAAAGTCCTTTAAAAGTCTCTCTCTCATTTCCCAACGAATGGGAGCGGGAGTGTCGGGCAAGCCTGAATGATTAAATTTGAAGGATGAAGGGGAAGGAATCAAATCGCAGCGTGAGCTGAGACTGCAGCCCCTCATCCCCAACCCTTCTCCCAAATTTCAGCTTTGACATTCGTCAAAGCTGAAGTTTAGTAGAAGGGGGATTTTATTTAAACGCTCCGCTTCAGGGGAGTATCCACATAAACATTCCTGAACGCCTCATTTGGATCAACCCCTGGTTTGGTGAGTGCAAACTCGATGGCTTCGGCGATCTCTCGTTCGGTTTCCGATTTTACTCTTTCAATTTCCTGCGCAGGGATTTTTCGTTTTGCTAACAATTCTTCGATTCTGATTACCGGATCTTTCAAGCCCCATTCTGCGAGCAATTCTTTCGGCACATAATCATACGGGTCATGCTCAGCGTGGCCTCGCATGCGCATTGTGACCGATTCGATGATCGAAGGTCCGTCGCCGTTGCGCGCGCGTTTTACAGCTTCTTCTGCCGCCTGGAATACAGCTTCGATGTCCGTGCCATCGACCTCCACGCCTGGGATTCCGTACCCATCTGCTCGCCGTGCAAAATTCTGTCCGGCCAACTGTTTGCGAATCGGGGTCGAATAGGCATACTGGTTATTTTCGATGATGAGGATGAACGGCAGCTTCATCGTACTTGCCATGACAAGCCCTTCGTGCACCTCTCCGACGGAAGAACCGCCATCGCCGATATAATTCATGACGACGTTTTTTGTCACTTTCATTTGCTGTGCAAGTGCGGCGCCTGCTGCCACGGGGACCATCGCGCCAAGATGCGATACATTCCCATAGATGCCTCGCTCGGGGGCTGCGAAATGTCCTGTGCCGTCGGTGCCGCGAGTCATTGATCCTTCGCGGAAGAGGAAGTTGATCGCCATTTCTCGTGCGGTCATGCCTCGGACAAAATGAGCGCCGTTGTCCCGATGCATCGGAAAGATGATGTCGCCATCGCCGAGTGCCATTGCGGAGCCGACACTCGTTGCTTCGTTGCCCATCTGCGCGTACACGCCGCCGACGATCTTCGATTGGCGATAAAGATTAATAAGCGCGTTATCAAACCCGCGCGCGAGAAGCATGTGCCGATATGCGAAGAGCAGTTCATCGTTGGTCATGGGGCAAAGTTACGGAGACCGTGTTGCTCATGCTTTACTTTTATCTTGTATATTTCGTAGCCTACGTTCACGGGTTTTTTTCTGATACTTCGCATGTCAACCTTCTCTCGATCTTACTTTAGATGGGTGTTTCTTTTGAGCCTCTTACTTTCATTTTCGTGTGGTAGGAAAGATGGGTCCGACAGCACATCTACCAACGGCTCAACCGATGCGTCCACCAGTGCCCCATCCGCAGTCCAAAATTCCAAAACCATTTCGCCA
Organism: Kapaibacterium sp. (SeqCode); assembly: GCA_038240295.1. Taxonomy (GTDB): domain Bacteria; phylum Bacteroidota; class Ignavibacteria; order Palsa-1295; family Palsa-1295; genus JABDDM01. The sequence continues at coordinate 1,942 of JBBSDW010000231.1, forward strand.
GAAGAGAAGCCGAATGCACCTTCGGCACCGCAACCGAAGATGATCGTCCGCAACGGCGATCTCACACTTGAATCGACCGATCACGAGCGTACGATGCAATCCATCACAAATCTCGTGACAGCGAGCGGTGGGTACATTTCGAATCAGAGCACCCGTCGCACCGACGACGCAAAAATATTCTCAGAGCTAACGGTGCGGATCCCGGTCGAGCATTTTGACAGTGTCCTTGTTGGGATCAAGAAAACCGGAAGCGAAGTAGTCAGTGAAAATATTTCGGCAGAAGATCAGACCAAGCGATACTATGATCTTGAAGGGCATCTTGCGGCGAAAAAATTGGAAATGGCGCAGATGCAGGATCTGATGAAATCTGCAAAGTCGATGACGGATATCATCGCGATCAAAAAGGAGATCCTCGACCTCCAGGCCGATCTCGATGACATCGAGGGTGTGACAAAACAGATCGCGAACGAAGTATCCTACTCGACCTTGCGAATCGAAATCATGAGCCGAGCAAGCAATGCGTTCTCCCCAAAGATGGGAACAGCGATTGGGAGAGGCTTTTCAACTTTTGGAGACGTCCTTGGCGAAACCATCACGTTCGTGATCTCAAAGAGTCCCGTCTTTGCCGCGATGATTGGCTTCATCTATCTGATCATGTGGATGTCGAGAAGAGGAGGGCGGAAAGAAAAGGAACGGGAGAAACCAACTCTTACGACGACGACTCCGTAGTCAAATGATCAACGCGTGATCAAACTCTCACCCAAGCAACATGTTTTTGTAAGTTGTTAGAAGTTGTGAGTTGGTCATGACACGAAAATGCGACGAGTACTCCAATCCGTTTTTAGAGTGCTCACGAGCGTCACAATTGCGCTCTTAGGCGTGTCATTGGTTAGTATCCGGTGCAATCACCAACAAGTCAGTCGCCACGATGCTCCGTCAAATTCTGCTGTTACTCGGCCTCATAGCGCTTTCAACCTCTTCGGTGCGTGGATCAAACCTGCACGATATCGCTACCACCGCCGTGCTAAGTCCTGCTGGGTTCGTCTTTCCAGTGAACGCGCCAATTGCACCGAGCATCCGATTCACGAACAAAGGAACAAGCAATGAGTCCGGCGTGGTAGTTGCGCTTTCGTTTCGTGATTACTATGGTGTTCTGGTTTACACTGTACCAGGGCCAAAGCGCCGTCCGTATGCGTTTCCCATCACAGCAAGGTAACTTCGACGTTCGCATACTTCCGCCTGACTGCTATCAAGTCGCGGCGATTGCGAATTCGGCCACCGACGGCGATCATACGAACGACACGTCCTACTCGACA
>JBBSDW010000232.1:0-3241 GCA_038240295.1 Kapaibacterium sp. (SeqCode)
CCCGCTTTACTCGATTGAATATTGGAAGCATTCGGATTCTTCGTTACTTGCTGTCGATACGATAACGAAGACACTCTATAATGGTCTTAGTGAGGCGATAACACAGGCCCCGGGACACAATGTTCGGGCGGAGGTACTGTCAACATGGCAGGGTCAACCCAACCATCACTATCGTTTTCTTCGCCGAGTTTTGAATACCCGATCGTTAGTCCTCGCGGGCGGCGATGCAGTAGACGTGAGGGTACGCACCTTCAAGCAGATTCGCATGTATTTTCGTTTACTTCGGATCAGAGATTGGCGAGCACAACGGCTCATGTCAGGTAAGGCGGACTCAGTTTTGGCGATCTGTATCAATGCACTTAAGACGCAGTCTCCAAATGCACTCCTGAGATCATGGACGATTGGCAACGAGCCCCAGCCGAAGAGTTTTCATGCGTGGGCTTATGTCAATGACCTGTTGGCGAAGAACAATGCGCCTCGCGCAAACGTCCTTGCGCCGTATCTTCCCGATCTTTTTCTCCGTGTAGCTCACGACCAAACTCAGTTCTATGACAAGCCCGCCCATATCTGGTACGAATGGACACCAGCTTCCGGTGATGCCTGGAAAGGCGCAGGCAAGGATAATAGCGACGGTCATTCCTATTGGTATTGGGGTTCCGGTCCCGGTTACGCTTCGATGCCTAATCCGATACCCGGCGATGTCGCAACAGATAGCAGCTTTTGGTCAGCACGCTCAGTCTTTATTCAAAAGGATTACTCAACGTACACGAATCTTTGGCAAGACACGATCCTCGGCTATGCCTCTGAGACGTCGGGAGGCGGTCGAGGGCAATCGCAGGATTTCTTGAACATTGCCCAGTCCTGTTTCGAACTCGATTCTCTCCACCCTGCACCATTTGAGCTCATGGGGCAGGCCATCGCAGGCTCGTTCCAACAACCTAAATGGAATCCTGTCGATTCGCTCTACTGGGTCAAGAATGGAATTTATGATCCAGCGGCGCTTGCCTACGCCGATACTGCCTATGACACGCAAGTGATCAGGCCTTATCTCGCACGACATCCCGGCCAAACGCGGATTCCTGAGGATTCGCTTTATGAATTAGTATGGCAGTGGCGTCCGCCGACCGTTTCCGAAATGTATTACAGCCTCTGGAGCGGCATCGCACATGGGATCCGAGGATACGGCTACAACATACTCTACGACGATGGCGAGTTACAAAATGGGCTCTTATGGGATAGTCTTCGAAGCGGATCACAATTCATAAAGACTCAAGACCGCAGTTACATCGAGTTCAATTTTGGAGGCGCACTCTGGAATCCTTACGAGATGGGCAATGCTTCAAAGTGGTTCGAGAACGCCGGTTACACTACCTATGAAGTCCTTCCTCCCGCCTTTAAGACAATGTTCCCGACCGCGCGCACACTTATGACGCAGGAACTCGCACCGCTGGCTCAGCAGCTTTCCAGAATTCAGTGGCGCGGGAGCGTGACTTGGACGAGACGCGATTCAGTACCGACATATTTCGGCCGATTACCCGTTCGAAACGTCCAAACACGAACCCTTTCTGGCTCGCTTGACAGTGCCTCGAAAACCTATGTTGAGTTTGGCGTGCACAAAGATCCGACAGATACATCCGCGATTTACGTGACAATGCAAAACCGCAGACTCTGGATCGACAGCGTCGGAACATCGACGATCGACAGCCGGAAGATTTCGTTCAAAGTTGACTCATCGAAATTCCACGGGTATGGATCATGGACGGAGTGGAGCATTCGCGATGCTTCCGGTCGGCTTCCAGAACAAGTGATTGGAGCGAGCGATAGCGCGGTATATACTCTCAAGGCAGGACAAGGAATCTTGCTCCGGATCGCACCAGTCACAGGCGCGCATTTCCATCGGTCTCTGTAGGGCAATTGGATAGAAGATCAGTTTCTTAAACTGATGTCGCAGGTTCGAGTCTGCCGAGGCCACTATCGCGCACTTCAATAAAACGTGTATCGCAACTCGTAATGCTCGCTCGGACTCCCCGTAGCGTCGTAGTCTGTAGCTTCCTTGAGGAGCCCATCCTCGTACTTAGAGACAAGCCGTTCTCTGACCGATCCATCTTCACCGAGCGTTTCCTTTGAGAGTGTGTTGCCCTCCGCGTCGCGTATCTCCCGAAACGAAATGCGGGAATCACCCTCGATGATCGTTTCGAGGACTGTATCACGGTCATAGGTCAACTCTGTCAATGGCAGGCTATCGCCAGAGGCCGAACGTTCAGCGGTTGCACGAAGTCTGCCCAATGGATCGTAAAAGTAATATTCGGCCGACTGAAAATCGGATTCCGCTCCAAAGAAGGATTCCCGGATCACCTGACCTTTTGCATCCCGAGTATAAACGACGTTCGTCAGTACACTATGCTTTGAGATCCCGTTGGTATATCCGATGGATCGTGAGGAATCGGTCCAGCGAATTCGATACTCGCTGAGCTTTTGGCCGTCGCCATAGTTCGCCGCATGAAGGATTCGGTGCGCAGAATCCCAGTCCGCAGTAGAGATGAGTGAAGGTTTCGCATCCTGTTTGCCACCGGCTATCTGGTAGACGACCTCCGCCATCTGCCGAACATGTCGCCGGGCTGCGGTCTCGTGGTAGGTGATCGTGAACTCCTGCAGTTGCGCAAACGCAGTGCTACTGAGGGAAATCAAACAGAAGAGCGTAGCGAGCAGACGATTCACGTGTGTGCAGTTGGTTTAGGTGATTGAGAAAAGCGACCAAAGTTTCCTTTCGCTCGCGTAAGATCTCACAAAGAGTCTGCCATGAAGTCTTGAGCGGATGGCCGCCAAATATAATTCTCGATCGAGCTACCCATCAATAGAACGTATACTTTAGCTCGTAGAACTGGCGGGGCTTGTCGTGCTCGTCAGTGGATGTCGCTTCTTTGAATAGTCCGTTGGAGAAGTCCGACCGAAGTTGGCTTTGGATGTTCCCCTGATTATCAAGAGAAGCCTTTATGAGCGCGTTTCCATCGTTATCCTGCACCTCAAGACTCCGGATACGAATGTCTCCAGCGATGAGCGCGACGAATGCCGTATCCTTATGATAAGATATCTCTTTAGTTAGTGTGCTATCTCCAGTGGAAGAGAGCTCTATTCGCTTAAGCAAACGACCGAGTGAATCGAGCAGAAAAAGGTCGGTTGATTCCAACTCGCCTTGCTGGTCAGAGTATGTCTGGCGGACCACACGATGCAGCGAATCGCG
>JBBSDW010000233.1:0-3239 GCA_038240295.1 Kapaibacterium sp. (SeqCode)
GCGATGAGCTCTTTGCCGGTACCGGTTTCACCTTCGATGAGCACCGTAACACGCGAGCGCGTGACGCTGCCGATCGTTTTATAGATTTCGTGCATTTGAGGACTCCTGCCGACGAGGACGTTTTCGAGTCGATACTCTTCGGCCTCGCTCTTCTTCAAGAGTTCGAGTTGTTCGGAAAGCTGCTGTGTCTCGATCAGGCTGTACAATATTTTTTTCAGCCGCGAAAGATCGATCGGCTTGGTAATATAATCGTAGGCCCCCTGCTGCATTGCTTTTACCGTCGTCGCCATGTCGTCCTGTCCTGTCATAAGCAGGAAAGCGATATGGGGTGCGAACTCGCGAACTTTGAGTTGGAGTTCGAGTCCGTTCATTCCGGCCGGCATATAAATATCGCTCAGAATAATTTCAGGCTGATCGACCTGCGCGGCGAGAAGCCCCTCATTCGCATTTGCAGCGGTGGTAACGGCAAAACCCTCGCGTGTCAGGAACCGGTCGAGTGTTCGACGTGCGGTTGCGTCGTCGTCGATCACGAGGATTCGTGAACTAGCTTGGCCTGCTCGCAAGGCGGGTTGAGTAGATTGGATATCCTGTTCGCTTTTGATCATCTTCAAGCTGGGAGTGCTGCAGTAAACACTGTGGTGAAAGATTGTTCATCCGACTGCCGAACATTCAGTACGCCATGATGCTGCCGGACTATCTTCGCACTCATTGCAAGCCCGAGGCCGAGCCCCTGCGATTTCGTTGTAAAAAATGGCTGGAAAAATCTATCGCGAACATCTTGCGATATAACGGGACCGCTATCCGAGACTTCGAAGAGGATAACGCGACCGGATACACTGACCGGCTGCCACGATACCGCTTCCTGCATGCTTGCCTGTACTTTGACTTTGCGCTGCTCCCCCTGCTCGGCGGCCTCGATCGCGTTTTTGACAAGGTTAAGCAAGACTTGCTTCATCTGATCCGGATCGAACCGGCCCGTTAACGAAGACTCCGACTCGAACGTAAGAGTGACCTTGCGCTCCGCGGCCTGAAACATGAGTAGCTCCTCTACCTCTCTGAAAAAACTTGGCAGCAGCACGCGCTCGTAATGAAGTTCGAGGCTACGAGCATGAGCCAAAACATTTTTCACCAATTCCTCTAGCCGCTTAACCTCTCGGCCGATCAAATGAATCGACTCCTGTTCTTCCTTTGTCCTCTGCGGCTCATTCTCTGGCGGATTTTCGAGCAGATAGACATTCATCGCAATTCCATTCAGCGGATTGCGTATTTCATGAACAAGCGTCGCAACGCTCTCGCCGATCGCCGCAAGTTTTTCGCTTTGGACGATCTGCGCTTCGAGCTGCTTCCGTTCGGTCAAGTCGATCTCGACTCCAAGATATCCAAGCTGGTCGCCGACATCGGAAAAGATGGAAGAGATCGTCAAAAAGCACGTCTTTTCATCGCCCTCCTTCGTGCGATTTACGATCTCGCCTTTCCACTCACCGCGATCCTTCAACGATTGCCACATCGCTTCATAAAATTCCTGAGTTGAATATTGCGATCGAAGAAATCCCGGATGCCGACCGATTGCCTCGGTCCTGTCGAAACCGAACATCGCAACGAACGCATCGTTGACCATTCGAATAACTCCTTTCGGATCAGTCAGCAGCATTCCGTCCGAGGAATGTTGAAATGCAAATCGTAGCAACGCGGCTTCAGTCTGCGGCATGGATTCAACGAGTGTGGCCGCGGTAGGTTGGCCTTCAGATGTGGCTGGCTCAGTTAGCTGAGTCCCAACCATGAACACTGAATCCACAAACGAAATTCAGCTTTGACATTCATCAAAGCAGAACTTTAGCACAAAAGTCGGTCATGTCATCCTGAACGAGCTTTAGCGAAGTGAAGGATCTCATGGAATGTTGGGGCGAATAGCGCCGACTCTGGAAGGGAATTGGATTGTGCTCGTGGCCGGCATTCCATGAGATCCTTCACTCCGCATTCCTCGCTGGTGCGATGAATGCTCCGTTCAGGATGACATGCTTTGAGAGTGGTGACCTGACGAGAAAGTTTTTGGACCATGTCATCCTGAACGAGCTTTAGCGAAGTGAAGGATCTCATGGAATGTTGGACACGACATCAACCAAACACCGGCCTCCGAACTGGCTCCCCTCATCCCCAACCCTTCTCCTAAATTTCAAATTTGACTTTCGTCAAATCTGAAATTTAGGAGAAGGGATATTTTATTTAAATAAAAAAATCCTTGAAAGTCCCTCGCCCATTTCCCCAAAAATGGGAGAGGGATTTAGGGAGAGGGTCTTCGGGCAAGGATGAAGTAGAAGGATGAATGGGAAAGCACAAACTTCCTCCGAGCACGGTTACACCCGTGACCCAAACTCACCGGACAACGGATCGCGGACACCCGACACCGACACCCAAGCATGACCAAAACCAAGAAATTCTTTCTCTACCTCATGGCGGCTGGTTACGTAGGCGCCGGAGTCAATCACTTTATTCATCCGTCTAACTACACGCTCATCGTCCCTGCGATCTTTGGCGACCCGCTGCTCATCGTACAACTGAGCGGCATCGCCGAGATCATGTGCGGACTGCTCCTGCTTCCAATTCGCACTCGAAAGATCGGCGCCTGGGCGACGATCGCGCTGCTCGTCGCAGTCTTCCCCGCCAACATCAAAATGACGCTCACCTATTATCACGACCACAACCCCATGCTCTGGATCACGATCCTGCGCCTGCCAATGCAGTTCTTGCTTATATGGTGGGCATGGTATTATACGCGAACGAACAAGGAATAGCTCGTGCAAGTGGCGAAAATTCTCCGTATGTTTGGGCCGTACGGTCGGAACAAGATATTTAGCTGTTATCAATTTTCTTAAATATGTCCGTTCTGTTGGGGGCTATTCTTGCTTTCTGCTTGTCACTGGTCGTTGGGTCGCCAGCCTCGCATGCTCAGTCCAATTCGAAATATCCAAAAAATAAGTCAGAGAGGTCGGCGTCGGCATCAGGCAGCTTCGACTCCTGCGATCGTCTATACGCCTCCGCGGACAATTATAGCAGTGGGATGGAGTGGCAAAAATCCTACGATACTTCCAAACTATTTATTGAGCACTGTGCTCTCCGACCCGAATCCTAGAGGGCTTTTCTTCTGATCAACCAGGCCACAGAAGGGTTGGGTTCGAGCCTTGGACCTGAAACCTATGAAAGGACGCTCAGTTGGCTGAAGTCCGTCCTTTGTCTTAACA
>JBBSDW010000234.1:0-3111 GCA_038240295.1 Kapaibacterium sp. (SeqCode)
CAGACGAATCTGTTCGTCGTTGTGAGCGATCTTGAGACCGAGGTCTTCCGCGCTTGTGAGATTCGAAGTCGGGTTGAAACCCGACCTACTGTTGCGGTGACTTTGCGAGCTGATCCATGATCCGTCCCGTAATTTCTTCGACCGTGCCGAGTCCGTTGATCATCTCGACTGCGCGGCGGGCTTCATAGTAGGTTTTGACCGGCTGCGTTTGTTTTTCATAGACGCGAAGGCGGTGACGGATCGTCTCTTCGGTATCGTCTTTGCGGCCGGTTTCTTCGCCACGCTTCAGCATCCGCTGCACGAGTTCGTTTTCGTGAGCGTCGAGCATAATAATGCGAACGTTGTCGATGCCAAGTTCTTCAAAAAGTCCATCGAGCGAGCGAGCCTGCTCGATCGTTCGCGGGAAGCCATCGAGCAAAAATCCTTTCCCTTGTTCGATATCGCTCGCCAGAACCTCGCGCACGAGACCAATGATCACTTCATCCGGCACGAGTCCGCCCGATTCGACGTGATGCTTTGCAGTGAGGCCGAGCGGCGTCCCGGCGGCGATCGCAGTTCGGAACATGTCGCCAGTCGAAATGTGGTGAAGATCGTAGCTCGATGCGAGTCGTGTTGCCTGTGTGCCCTTTCCGACGCCAGGCGGGCCGAACAAAATGAGATTCATATGTAGCTGTAAGTGAAAGCCGCTGGCACAAATATATTCGGTCATTTAGCCGCGAGCTTTGAAATTCGGCTTCCGGCAAAAAAAACGCTTCAAACTGCAGGCTCTTAAGTGAATCGAAAGCCCGGTTCGGGAGTTCTTGTAGAACGGGAAAACTATCCTCGTCCCCATAAAGATTGAATGCTCATACGATGAAGTTACACCTTGCTTGTTTCGTTGCCCTGTTAATCACGATCGCTACTTCGGCGAGCGCGCAGACCTGGAGAATCGTCACTCCCGAGGAATCGGAATTGATCTCCTCGAACACGGGCGAACGTATACTCTTTCCGAATGTACTTCTGGCGGCGGGTCTGCGATATCGCGTGCGCGCCAGCAATGCTGCAAAGACATCCAACGCGAACGACTCCTGCGATGCGCGCTACTATTTCACGTCAGGCGTCGGCATTTTGCCGAATCCCATATTTCCAAACGTGGGACTAAAGATTCGTTATGACGGCGTGAACGAGAGCTTCTTCCAGCCGCCGATCGCAGTCCCGATCCAGAATGGGTATCAACGAAGTCACATTTATGATGCGAGCGTTTTGAGCCGTGGTACCATACTTGGGTTTCGATTTTTCGACCGCGTCGATCCGCCCAGTTCTTACTACGACGATAATCGAGATTTCATCGCCATCAATGTTGCTCGTGAGACTCCGGGGATCGCTGTCTATCGCGACACACTCGATTTCGGTTCGATCGCGACACAAACCACCAGTACGCTGCCTGACTCGATCGAGTCTTACGGTCGCGAATCGCTGAACGTGACGAGCGTGAATGTAACTGGGTCCACGGCCTTTAGTTTTACGAGCGAACGCGGCCCAGCGTTTTCACTTGCAGAATCCCTCACGAATTCGTTCGCGGTGAGTTTTGCGCCAACGCAATTTGGTCCTGCCACTGGCGAACTTCATATTCACACGTCGAATGGCTTCGGTCAGGACACCGACCGCATCATCTATCTGATTGGCACGGGTCGTGGTGCTTCCCTTTCGCGAACGCCTGACACACTTGATTTTGGTGTTGTTCCTCTCGGCAAACCAAAAACGCTTAATGAGTCTATTTCAAACCTTGGCAACAGCGATGCCTCGTTCGTTTCGGCGACCATAACTGCGAACAACGTTGGCATGAGTGTACCACTGCTGCCGCTAACCATTAGCGCGGCCAGCACGGCCAACTTACCGGTTACTTTCCAGCCGGTCGCGATCGGTCCGGTGCTCGTCAGGATCGACGCGATGACGGCGGATGGTTCGGTCGTAGAATTTTACGCAAAAGGAAACGGCGCCCAGGGGACGATCTATCTTTCAGCCGACACACTCGATTTTGGGACCGTGCTTTTTAACACGTCGAAAGCGCTCACTGACACGATGACCAATATCGGCAGTGTCCCACTTTCGATCGAATCGGTTACGAACACCAGCCCGGGTGAATTCGGTGTGATCGGCAATACAAGCCCTCGGCAGGTTGCGCCCGGTGGAAGCGGTGATGTTTATACGGTGACGTTTACGCCGCTCGTCCATACGGCGAATTTCATCCATACTGCGCTGCTCATCTTTACCTATGATGGCGGGCAAACGCGCACGGTGTATTTGATCGGCCGGGAGCATACGCCGCTCGAAGCCGATCTCCGGATCGACACCACCTATTTCGAAACGGCGGGCAGCGATGTGACCGTTTATCAACGGCTCACCAGCGATCTTGCAGGTACTGTGACGCCGGTTCGTGATATTCAGGAGAAGATTTTCTTCGATCCAAAAGTGGTCGCATTGCAAAGTGTCGCCAAAGGCGGCCTATTATCCGCAAACGATTGGGCGCTGACCACTTCAACGCTCACGTCAGGCGAGATCGACATAACTGTGCATGCCACACAATCGAGGCTTTCTGGGATCGGCTCGGTACTTCTGCTCCGGTTCCATGTGCTTGAGTCAGCTAAAGATGGCGACTTTACAACCTTGCCCCAGCAAAATGTCGCTCTTGGCGGTGGCCCCGAACCGACAGTTGTCGTTAGCCCAGGCATCATTCATGTGATCGGCGAGTGCGGACCAGTGCAGATTCAATCAGGAAACATTGCCACGTCGATCGAGCCCGCGACGCCAAATCCAGCAAGCGCGTCAACGACCATTCGCTACTGGATCAAGGAGCCTGGCGCCACTACGCATGCACGAATCTCGATCTACAACCAACTTGGAATTCTCATCCAAACGGTCGTAGATGGTGACATGTCAAACGGTGAGCACACGATCCGACTGGACACACACGATCTGGAAAACGGCATGTACACCTATATTTTCGAAGCGGCGGGATTGCACATTGCTCGCACGATGATCGTTGTCAAATAGATAGAGTCTGGAGAGCACTGGATAACGAAACCTCTTCCGCTTCCGCAAAGTTGAATTAAGCATAACGCCATTACCCCG
>JBBSDW010000235.1:0-3074 GCA_038240295.1 Kapaibacterium sp. (SeqCode)
AATTTCGCACGAAGTAGAACACCTAATTCGTCTAATACGAACCCATGCATTTTACGATCGACCAGCAGGACGCAACCACGATCTTTCGATTGAAAGAGGCGAAACTCGATTCCGCAAATTCAAGTGCGCTCAAGGCAGAATTTCTGATCCTTGCGCAGCCCGATGTAGAAACGCTCATTGTTGACTTATCGGAAGTCACGTATATCGATTCCGCCGGTCTATCGGCGCTCTTGCTTGCCGAGCGGCAACAATCGGCGCACGGCGGCGATGTACGGCTCGTCGGTGCCAACGAGAGCGTGCAGTCGCTCTTGCGACTGACGCAGCTTGACCGCGTCTTTCCGTTATTCGCGACAACGAAAGAAGCCGCGGATGCCGAATTCGTCGATGAGGCAGAAGTTGCCACCCCTCTTTCAGGCGGCATGCCGATGCGCGCAGGTGCGCTCGCGGCGGGCGGTTCACTCGGTGCAGCTGCCCTTGCAGCCATCATGATGGATCACTCCGGCCCCGATCTGATGGAAGGTGAAGAAGATGATTTAGACGATGATGACGACGACGACGAATTCGATGACGATGAAGAATTTGACGACGACCTCGACGAAGAGGATGACGACGAAGAAGATGAGGACGACGTAGCCGCCGAAGATCCCGATCCGAAAATCGACGAAGAACCCGACCCAGCGGTGATCGAGGAAGACATCGACGCCGACGATTTTGACGATGACTTCGATGACGAAGATGACGACGATGAGGATGACGAGCTACTCTGAACTCATTCGATAAGCTTACAAATGCCATCCCGAACGGGTGGCATTTTTTTATGGGATGACGACGAGTTTTTTAACGCTCCGCGTCTGATCCCTGTCGCCAGATCGGTATTCGGTGACCAACCAAAATACACCTGCGCTGGCGACCGAAGTTCGCAATTCGAATTTGCCTGCATGGACTCGCTCGCGCTGAAGGATCTCCGTTCGTGCGCCGAGGACGTTCACGAGATACGCATGTAGCTCGCCATCGAGCGGCGCTGAAATGACCACACTGACGCTCGCACCAGCATGTACCGGATTGGGATTGGGATCCGAGATCGCGAGTTGAGCCCCCGCTTGTTCGCCAACCTTTAGCAGATCGGACGACTTGATCGAAGCGATAAACCATCCATCCTGCGAGGCCGAATGCGTGACCAATCGGAGCCGCAAAACAACAGTGCCCCCATTGAAGCGCTTAAGCGAGAACGCGTCTCGCGTGGTGTCGCTCGATTGCAAATTTGTTTTCCAGAGCGACGGGTGCGAGTTCAGATCAACGACTCCGATCGTCTGAAACGAGAGACCATCATCGAGCGACGCTTCAACGATCCCACTATCGCCCGGCGTGATAAGCCCGATGTCCTGCAGTTCAAGCGTGTTATGTTGTGGGCTGATCAAAAGGCCTGGCAGCAAGAACCACGAGTCGGTACCGGCCGAGTAGTTGACGAATGGAAGCGAATCATTGAGCACTGGCGACTTGAATTTTCCTGCTGCCGTCGTCGTGTCCCATGCGAAGGGTGAATACACATTCCGGCCGTTCGAGAAGTCGCTCGTGATCTCAGTAATGGCAGACCCCGCGTACAAATATTTCGCTTCGCTGAGCGCCGAGTGGAACGTCGAATCTGAAATACTCGTGACTTGCAGCTGGATCTTGTGATAGCCAACGGGAAGCTGCAGTGCACGGGCTTTCACTGTCCCCCGCTCGGCGTCCGATGTTGGAAGGCTATCGAAGAGCGCACCATCGACAAAATAATAGATCATCGCAAGCCCGGAGATCGGCTGCGAAAGAATGTTCTGATCGGGAATGCGATAGGCGATTTGCGTACCGGATGAAAGATTGGATGCGAACGTGATCGTCGGCGCAGCCGGCGTGCGAGCTGCAAGCGGCGCATAGGTTGCGAACGCGAGAGCACTCGTATCACCCACAAACGTGACAACCTGTATCGTATAGGTATAGACAGCTCCAGGCACAACCGTGCTATCACGATAGTTCGTCGCACTGCTCGTGAGATCTTTGACGAAGGCGCCGTCGCTGCGTTTTAAGACGAGATGATAAGGTCCGCTGCCAATGCCGAACGTGCTAACAGCGCGAGATTGCCATGCAAGTTCGGCAACGGTTGGTGAAAGCTCGATCGCTGTGAAGGGCGAAACAGCTGCAGGAGAATACGGCCGTACGAGTGCGGTGTAGATCTCCTGATCGTAACCGGAGCGAGTATCGGTCCACGCAGGAAACCACTTCTTATTATCGGTGGCAAGACCGATATAATCTCCAAAGAAGAAAAGGACATTGGATCCAGAGCCAACTCCTTCGCGGGCGATGTGCGGATCGATCGAAACGGAAGTGATCCTTCGCGACGCAAAGTTCGCACCGCCATCAAAGGAAAGCGCAAGATAGAGGTCCACAAGCTTATTCGAATCGGGATCGTTGCGGCTGTCATAGAAACAAACTCCAACGGTGCCGCTCGATTGATCGACTGCGCACCAAGGAAAAAACTTGTCCGTTGATATTACGCTCGAATCGCCATCGATAATTTTGGGCGTCGACCACGAAACTGCTCCGTTGTCCGAGGTGCACAAAAAGACATGCGGTCTCCCACTGTTATCTTTCGCTGCGTAGCTAACAAAGATGCGGTCGGGATTTTGCGCTGAACGATCGATAGCGATGGTAGGAAAACTGTTAACGTCGAGGTCGGCCTTGATCGTCGGATGACCATTGATGTCATTCGGCGGAGTGAGCGGACCAAGGTTGTTATAATCGGCGACTTTAACAGGTGCTGCAAACACTGCCCCTCCATCGGAGACGGCAGATAGGATCTGTCGCCGCGTTGAATCTAGATCGATATACGTGATCACCAGCTTACCATTCGAAAGCACTGCCGGGACGGGGCACTGGTACTGCTTCGCGTCGGAGGTTACGTAGGCGCGCGGTGACCACGTTGCGCCGTGATCGCTTGAAAAGGATTCTACGATACGTGTCGTGCCGTTTGCAATCTCAGTCCACGTTACATAGATACGTCCAGCGTGTGGCGACCTCGGCCCATTATCAACCACGGA
>JBBSDW010000236.1:0-3069 GCA_038240295.1 Kapaibacterium sp. (SeqCode)
CTCATATCGCCTTTGAGAACATTCCAGAGCTGCGGCAATTCATCAAGACTATGTTTGCGCAACCAACGTCCGATCCAGGTGATGCGCGGATCGTTTTCGATCTTACCGGTCGGACGCGAGCCAAGTTTGATATGCTCGGCAACGTGGTCGCGGTGAAGATCGTCGACTTTGCCGGTGCGCATCGAACGGAATTTGTGCCAGACGAACGTAGTCCCATTCGTCCCCACCACCGTCGTTCGATAGAACAGCGGTCCTCGACTCCCGAACTTTACAAGTAATGAGATCAGAACCAGAAATGGGCTGAGCAAAAGCATGATCACGATAGAGCCTAAAATATCGAGCGGACGCTTCATGAACTGCGCGTATGGACCTTCGATTCCAGAGCTTACAGGAGCTGCAGCGATGTTGGAATATTCCGTGCTTGAACGAGTAACACGTTCATGGATCACTCGGAAGTGGTCGCTTAGCAGGTTCACCGTTACACCAAAATCGCGGCTTTCCTGTACGAGCCGAACGGCATCCTCGTAGGGCAGCGTATCTTCTGCGACGATCACTTCATCAACCTGACGCTCGGCGATGAGACCTCGAATTTTTTCGAGATAAGCCTGCATGGGGTCCACCTGGGCACCAGTATGCGCGAAGACAGGCTGAAGTTCAACCACGCCGACGATTTGAAATGGTGCGTTCGATGTCGTCATCGGGATATCCATCATGGCACGAGCGGCTATCCCAGAGCCAACGACAAGTACACGCCGCAGATCGCGGTTGCGAAGGGTTGGTTGGATCAAATGCTGAAATACATAGATCCGAAAAAACGAAAGATAGATCAGCGATGTCGCAGCAAAGAGGACAAGGTTCGCGCGGCTATGGGTTATCCAATCCTGGCGCAGAAAAAAGAGGACGGCGATAAGGATCAACGAGTTGATCAGGATACTTCGAAGCAACAAGGCAAACTGGGATGCGCGGCTCGAGTAGACCTTGTGCTTATAAAGCAGATTCTGCCGAAAAATGATAAAGAGCAGCGGCAACGATGCATAGAGGACCGCGATTCGTATTAAATATTCGCCCGACTGGTGCTGCGTGTCATAGGCATCGAGTCCGGTGTAGTAGTGAAGAAAATAGGTCGTGATCGCGGCCAGTGTGACTGCCACAATATCGAGAAAAACAAGAATAATCTTCGCCCATCCGTGCTTACGGATCAACTGACTCGGACGAAGGCTTGCGAATGGACTCAAGCTATTTTATAGAATGATCGAACTGCATCGCTCACCTGCGACGATTGTTCTTTGGTGAGTTCAGGGAACATCGGCAGCGAAAGCAGTTTGGTAACGGCAGCATCCGAAGCGGGATAACTCGCCAGTGCGCTTTCATATTGTGCAAAGGCGGGCTGCCGATCGAGCGGAATCGGGTAGTGAAGTCCTGTTGAAATTCCCTGAGCATTAAGCGACTTTTGAAGTTCTTCACGGTTCTCCGCTTGAATCACATACAGATGCCAGACGGGATTTGCATCTGGATGAACTGCAGGCGTCCTAACCTGAGGAATATCGGCCAAGGCCGAAGTGTACCATGCCGCACGTTCGCGCCTGGCTTCGGTCCATGCAGGCAGATGACGCAATTTGATCCGTAAAATCGCACCCTGAAGCGCTTCCATCCGGTAATTGTGTCCCATCACAAGATGGTTATACTTGTGCTGCGAGCCGTGATCACGAAGCGTTCGCATTTTCTCCGACAACTCGCTGCGATTGGTGATCACAGCGCCTGCTTCACCATAGGCACCCAGGTTTTTTCCAGGATAAAAACTAAAGCATGCAGCGTCGCCCCAACTTCCGATGAATTTGCCCTCGAACGTAGAAAGGTGAGCCTGTGCGGCATCTTCGACCAAATAAAGTCCATGTGCATCGGCGATCGCTTTAATTTCACTCATCCTCGCTGCCTGACCGTAGAGATGAACCGCGATGATCGCTTTCGTCCTTGAGGTGATCGCTCGCTCGATCTTCGCCGGATCGATATTGTAAAACTCGTCGTGATCGACAAGCACAGGTGTCGCGCCACACAATGCCACAGCCTCGGCCGTTGCGATAAATGTGTTGACCGGCAAAATAACCTCATCGCCAGACTTGATCCCAAGAGCCCAGAGCGCAAGGTGAAGCGCGGCCGTGCCATTACTCACACCGATGCACTGTTTCGCGTTATGCGTCGAGGCGAACTCCGATTCAAACGCTGTAACCTCTGGGCCAAGCACATACTGTGTACTTTCGAGCACTGCAGTCGTTGCAGCGGTTATCTCGCTCGCGATCGAGAGATACTGCTGCTTCAGATCGAGAAAAGGAACGACATTCGATGACATAAAAAAGAGTTAGGAAATTGCAACGTGTCCGGAATGACGACCGATCATTTCGATTTCGATCGGATCCAGCAACAGGTCTTCCTCGCCAAGTGCTACCCGTTCTTCATAGGCGATCCGTGCACCGAATCCCATGAACGTAAACAGGAACTGCGTGAAGACGTAGAAGTAAAAGAAAGTGTTATCGTTCGTGCAACTGAGCGCGAACATGACCGGCGTGATTACAAGGATCGCCTTGAAGGGATAATATTGGTTCAACCATTTTCCGAGAAAGAGTCCGCGTATGAGAAGGTCGGCGAGACCAAGATAAAACAAGATCAACCCAACCTGGCCGCCATCAAATCTGACGCGAAGATATTCGTTGTGCGGCGCTCCGACGCTCGTGATGTGTGTCGTGATCCACTGCGCATATTTCTCGGAGCTGCCTGCGCCAAATCCCCAAACCGGAGATTCAGCAGCGCGCGTTTCGAAGAACGATTGAAAAAAGCTTCGACCGGAATCGGACCGGTTGAGACTGTTATCGTCATTGACAAATCTGCTGCGGCTCGGCAGGATAAACAGTAATCCGACAAAGATCCCGATCGCGAAGATCCCTCCGACAGTAACGACAAGCTTTCTTCGATAGAGAATTGCGATGCCAAGACCGAGAATGAATGTGTAGGTCGGCGTTCGGCTCGCCATAATGAGCAGCAGAGCGACATTGACTATGAAAAGCAGTAGATACA
>JBBSDW010000237.1:0-3026 GCA_038240295.1 Kapaibacterium sp. (SeqCode)
ACCAATATCGGGATCGGACACACCCGTTGGGCGACTCACGGCGCACCAAGCGATGCCAACAGCCATCCCCACGAAGATCAATCGGGCAGGCTCGCGATCATTCACAACGGGATCATCGAGAATTATCACGCGATCCGCGAGACACTCATCCAACGCGGACATACATTCAAAAGCGAAACCGACACCGAAGTACTCGCGCATCTCATCGGAGAATATTACAACGCCGAACGTTCGCTGACAGAAGCGGTACGCCTTGCGCTCAACGATGTGGTTGGTGCGTATGGTATCGCCGTCATCTCGCAGGATTCACCCGAAGAAATTGTTTGCGCCAGAAAAGGTTCGCCGCTCGTGATTGGTGTTGGCGACGATCGCGAATATTTTGTCGCATCCGACGCCACCGCGATCGTTGCGCATACGCGTCACGTGATCTATCTCTCCGATAACGAGATCGCCTCCATCACTCGTGATGGGATCAAGACAAAGACGATCGAAAATATCGATGTTACAAAGCCGGTAGAAGAGATCACGATCGAACTCGAAGAGATCGAAAAAGGCGGCTATCACCACTTCATGCTCAAGGAGATCCACGAGCAGCCCTCGACCATCACCGACGCGATGCGGGGTCGTGTGATCGAAGAAGAAGGTGAAGTGATCCTGGGTGGTTTGCAAAAGCATCTCCGCGATTTGCGGCGTGCGCGGCGCTTTATCATCAGCGCCTGCGGCACAAGCTTTCACGCCGGCCTCATCGGCAAGTACATGCTCGAGCAGCACGCACAGGTGCCGGTCGATATCGAATATGCAAGCGAATTTCGCTATCGCAATCCGATCGTCACGGAGGACGACGTCATGCTTTGCATCAGTCAATCGGGCGAGACGGCCGATACGCTCGCGGCAATGCGCGAGGGCAAGCGCAAGGGTGCGACGGCGCTCGGCATCGTCAATGTCGTTGGCTCAACGATCGCTCGCGAGGCCGAGGGCGGCGTCTATATTCATGCCGGACCCGAGATCGGCGTTGCCTCAACCAAAGCCTTTACTTCCCAATTGACCGTATTGGCGCTGCTCACGATCATGCTTGGACGCATGCGCTCGCTGTCGGTGATCGATGGCCGAAAAATGATTCATGCGCTGCTCGAGGTGCCGTCGCAAGTCGCCGACATCCTCGCGAAATCCGAGGCGTCCATCCAGGCAATGGCCGAGCGTTATAAGGGCGCAACGAATTTTCTCTATCTCGGTCGAGGATACAACTATCCCGTCGCACTCGAAGGCGCCCTCAAACTCAAGGAAATTTCCTACATCCACGCCGAGGGCTACCCTGCTGCGGAAATGAAGCATGGACCGATCGCGTTGATCGACGATAAGATGCCCGTCGTCGTGATCGCTCCGCAGAACGATGTCTATGAAAAGATCGTCTCGAATATCGAGGAAGTTCGAGCCAGAGGAGGTCATGTCATAGCCATCGCGACCGAAGGCGATGAAAAGATCAAGCGACTCGCCGAGAGCGTCATCTACATTCCCCAGACGCTCCCCTTTCTGACGCCAATGCTGTCCGTCATTCCGCTGCAACTGCTCGCCTATTACATCGCAACCGCGCGGGGATGCAACGTCGACCAGCCGCGCAATCTCGCGAAGTCGGTAACAGTTGAATAACTGCGAATGAAGCGGCGGTGAGTTCGTCTTCACGTTAGTGTCCAGCTTCGGTGTCGTTGACCAGAAAATCGCCAGTCGGAGGGTCAAATAGTCGCGTTAGGGTCCTGTTAGGTGAGGTGCCAGACGTGGCACTCAGCTTGCAGCATGTCTTGACATTAGAACAAATGATCGACGACAATGACAAGCATGAACAGCAATCCCTTCTCGAACCGCCGCAAACTTGGCGTCGCGCTTATCGGCGCGCTCGCACTCGGGCTTAGTTCGTGTGCGGGGTCGCAGGGTTACACGCAGCCGGCACCGCAACAGCAGCCCGCAGCCTACGAGCAGGCGTATCCGCAATACGCTCCCCCGCAATGGGCGCCCGCGTATAGCAACGTGCAGAATGTCGGATACTACTACCTGCCGGATTACAACATGTACTACGACGTAGGACAGCGCGTGTACTGGTACCAGAATAACGGCATGTGGTATTCGAGCTACGATCTGCCGCCGGCATACTATGGCTCAAACCTGAATGGCACCTACGTCGTATTCATCAATCGCGACGTCGATCGTCCATGGACGCATCATCAGTATTACGTGGACAACTACTCGAGACATTTGGATGACGGCAATCGCTGGAGATATGCCGACGATCGTAGCCGCCCCGGTTACAACGGCGGTCAGGATCGAGGAAATACGAACTACGGAAATAACAACTCGGGCAACCGCGGTTATCAGCAGGGCAACAACCGCACGAATGCACCTGCCCAAGTAAACACCTCGGTGCAGTCCAACAATCAACGATCCAACAACGGTCAGGACTCTCGCGTACCGACCGGCTACGTAAGCGCGAATCGCTCCCATAGCTATCCGGCTGTGAATGTAAATTCTGGCGCTGTCGCGAACCAGAACAATGGCTTCCGCGTCGCGGATGCTGCTCGTCAGATGCAGTCGGCGCCAATGCGTACGGTGCAACAGTTGCCAAACAATACGTTCAGGAATGGATATTCAAGCGCGGCGACTCAGTCTGTTCAACCTTCGAGAGCGCAAATCTATAATCAGCAGGCTTACAGCAGAAGCGTAGCCCCGATGAATGCGAACAATTCCTATCAGGCCCAAAGCGCGGGCATTTCGCGACATCCCGCTGGCGTAGCTGCAAGTAACAACGACCGTTCAGCGTCGCACAATAATCACTAACATTCTGCCCGGCCGGCGTCCATCTCGCCGATAGAAATGGAGCCGGTCTTCGGCCAGTGTGCAAAGTTTACAGACGTACGCAAAACGTTGAAGCCACAGACTGTCATCTTGCAGCCCTGCGAAGGCCTCAAACAGCTGTCATTTCCCGCGAAGGCGGGAACCCATCCCCATCTGCCCCCAAAATAACTTTTAAATCAAGG
>JBBSDW010000238.1:0-2919 GCA_038240295.1 Kapaibacterium sp. (SeqCode)
CAATGTCGTAACTGGAAGTGCCATTCTCGCCATCGACGATACGGTTATAGAGAATGAAATTGTTCGATGCCCGACTCTTTACATTGTGTCCAACCTTCGCCTCATGGACATAGCAAAACTTCAGCGTGAAAGTATGGACGTGCGTGATATACATATTATGGCTGTAGCCATCGCCTGCGCCATTCAGCCCGAACTCGCACGCTTCGATATCAACATTGCTCGTCGTGTCGCCGCCGCCAAGAATGCCATCCTGATTGTCGTGAAAGTAGCAATTGCGAAGCGTGAGGTTGTTCCCCTGCTGCCGAATGCCTGCACCGTTATTTCCGTTCGCCTGGGAGATTGCGGCACCCGAGAACTCAAGGCCTTCTATATAGATGTTGTTGCCCGAGACGACCCAGATCCCTTTTTGCTGAGCGATCTTTCCACTCGCATCGAGATGCGCACGGCCACCGACTGCCTCTATCGTTAAGTTATTTTGCTTCCACTCCCCTACGTCGCTGGAGTACGTTGCCGCATCGATGAGCACGCTGTCGCCATCACTAACGAGTGACATGATTTCGCTTGGCACAGTGTAAGCACGGGTTGGCCCAACAAGCCATGTTTTGGCGTTGAGAGTGAACGGCGCAAAAACGACTACACAGAAGAGCAAAAGAGATTGAGTATATTTCATATTCAAAGATAACCACATTTGTTAGATGTCCATGAAGTCCAGACTCTTTCTTACCACCTCGGTTTTCATTCTCACAGTGCTTTGCACTCGCACAATGGTGCTCGCACAGAACATTCCGATCACGGTGACGATCGATCCAGCCAAAGATGTTCGCCCGATCAGTCCCCTGATCTATGGGATCAATGCCTATGTCTTTGACGACGAATGGAAAACGGAGGCGGAGTGGAAGGTCGGGCTCGACAACACCGCTCCGGGAGTGAATGTTGGTCAGCGACGCATGGGCGGCAACACGATGACGAGCTACAATTGGGAAAATGGATTCTGTAACTCGGGCGTCGATTCGCACAATGAAAATAACGATTTCCAGTCGTACATCTCTGGTGCCGGAGCACCGCCCTATGCGCCGGGCATCGCTCTGACGACATTTCATGGGCACACACTTACGCTTAACTCATCCTCATTACTACAACTGCCATGCGCAGGTTATGTCGCCGCCGATGGCAATGGTGCCGTGACGACACCCGCTCCATCAGATCGCTGGAAAGCTGTCGCCTTCGCAAAATCTGGCGCACCGAATTCCTTCTCCCTCACACCTGGTCTCAACGACAACACCGTATATGTCGATGAAGAAGTAAATTTTGTTGTAAATCATTTTGGAAATGCCTCCAGTGCGCATGGCCTTACGGCTTACGAACTCGACAACGAGCCAGGGCTCTGGCACACGCCGCCAGATCAGAGCGGTGCAGCTGGTACGCATCCCTTGCTTCATGCGGCCATTACAACCTGTCAGGATTTGCTAACGAGAAACATCGCACTCGCCACCACCGTCAAAACCGTCGATCCAACCGCGAGCGTTTACGGCCCTGCGATGTGGGGCTATCCTGAATATTATAGCTACTGGTCGGTCTACGATGGCGCGAATACGCTCCAACCCTCCGACTGGCCGACGTTCAATGTCGAGCCCTATCTTACGAATAACACGAACGACACATATCGCTACAACCACATGACGTGGCTAAACGCCTATCTGGCGAATATGAAGAAAGCGTCGGATGCAGCAGGCAAACGATTGCTTGATGTATTCTCACTTCATTACTACGCGATCGACGCGGCGACGCCCGAAACACGCGTGCAAGCCCCGCGAAGCTTGTGGGACCCGAGTTATGTCGAGAACAGCTATATCACCACGCAAGGCAATGGCTTCACCGATGGCCGCGCACTTCAACTTATTCCAATTGTCCAGCGCTCGCTTACCGATTTTTATCCGGACACCAAATTTGCGATCACCGAATGGGATTTTGGCGGACGGCACGACATCACCGGCACGATCGCGCAAGCTGACGCACTCGGGATCTTCGGTCGCTACAATGTTTACGCAGCCGATTATTTCAATCCCGTTGAAGATTTTATCGCGGCCGCGTTTCGCATTTACAGAAATTACGACGGCACAAACGGGACCTTCGGAGAGACTTCGATCAGCGCCGTTACTTCCGACATAACGAACAGCTCCTGCTATGCTTCAACAAGCAGCGACGGACTCACGCACGTGATCTTCATCAACAAAAGCCTCACGAAGGATGAAGACGTGACGTTCAATTTGCATGGGCTGTTTGTCGATGTCTATCAGATCCAGGGCACCAGCACCGATATCGTCCACACGCCGAGGCAAGCATTTACCAACAGCTATACATTCCCGAAAGCATCGGTGACACATCTTGTGATCCGACAAACCAATAGCATTGCATCAGTCCAATTGCTTCCAAGCCTCAGACTTTCAACGAATCCTGCGAGCAATCGTACGGATATCATAGGCGATGCTGCAGTTGTCAGTAACATCTCGATCAGGATCTACGATGAACTCGGAAGGCTCGCCCAACCTGCGACAGTAACGAAGACGCAGGGTAGATTTTTGGTACCGCTCAATGTTGAATCGCTTCCGGTGGGCGCATATCAAGTTGTTGTCGAAAGCGGGAGCAAATTACAAGTGATGAAGCTCGCTGTCGTTAGGTGAGAACTGTGATTTTTGGGATGGTTGTTTTCTCATCGTTCAAAAAGTTGACCGCACCGGCTTCTGTGTACTGCTCGATTTTCTCGATACTCTCGATAATGTGGACCAGGTAGAGCGTATCGAGATTCAAAGCCACTTGGCCTCAGCAAGAATTTGATCTCGTATCACCCAATGCAGAGCACCTTCAGATACAATGTCTACCTTACAGAGAAGCAACTCCTCCAGATCTGCCTTCACTCCA
>JBBSDW010000239.1:0-2884 GCA_038240295.1 Kapaibacterium sp. (SeqCode)
AAAATTGAACTCAGAGCCTCCGCCCAAGTTTTCCGCATACTCAAAACACTATGCCCGCTGCCAAAACCTCACCCAACCTCTCCTTCGCAGGAGAGGCTTTTATTTTAAAGTCGGCGAACGAAAGCTGCGATGCAACACCAGATTTTCCAGCAACGATAAATTAAATCTCCTCTTCTGCACCTGACACCCATCGTATTTTCGCATATTGACGAAAGACCCTCATCGAGTGTTCATTGCAGTACATGAGACTGACCGACTACCTGAAGCCCGAATATATTCGAGTCGCACTGCCTGCGACGACCAAAGAAGTTCTTCTCGAGCAAATGATCGAACTCGCTGGGAATAATCCCGCGGTTCACAATCTCGAGGACGTTCGCTTTGCTATCCTCGAACGCGAAAAGATCATGTCGACAGGCGTCGGGAAAGGATTCGCGATTCCGCATGGTAAGACAGACTCCGTCGACGATATCGTGATCGCATTCGCAGTTACAGCCGAACCCGTGCAATACGATTCGATGGACGGACAGCCCGTTCGCCTGGTCTTGTTGCTCATCAGCCGTGACAATCTTGTCGGCCAGCGGCTCAAGCTGCTCTCTCGCGCTTCGAAAGTGATGAATAACGAAGCCGCACGCTCGGCGCTAATCAAGGCAACCTCGACCGATGAAGTCCTCACAATCTTCCGCCAGGAAGAAGATCGGATGACCGACTAACAACGCATTTTACAATCGCATGAACATACAGGCACCTCGCGGCACGAAAGATATTCTGCCCGGCGAATCATGGAAGTGGCAGGAGATCGAACGCGCCGTCGCAAAAGTAGCAGGACTCTTCGCCTACGAAGAGATCCGAACGCCAATGTTCGAGCAGGCCAAGCTCTTCAAGCGAAGCATCGGGGAAGAGACCGACGTCGTCTCAAAAGAGATGTACCTCTTTTCTGACAAAGGCGGTGAAGAGTTTGCGTTGAGGCCGGAGCTAACCGCGCCGGTCGTTCGTGCGGCGATCGAACACAGCCTCATCACAGGTCAGGCGCCTTGCTCACGACTCTACTACAATAGCTCGCCGGCGTTTCGGTATGAGAAACCCCAGCTTGGCCGTCAGCGTCAATTCCATCAATTTGGGACTGAACTACTCGGTCCATCAGGCCCCGAAGCCGACGCTGAGACGATCGCTTTCGCAATTGCCGTGTTCAAAGAACTCGGCCTGACCAAGTTCGACGTACGGATCAACTCACTTGCAAGTCGTGAGGCTCGCGCTATCTGGAAGGAAAAGCTTGTCAACTATCTTCGAGAGCATTTGGACGATCTCTCCGAAGAAAGCAAAAAGCGAACGGAGACGAACCCAATGCGCGTCCTCGATTCGAAAGACCGGGGGGATCGTGCCGTCGTGGCGAATGCACCGATCCTGCTTGAGCATTTGACCGATGAGGACCGAGCCCACTTTGAGGAGGTCCAGTCCTTGCTCAAAGGCTCCGATATTTCGTTTTCGATCGATCCATTTCTCGTGCGCGGACTCGATTACTATAGCCGGACTGTCTTTGAAGTGACGTCCGATGCACTCGGCTCGCAGGATTCACTTTGCGGAGGCGGCCGCTACGACTACCTCGTCGAGCAACTGGACGGTACGCCAACGCCTGCGGTCGGATTTGCGGCCGGAGTTGAGCGCGTTCTTATCGTGCTCGATAAGCTTCGCGGCGACATTGGGGAACCCGCTCGTGTTGATGCTTATGTCATCGCACCATCTCCGCAGGCAAGAGCTCAGGCATTTCAGCTTGCGCAGAAGCTTCGAACAACTGGATTGAGGGTCTCGATGGACCTGCAACAGCGAAGCTTCAAAGCGCAGATGCGCGAGGCAAATCGGTTGAAGGCAAGCGAGGTCTACATTTTGGGCGATGAGGAACTTGCCGCCGGCGAAGTAACTCGAAAGAACATGGCCGAAGGCACGCAGGAGCGAATAGCGCTTTAGAGACAAAAGCGCTTTTGATCAGTGGCGCTGCATGAGCTTGAAAAAGAGCAGCACCAATCGGCGTTGTCCGTTCGTAGATTTGCATCTCTAATTACTTTATCTCAATATGGAGCCACTTCCACCAGTCAAAGAAGTTGAATATCGTTGTATCATCGGAAAGCTGTTCGATGAGCTTGCGGGTGCCGAATTCACGACGTTCAGTTTCGAAACGGCAAAGGAATTTTCGAATTTCCGCTACGAGATCGCCGTGCGCTACCGCATTGCAGAGTTTCGACTTGAATTCCGCGTACTCGGTATGACGGCTACGCGAACAATGATGCCTGCGTATGGTACGGCGAAATCGGTTCTCAAGCTTCCGCATTTGCCGTTTGGTGTTTACGAAGTGATCATGATCAAGAGCGACGGCACGGAGAATATGTTCTCGGTCGAGCTTGGAAAAAAAGGATTTCAGATCCTGGCACCCGTGCCGCGCAAACGTTTTATCGATCTTGTGATCGATCGCTCAGCGCAGATCGGCGGCACAAAGAATTTCTCGACGATCAGCAAGACACCGCCAGCGCCGCTTGTTCCACGAACGATCCAGAAGCGGCAGCCGCCGCCGCCAACTGCGGACGAACTTGCGTTGCTCGAATCGCTCAAATCGGAAACACCCGAAGAACGCGATGCCCGCGAAGAGCGCGAGCTCTTTGGCGGAGGCGGAGGAGCGGAAGCCAAAGCGAAAAAGGAAAAGGCAGAAAAAGAGAAGGCCGAAGCCGCCGAAATGGCAAAGAAAATAGCTGCAGCAAGAGAAGCAGCGAAGCCCGCACCCAAGGTGCATGCGCAAAAACCTGTCGTCGAACCGAAGCCCGCTTTCAAAGCTCATTACAATAAGCCGATCCCCAAGCGCAAGGCGCCGAAACCCGTCGCTCCGGCGAAGGCTGTC
>JBBSDW010000240.1:0-2884 GCA_038240295.1 Kapaibacterium sp. (SeqCode)
GCTCCGCGCTGGCCCTGGCCGCGCTTCTGTCCCGCGCGACGAGAACCAGCAGAGTGATTCTCCGCTGAGCACGAGCGCCAACGACTCGATCTACACACCGATCGTCAATGTTCGCTTTGTCGTCGAGCCTACTCGTGTTGGCCAGAAGACCGATTACGAGCGCCTCGTGCTCGAAGTCGAGACCGATGGTTCGCTCACACCTGAAGAAGCGGTGACGGTTGCAGGCCGCATTATGCGCGATCATGTGAATCTCTTTGTTCGCTTTGGCGGACCTGAAGAAGAAGAGCCTGTTCGTCCGATCGCCGACACGGAGACAGAGCGCATTCGTGCGATGCTGCTCACGCCGGTCGATTCACTTCAGCTTTCGGTTCGCTCGCAGAATTGTCTGCGTGCTGCGAACATCAAGACAATCGCCGAACTCGTTCGCCGCGATGAACGCGAGTTGCTCACCTTCCGTAACTTCGGCCGCAAGTCGCTCGATGAACTCGGTAAGATCGTCGATCAGCTCGGACTCACGTTCGGCATGGACGTCGATAAGTACCTCGAGAATAGCGGCGAACTCGTTCACTAACTCGTGTTCGCCTATCGCAGCCGAAGTAATCATTATTCAGTTTAGTTTTTTTTAAGTAGTATCATGAGACACGGAGTAAAAGGCAGAAAGCTTGGACGGACAGCGAGCCACCGCGCAGCAACGCTGAACGCGCTTGCAACCTCGCTTCTGCAGCATAAGAAGATCCGCACAACCGAAGCCAAGGCTAAGGAGACGCGAATCTTCGTAGAACCGATCATCACACGCGCCAAGAACGCCCTCGCCCGCACTGGCGATGCGTTGGTCGTTTCGGCAGGCCTCGTTCACGCTCGTCGTGAGGTCGCCCGCCAGATCAAGGATGCCGAAGTCGTAAAGACGTTGTTCTCCGAGATCGCTCCGAAAGTTGCTGGGCGCGCAGGTGGATATACCCGCGTCGTTAAGCTCGGTCAGCGTCATGGTGATAATGCTTCGATGGCTATTCTCGAACTCGTAGATTGGAACGAGTCGACGGTCAGCGCAGCACCGCAGGCAAAGGCAGCCAAGCCGCGTCCGACCCGTAACAAGGAAAAGACGGCCGAGGCGAAAGCAGCACACGCCGACGCTCCGAAAAAGCCGCGCGCTTCACGCAAGAAAAAAGAAGACGCAACAGCGTAATCGTCTCCAGCTTCTGAAATTTCAAAGCCCTGACGATCGCGTCGGGGCTTTTTTGTCACTGAACTAATCACGGCGATCAGCCTGTCTGCGTGTAGATGACAACTTCGACTACACGAACGATCGCACAATCAGCCATTATTTACGTCGGCTGCTGCCTGTTCTCCTTTAGTGTGTAAACATCGATCAATTCCCTTATCACGCGCTTGTGCTGCTGATCTTTCCCGTCAGTTATTTCGCGGCCCGTATGCTTTACGTTAGGGTCGCAAAGGCCTGAATTTCGTCCCTGGTTCGGCATTCGCTTTGCAGATGGAAAGATCAACAAACCACCAACCAGCTATGACAACAGTCAATATCAACGAACAGGAAGGCTTTCCACAGTATCCGAATCATCGCGTCTGTGCGATCTTTGAGAATTCAGCCGATGCGAACGCGGGTGTTCAAGCGCTGATCGATCTCAAACTCAAAGAAGAGAACATCGATGTACTCAAAGGCGGGATCGGCGCAGACATCGTCGATGCCGAAGGCACCGAACACGGCCTGCTGACCCAGCTTTCACGCACACTCTTCGCATGGGGCGACGCCGAGAACGACGCCTACAAAGGCTATGAGCAAGCCTTGCAAGAAGGGATGTATGTGGTAACAGTCCACGCAGATTCCGACGAAGAAAAAGAGGCGATAGTCTCCGCGTTCGCATCCCACAACGGTCACGACATCAACTTCTTCGGCACCTGGGTAGTCGAGGGGCATTGACTCCCTTTCGACAATTACGCCGAAACGATCATGTCGAGAAAATATTGATGGACGCGAATATCATCGACGACTTCGGGATGGAAGACGGTTGCGAGTAGGTTCTTTTCGCGCACCATGTAGACGCCTTCCTGAGATCTCGAAAGTATTTCGACATCCACACCAACCTTCGTGATGATCGGAGCTCGGATGAAGACGGCGGGGAAGGGCGCTTGACCAAGTTTTGGAATGGCGATCTCCCGCTCCGCGCTCCATCGTTGGGCGCCAAACGCATTTCGCCGAACGGTGATATCCATCACAGCGAGTCGGCCTTGCGCAGAGCCTTCTATCTCCTTTGCAAGAAGGATCGAACCCATGCAGGTGCCCCAGGTTGGCAGACCCTCGTCGATCTTTCGTTTGATCGCATCGAAGATGCCTTCTTTGTGAGCCTTGTCGAACTCTGCTTCGGCCGATTCGAGAATTGCGATCGTCGTCGATTCCCCGCCGGGGATCACTAATGCGTCGATCGAATCAAGTTGATACCCACGGCGAATTTCGACAGCGTTGCATCCCAATTGCTCAAACTTGCGAGCATGTTCTTTGAAGTCGCCCTGCAGAGCGAGGATGCCTATTTTTTTGGAGGAGTTCAGATCGTTTATTTAATGAAGACCAAGTTCTTTCTTGATCTGATCATAGGGAATTAAGGGTTCATCACCCGCCAACAGTTTCGCATCTGCAATGTCGATTAAGTCATTAATGTTTTCCAGCTGATCTTGAAGTGCATCAAATTCAGCCCACGGAAGAATAACAAAGTCTTTACCTTCTCGGGAAATGCGCTCAGAATGCAGAGTGATCATTGTCATTGTCGGGCGTCAGTTTTGGCATCGTTGTCGATTCCAAAGTACATAGCAAGACGTCATCATTCCTTGAAAGCGGCATTCCAACTGGGATCAGTTCTTCTATCCACAACGTGAC
>JBBSDW010000241.1:0-2860 GCA_038240295.1 Kapaibacterium sp. (SeqCode)
ACGCTTACGATCACGGGTAACAATGGTGTATCGCAGACGGTATCGCTCGCAGGTCAGGGTCAGGCAGCTACGGTTGCAGGATCTGGCACAGCTGATTCCACCTACGTCAATTCGTCGTCGAACGTCAACGTGACGATCAACAACACAGGCGAATGCGATTGGAACCCAGGCACACCGACCTTCTCCGATCCGCAGTTCTCGTACGTCAGCGGCAGCCAGAATATTCCTGCTGGTCAGTCTGCGACGATCGTTGTTAAGTTCAGCCCAACAGCTGTTGGATCGCAAATGGCGACACTCACCTTCGCGAATGCCATCGGGACTTCGATTCCTGCTGCAAACGTAATGGTAATGGGTGTTGGCAAGTCGACGCAGGGCGTCAGCCGCTTGAGCGAAGCCAATGGCTTCAGCCTCTCGCAGAACTATCCGAACCCATTCAACCCGACGACAGAGATTCGCTTTGTCATCGCCAAGGAGGGTGTGGCACAGATGAATATCATCGATGTTACCGGCAAGGTCGTTCGTACGGTATTCAACGAGCGGATGTCTTCAGGTCAGCACTCAGTGGTAGTTGATGCAAGCGAGCTTTCGAGCGGCGCGTATTTCTACCAGTTGGTTTCTGGCAACACCGTCCTGACACGTCAGATGGTGCTCGCGAAATAAGAGATCATTTCTCCGAAGTTCAAAGTCCCGCCAGCAATGGCGGGACTTTTTTTATTAAGCCGAGGAAATCCCTACGCGTGCACCGAGGATCCCGCATAGGAGACCAGCATAGGACACCAGCACCGGGCAACCGCGCCAGCACCGGGCCACCGCACCCCCGATACCTGACACCCGACACCCCTTCGATTCCACCAGCGCGGACTGACGTAAATTTGCGCCATGAATAGTTCGAGAGTGAATGAGATCGTATGGATCACGGGTGGGGGCTCAGGGATCGGATTGGCGATCGCGACAAAATTGATTGCCGAAGGCCATGGAGTTGCAATCTCCGGCCGTAATGAGGCGAAGCTCAATGTTGCGGCTGACACACTTCGTCAATTTCCTGGAGCGAATGTGCTGACGATCAAAGGAGACGTCTCGAATTCTCAAGATGTCGATCGTGCCGTGCAGAAAATTCGCGAGCATTTCGGGAGGGACACAACAGTGCTTGTTAACTGCGCTGGCATCAGTCCGTTCACACTTTTTTCGGAGACGTCCGTTGCAGAATTTGACGAGGTGATCGCGACAAATCTCAAGGGAGGATTTCTTACTGCGAAAGCAGTGCTGCCTGCGATGTACAAGGCGAATCGTGGGACGATCGCAGAACTCCTTTCCATTGCGAGTGAAAAGGCGTTTAAAGGCGGCGCCAGTTACATCGCGAGCAAATTCGCCATGCGCGGCTTCACGGATGCGCTTCGTGAAGAAGCGAGAAAACATAACGTGCGGGTGATCGCGGTTTTGCCTGGGGCGACCGAGACTTCGCTTTGGGACGAAGCCGAGCGAGTTAAATTTCACGAACGCATGATGCAGCCCGAGGATATTGCGGCCATGGTTTGCGACGCGCTCCGCTTACCAGCACGTGCGCTCGTCGAAGAAATCAGAATGCGTCCCATCGGGGGAGATCTTTAAGCGTATGGCCTCGAGTGTAGAACCGAAGCGAGCAGTAGGTACAAAAGTGCGCAAGGGAGCCATCCATGCCCCGCACGGAACAGTGCTCGCCTGCAAAGGCTGGCAGCAGGAAGCGGCAATGCGCATGCTAATGAATAATCTCGATCCCGATGTAGCAGAGCGGCCGGAGGAATTGGTCGTATACGGTGGATCGGGAAAAGCCGCACGAAATTGGGAGTGCTACGACGCGATCATACGCGAACTGAAGCAACTTGGCAACGATGAAACGTTGCTCGTGCAATCGGGCAAACCTGTCGGAGTGCTCAAAAGCTACGAAGCCGCGCCACGGGTTGTGATCTCGAACTCGCAGCTCGTACCGTACTGGGCAACATGGGATGAATTTCGCCGACTCGAACAATTGGGACTGACGATGTTTGGCCAGATGACCGCCGGCAGCTGGATCTACATTGGAAGTCAGGGTATCGTACAAGGTACCTTCGAGACATTTTCCGAATGCGCAAAGCAACATTTTGGCGGAAGCCTCGCCGGGCGTACCATTCTCACTGCGGGACTCGGTGGCATGGGCGGCGCGCAACCGCTTGCAGCAAAAATGGCGGGTGCAGCATTTTTAGGAATCGAGATCGACGAATCGCGAATTCAAAAACGGATCGACACCGGTTATTGCGACGTGATCGCTTACGATGTTGAAACCGCTCTCGAACAGTTGCTGAACGCAAAAACAAATAGGAAGACGCTCTCAATCGGACTTGTCGGCAATGCTGCCGAAATTTTGCCGGAGCTTGTCCGAAAAGGATTTGCTCCTGACGTATTGACGGATCAGACGAGTGCGCACGATGTTTTGCGGGGCTATTATCCAGCCAATTTTACGAAAGAGGAAGCTGACAAGCTTCGCGACGTCGATCCCGATTCGTACATGAAATTTTCGAGGGCTTCGATCGTCACGCATGTCGAAGCGATGCTTGAAATGCAGCGAAGAGGCGCGATCACCTTCGATTATGGCAATAACATTCGCGGCGAGGCGAAAGCAAACGGACTCGAAAACGCGTTTGATATTCCAGGCTTTGTGCCCGAATATGTGCGTCCGCTTTTTTGCGAAGGGAAGGGACCGTTCAGGTGGGTTGCGCTTTCGGGGGATCCAGAAGATATTCTTACCACCGATCGAGAACTGCTAAAGCTTTTTCCGGACGACCAAACGCTCCATCGCTGGATACCACTCGCACAAAAGCATATCAAGTTTCAAGGGCTCCCAGCG
>JBBSDW010000242.1:0-2851 GCA_038240295.1 Kapaibacterium sp. (SeqCode)
ACCCAGGTCACGAATGACGAGTGCGGGGATGGCATTTATGAAAAAAGTTTGTACACACGCGGGATGCTGTCCCCAGGAATGCAAAATTTGACTCAAAAACTGGGTATTCTTTTTGCAAAGGGTGCTTCTTTGGTGAATTTCGGATTTACGCGCGAGGAAGTTAGCGAATAGGAGGTATTCGAACTTTCGCAATAGGCGCTCCGTTCTTCGCGGCAGTTAAAACTTTGGAAGGAATACGATGGGTTTATTCTCGAAATCGAACGCGGCTGTTACACCGGAGGAGGTTCTCGCGGCGCTCAAAAGTGTGATCGATCCTGATCTGCATCAGGATGTCGTCACGCTTGGAATGATCAAGGATGTTGTCGTAAAGTCCGAGAAGGTCTCGTTTACGTTCGAACTGACGACGCCTTCGTGTCCGCTAAAAGATGAACTCGAAAAGGCTGCGATCGCGGCCGCAGAGAGCGTGGCGGGCAAGGGCAATGTAACGATCAACATGACCGCACGGGTTGCGCAGCATAACGATAGTGCGCGCTCGGCGATCTTGCCGAACGTCAAGAATACGATCGCTGTCGCATCCGGCAAAGGCGGAGTTGGCAAATCGACCGTGGCGGCGAATCTTGCGGTGCAGCTTGCAAAAGATGGCGCGAAGGTCGGATTGATCGATGCCGATATTTATGGCCCCAGCATCCCAATGATGTTCGGACTCAAGAACACGCGGCCCGAAGCGATGGCTGTTGATGGCAAGCCGAAGATGATCCCCGTCGAGCGCGAAGGCGTCAAGATCATGTCGATCGGATTTTTGGTCGAACCCGATACAGCAGTTGTCTGGCGCGGACCGATGGCGAGCGGTGCGCTGAAGCAGTTCATGACCGAAGTAGTCTGGGGCGAACTCGATTATCTTATTTTCGATCTGCCGCCAGGCACCGGTGATATCCAGCTCACACTCGTGCAGACGATCCCGCTTACTGGCGCAGTGATCGTTACCACCCCGCAGGACGTAGCACTCGCGGACGCGCGGAAGGGGATCAAGATGTTCGAGAAAGTGCACGTGCCGATTCTTGGCATCGTGGAGAATATGAGCTACTTTGAATGCCGGAAATGCGGCACGCGCGAAGAGATTTTTGCCCACGGCGGAGGCGCAAAAGCAGCGATCGAATTCGGAGTCCCGTTTTTGGGCGAACTTCCGATCCAAACTTCGATGCGCGAATCAGGCGATGCCGGCAAACCGATCGTCTCGGCCTCGCCCGAAAGCGCCGCCAGCAAATCCTTCGTAGCGATCGCAGGCGCTTTAGCGCAGCAGATCAGCATACGAGACTTGCTGCCGCAAACCAAGCCCGTCGAGATCTCGCTGACGATAGGGTAGACCTACGTAGGTCGGAATTTATTCCGACCGCGATGGTGGGGCGGGCGGATCTACGTGTCGTTGGGAGGAATCTTGTGGCCGAGGTCTTCCGCGTTTACGAGATTCGAAGTCGGGTTGAAACCCGACCTACGTACTCCCTTTGCCGTTAGGTAAGATTCTTCGTCGGGCTCAGAATGACTTGCTTAAAAGTTTTTGCTGGAAATGATCCGTCTGCGTTTTCGAGATTCGAAGTCGGGTTGAAACCCGACCTACATTTCGAACTTTCGCCTTGGGCGCTCCGTTTGTGGATTTGTGGCGAAACTTCCATTGGGTTGACGGTTTATACTCATGAAGGATAATGAGAATATCGAAGAAAATCTGGAAGTGCGCATCGAGCGTGCGCTGGAACGGGTGCGACCGTATCTGTTGATGGATGGAGGCGGGGTAGAGCTCGTTTCGGTCGATCGGGCGACTGGTATTGTGGAAGTAGCGATGACTGGAGCCTGTCAGACATGCGCGCTGAAGATGATGACGCTTCGCGCCGGCATCGAGCGGGCGATCATAAAATCGTCGCCGGAGGTGCTCCGAATCGAGGCCGTGGACTTGCCAGTGAGATAGTCGTTTTCCCTAAAAGAAGTTTTGATGTTGGATTCGCCAAAAAACAAGTTATATTAGCAGCCGTTAATGGAGTCCGTATGCAACCGCTGAGCTTGGAAGCGGTGCAAACTCCGAAGTACATCTTGCTGTTTGCTGTTCTTACGTTCTTACTTTACAGTTATGAGTTTTGATCTTGCACAATCGCTCTGGCCTGTGAATTTGGGGGGATCCCAGGTTCACGCAGGCACAAGCGCCGAATATGGATACGACGATGAGTCGATGACCCTCGTCGATGTTCTGTCACGTGTATTGCTCTATAATGATGATCACCATACCTTCGATGAGGTCATCGATCAGGTGATCAAAGCGACGGGCTGCACTGGCGAACGCGCCGAGGGCATTGCCGTCGAAGTTCACACAACGGGTAAGGCGATGGTCTACGAAGGTGAGCTGTTCGCATGCCTGCGGGTAAGTTCAGTGCTTGAGGAGATTGCGCTCCACACACAGATCCTCACCTGACCAGACGCGTCAACTGATTTAGAAACCGAATGCGCTGAACAGTTTCAGCGCATTCTTGTTTTTGTGTCGTTCGTATTCCAAAAATTCTTCTGCACTGATGACATCCGACGAAATACGTCAAAGTTTTCTTGAGTTTTTTCGGGCCAAGGGTCACACAATCGTGCCGAGCGCTCCGACGATCCCGCACGGCGATAAAACGTTGCTCTTCACGAACGCCGGGATGAACCAGTTCAAGGATGTCTTTTTGGGCGAAGGAACCCGGCCCTATACACGTGCGGCCGATACGCAAAAGTGCATTCGTGTCTCCGGCAAGCATAACGATCTCGAAGAAGTTGGCCACGACACCTACCATCACACGCTCTTCGAGATGCTTGGCAACTGGTCGTTCGGCGA
>JBBSDW010000243.1:0-2797 GCA_038240295.1 Kapaibacterium sp. (SeqCode)
GAATAATCTGAATGCTGGATTTTCGGGGACGGGAAAATCGGCGAGCATGAACTTCGGATTGGGGAATGATTTCGAAGCAAAGATCGAACACGAGATCAACAAGGATTCTACCAGCGAAGAGAAAGTAAAGCTGCTGAACGCCGGCGCAAGCTCTTCGTATGATTTTGCACTCAAGCGCTTCGGCGGACTTTCGGTGAGCGCCTCATCGCAGATCGGAACGACATTCTCGGTCAGCGGCAATTCGGGCTATTCGTTCTATCCGAGAAATTACACGGGCGGCGATTCAACTGATCGCACGCTCATTGCACTCCACCAAGGCATTCTTCGTGCGACCAGCGCATCGTTCTCGCTAAACGGAAGTCTATCTTCGGCAACCACAAGTCAGGGCGAGAATCTCGATTCACTCAGGCGGCTTGTTGGAGTCAAGACTCCCGAGGACGAACGTGCGATGCTCCTCGGCGGATATTTTCCGGGCCCTTTTATCGATATCCCATTCCGGCCAACGTGGAATGTCGGTTACGGAATGTCTTACACGGAGATCTACGGTGGTTTGAGCACGACGCGAAACTTCTCAGGAAACGCGACGATCACATTCTCGCCGACGCGAAACTGGAGCTTCAGCACGAGCGCAAGTTATGACTTTGCGAATAAATCCTTCCTGATCCCGAACCTCCGCGTACATCGCGATCTCCATTGCTGGGAGATGAATCTCGATTATCGCCCGACCGGGATCATTCGTGGATTCAATTTCGAGATCCGCATCAAAGCCGACCAGCTTCGCGACATCAAACTGACGCGCGCCGAAAGCACTTACGGCTCATTCTGATGCAGGCCGACTCTCTCGTGAATGATCTTCCCGCGCTGACAAAAGCCGCATTGCTCGAACTTGATGTGGATGAATCTTCCTCGCTATTGCTTGGCGTAAGTGGAGGACTTGACTCGATGACACTCGCGTTCGTGCTCCATCAATTGCAAAAACTAGGAGCGTTCGAGCGGCTGGTTATTTGTCACGTCGATCACAAACTTCGTGGCGATGAATCGGACGGCGACGCCGAGTTTGTTCGTTCAACCGCGGCAAGCTGGGACATTCAATGCGAAATCGTGCAACTGGGTATGGGCGAGGCGCACGATCTACATGCGAACAGCACCGAAGCGAGTGCGAGAAACGCCCGCTATCAGGTCTTCGAACGCGCAGCGGCGAGGCTGCAAATCTCGGTGATCGTAACTGCGCACACGGCGAATGATCAATCCGAAACTGTGCTCATGCGAATGATGCGAGGCGCAGGCCCGCGAGGCCTGGCGGGCATCCCTCGCGGGCGATTGATCAGGGAAAATCTTCGGGTTATTCGCCCCTGGCTTAACGTATCACGATCTGTGATCGAGAACTTCGCAAGCGATCATGATCTTCAACATCGCGAAGACAGCACGAACACGTCACCGATTTATCTTCGAAACCGTGTCAGGCATGAGTTGCTTCCCCTTATGGAAACATTGAGTGCGGTGCCAATTGCAGATTCGCTGGTTCGCATGGCCGATCTCATGCGGGATCAATCGCGATACTTCGATGCCGAGGCGGAGATGCTTTTTTTTCAGGATGACCGGCAGGAGCTAGAGCTCGATCTGTTTATGCAGGCGCCGCAACCGATCAAGTTTGCGGCACTGGAACTGCTCATGCATCGAAACGGCGCAAAGGAGATGTTGAGCACAAAGACATTTGCTCGAATTCTGAGCTGGCTGAGTGATCGCCAACGAGCGCTCACTAATTCCGACCAAGAAAGGAGGCCTAATTCCGTCTTTGAATTGAGAGGCGGTTACCGGTTGAGGCTCGCGAACGAGCGGCTTCGGATCGGTCGCGAGGAAACGTTGCCAGAGATAGAACCTGCGGAACTTCGATCGGACAAACCTGTCAGGACAATAGAAGGAGAGCTTCGACTTGCCATCACGGGTGCACACGAAATGACTCATTCGAAGGACATCGCGTATTTCGATTGCGATGCCCTGGGCTCGGATCACGTGATCGTCCGCTCCTGGAAGCCGGGTGCAAGGATGCATCCGTTCGGGATGGAGGGACGGAAACTCCTCAGCGACATCCTGAATGAGGCTGGCGTGAGATCGGGACCCAGGAAAAAGGCTTTCCCGATTGTCGTGCATCCTGTAACCGGAGAAGCCCTTTGGGTTCCGGGGATTCGCCGATCGAATGGATATCTTATCAGCAGTTCGAGCGCTCGAATACTCGTATGCTCGCTTATTCCAGAAAAGGCTCATTGAACTCTCAATTTGGAGTCCGTGTTTGAATTCAGTTAAAATCGCGGAAATCTGGGCTTCAACAAGCTGGAACATTGTCGCGGACATATACTTTTTTAGAGCGAATCATTATTGCGGAATAAACGCCATCGGCGATATTCTCGCACCTTACAATGGCAGATACCCAAAACGTGAACGACAATTCTACTCGCGACGCTGAGCGTGCTCAGGCGATCAACGATACCCGGTCCGCAAACGGATCAGACGATAAAAAAGAAGCGCGCCCGCGTTCGAGCGGTCAGCGCCCGGATGCAAATCGGCAAGACCCCAATAGCAACGATGCAAACCGCCAGAATGCGAACAAGCAAAAACAAAATGCGCCCAACCGAATGACTCGTCCGGGCCAGAAGCGGCCACAACGCCGCGAAGGTGACGAAATGAATCTGGGGCACATCATGCGTACGGTGATGCTTTGGGTCGCGATGCTTGTTGGCGTATTTGTGATCGTCATCATTTTTAATAAGCGCAACGAGACTCCGGAGCCCGAGATCTC
>JBBSDW010000244.1:0-2605 GCA_038240295.1 Kapaibacterium sp. (SeqCode)
ACCGATTCCCTGACAACCCCGATCACCATCGGCGACATAAAACTCAACAACGGCGACCCAAACTTCACCAACTGCACACTCGCCATCAACGACTCCATCGCAACCTTCTCACTCACACTCAACTGCGGAGATCCAACAATCAATCGGTTTTTGAGGAAGGATGAACTGGCACTGGAAATCATCAGCATTTCGCCGAATCCCACTCGAAATTGGGTACACGTCGAATTGAGATCGCGGAAAAAAAGTCTGTTAATTGCACAGGTTTTTGATGTGCTTGGCAATCGGCTCACCGAGCAATACCGAGGGACGCCGACGAACTCGACTATCTCGATGGATGTGAATGCATCTAAACTTCAAAGCGGTACCTATTTCCTGAGAGTTTCGGCAGGAAGTGAAGTTGTAACCAAGCGGCTCACGATCGTCAGATAACGCAGGAGTTAGGATGATGAAATGAAGGGGGCTGAATCGTTTTCTGCCTCCTTCTTATTTCATCAAGTATTATGAATTTTCGGGTTTTGCGGAACTCGGGGTGAACATAATGAGGTGCTTTGCTGACAGACGAGAAGTATGAACAAAGTTTATACATACAGAACGGGCAAGGATTGTCCCAGCACAATTAAAATGTCAGGGTTTAAGCGCAATTAAAGTGTCAGGGGTTTCTATGAGCGAACCAGTCTTAAGGCACTGGTCCCTTTATGAACGAACTGAACATGAGTGCGTACGATCGACAGAAACTTGATGTGATGCAGCGATTAAGCCGAGGGGAGATCTCGCGTTCGATCGCCGCGAAGATTTTGAAGCGTAGTGAGCGCCAGGTCTACCGGCTTTATCGGCGCTGGAAGGATTTGGGGTACCGGGGTGTGATCCATCGCCTTCGGGGCGGTCATTCGGGTCGGTCCCAGCTGGATCTCCGCAATAAAGTACTGCTTCACTACCGTAATGGCTTTACCGATTACTCTCCGACGCTCTTCAGCGAGATCCTCGAGGAGGATCATGGCATTCGTCTTCACGCGGAGACGATCCGGCGATGGCTGACGGATGCCGGTCTCTGGCAGCCATCGGTGCAGGGCCGTCGTCATCGTAAGCATCGGCTTTCACGGCCACGTCGGCCTGCGATGGGAGAACTCCTGCAGATCGACGGCAGTCATCACGACTGGTTCGAGGGGCGCAATCCGGATCTGCCAATGGTCTGCCTGCTGGTACTGATCGACGATGCCTCAAGCCGTACAATGCTTCGCTTTAGTTTGAGGGAAGACACGCAGGGAGTCTTTGAGTTGATGCGCAACTATGCGGAGCGTTACGGCCTGCCCCAGGCGATCTACTCCGATCATGGAGCGGTCTACTGGACAGAGAAGACCGAGACGGATACCGAGACCGAAGCGGATATCGAAACGGATATCGAAACGGATGCGGCAGGTGGTGTAGGCCACGGAACGCTGAAACGAAGAGGGACCACGGAGTATCAGCGAGCACTGGACCGTCTTAACATCGCAGCCATCTATGCCCACTCGCCCCAAGCCAAAGGACGGGTCGAGCGCGCCAATGGCATCCACCAGGGACGCTTGATCCTCGCCTTGCGCAGAGCCGGCATCTCGACGATTGAGGATGCGAACCGATTCCTTGAGGAGTATTACACGAACAAGCACAATAAAAAATTTTCCATTCCTGGCGTGCCCGATCATCATCGCGCGATCGCAGGATACAAACTCGAGCAAATCCTTTGCTTCGAAAAGCAGCGAACGATCCGCAACGATCAGACGATCACGATCGAGCGAAAGCGCTTCCAGATCCTTCGACCGGATCCGCTTGATCGCTACCTGCTCCCTTCACCTGGCGCAACAATCACGGTCCGCATCTATCTCGATCGTTCCGTACATGCATTCATCGCTCAACGAGAGATCCGCATCAAAGCAATTACCGAACAACACGCGATTGAAAACAACCTGCTTCAAAGCACGGGCAGACCAAAGAGCATAGGCAAAGCCCAACATCTCCTTGCCAATCAGAGCAGAGAACTTGACCCTGCGCATGCACGCGATCAGAGTCGAACTGAACCATCAGTCAAACTTCAAACTAACTTTGCACCGGGTAATTATCAAACAGATCAGGCCTTAGCTCAGGGAAACCCATGACACTTTTAATGCGCGTAATACCCCTGACATTTTAAATGCGCTGGGACACAGAACGGGCAAGGATGAAGGGTGAAGGCTGAAGGATGAATTTGGGGAGGGGAGTAAGACCTTAGGCGATTAAATTGTTCTGGGGCGCAGGCGGGAATCCACGGGATGGCTGTTTGTGGCTTTGGGGAAGCAGAGGGTCGGCGGTGCTATTCGTTTCGCCAGCTTTATTACGAATTTTTAATCCGTTCGTTCTTGCTTTTTGCTAAAAAAGTGAGTATATTACGGACGTGAGTTACTTCTGTTCTTGAATCGGGATTCTCCGATCCCATTAATGCCGTCAGGAGGTAAAAAAAATACGATGTTGAGACTATTCATCGGCCAGCGCATCACTTCGCTTTTTGAAGCGGAACAGCACGTTTACAGCATTCCTGCCGCCGGCACCATGCCGAGCAACGGCTGGACTTCGCTTACGCATGAACGCCGTC
>JBBSDW010000245.1:0-2453 GCA_038240295.1 Kapaibacterium sp. (SeqCode)
GGGCGTTGTGATCTGCTTTCAGATTGTTCTTTGAGAGTTTTTTTTAGAGTCATTCAGGATCAGCGGCAAGTGCGCGATCGGTTGTGATCTGCTTTCAGATTGTTCTTTGAGAGTTTTTTTTAGAGTACAGGGGAAGCTAACCTGTTGAATTGTAACGAAGTAACGCAGAAATTAGAACAGAAAAAAATAGTAAGCAGATGGCTGCGTTTCGAAGCCGTATTCCGACCCGTCATTCCATAGATTCTTCGCTTCGCACTGAATGACGCGATAGGGCGATGCTGGGGGAAATCGAGTCGCAGACTCGACGGATTGCCGCCGACTCGGGCTTTGGTACGCAGTCGGAAAGGCGAGGGATTGCTTTTAGAACATCTCGAGTTGCTGCGGTGGCGTCTCTGAGTCGATTCGTGCTTCGCCGAAATAAACTTCCATCATTCCGAATTGCTTATCGGTGATGTTTAGAATGGCGATCTTGCCTTTGGGCGGGAGGTTCATTCTCACGCGTCGCTTGTGAACTTCGGCGTTCTCCTTGCTGAAGCTGTGCCGCATGTAGATCGAGAACTGGAAAAGGTGGAAGCCGTCTTTCATTAGCGCCTTGCGAAAGCGCACATACTCTTTCTTGTCCTTTTTGGTCAGTACCGGCAGGTCGAAGAGTACCATCGTCCACAATGTGCGATATTCGTTGAATCGGTCGTTCATACCCGATCAGTGATTCATTCAAAACGCTATTCTTTCCACTGGTTCTTTCGGAACTCCCGGGACATCTGGA
The DNA here is from genome assembly GCA_038240295.1 of Kapaibacterium sp. (SeqCode). Classification (GTDB taxonomy): domain Bacteria; phylum Bacteroidota; class Ignavibacteria; order Palsa-1295; family Palsa-1295; genus JABDDM01. The sequence goes on from JBBSDW010000245.1 coordinate 767, forward strand.
TAAAGAATTTTGCGCCGCTCTCCAAGAAAGCAGTAGGCTAACGAAGTGGCAGTTCGCTGAACAGCAATATGCAAGGGTCTCCGCTTGCCATTCATTATCACATCGGTCGTCGCAAGTGAGAGCAGTTGCTGTTTGATCGACTTATCGAGTTCTGAAAAATCTTCGCCGTTCCTAACGATCGTATGTACGATCCCATCGACATAAGGACGATATGGCTCCATGATGTCGTCCGCCAACGGATAGGCGTTGTACTTATTACTGTGATGAATGCCCTGGGTTGGCAGCATTCCGCTTGCCACGAGTGCTTGTGCTGTCATCGCGCGCAAGATGGCATATCCATAATTCAGCAAATTATTCGGCGGTTCGCCAAACCGGTCTCGTCGAAATTCAAGTGCAGAAGGAAAAAAGTTTGCCCAGTAAAAAGCTGCAGCGCGGCCTTCGAGGTTCATCGGATCGCCAGACCGCAAATCGCCAGCCCACTTCCGCATGTTCATCAATTTGCCCTCTTCGAGCAAATTGCTATCGACGGGAATATGGGATTGATGCAGACCGATTGACATTTCGATCATTCCAGCCTGATTGAGGATTTTTGCCTGAACGGTCTGTGCCCAAAGTTGCTTCTTGAGCGGGCCCGATGCGCGAAGTTGATAACGAAACCGCTCCGGCTGCACACCGCTTGCGGCGAGTGGCAAGAACAAGCCGCACGGCATGTGCGATTCGTCGCAGCTGATGACCGATACATTCGATGCAATAAGCTGGCGAAGCAGAGGCTGTGTGATCGTGATCATCGAGTGATCGAGTAGCACCGTCCCGACATCCTCGATCGGTACATGCGTGACCGCTTCGCCAACATCCTCCGGACCAAGCTCACGTTCAATCCGAAGTTGATTGTCGACCGTGCTCAAATATGCGGGCGACCCGAAATAGAGTGTCCGGCGAGTCATTCGACCCTACGAATCGCCCCCAAGGTAGTTATCTCCACGTTGACTGCTCTGATGGAATTTGGGGAAACTCGAATGAAATTCTTCTTATCTTCGAAAGTGCTAATATTATGGCGGTCAAGATAAATGCCCCCGTTGACATCAATCTTGCGAACGGTATACAACCGATCGAAAAGGTCTTTCTGATATTCCCACACAATCTCATCCGGACTCTCAGCATAGCGTAGGACAGACCCTTTTTGCTGTAGCAAAAGGATCAAAGGTTTTCCATTCATTTCTTCAGGCACCACCTTTTGTCCCTTTCGAGCCCGTTCTGCTGCATCGAAAAATGAAACAGTTGTGAAGTCTCGTTTTCCTCCGGCTGCGTCCCCATAAATTGCCATGCAGTAGTTCGAACCGGAAGCAACAAACAATTTCGGATTCTCCTTCGGCCGCAACTGGATCAAGTGTTTTGCAGGATTGATCATCCGAACCGACTTGATAGGGATGCGCTTTTTCCCGTCATTGCTGGTTATAAAAACAGGTATCTGCAAGGCTTCCTTGATCTTTGCAGCGCCTCCGTTCGTTTCAATATGCCGCATCACAATCCGTCGGATCGCCGGGTCAACGATCTGCTCGACCTGTTTCATTTTGTCTAGCGTCGATAGCGGTTTGCGAATCACATAATCGGAATCACCGGTGGATGGATTTTTGATTATGCCGAAGTTCGACTCACCATGAAGTGCCCCACGAATGGAAATGGAAGA
>JBBSDW010000246.1:0-2447 GCA_038240295.1 Kapaibacterium sp. (SeqCode)
ATACGAAAGCACCGCATTCGCAAGCGGTTGCTCAATTCACTTTTTCTCTTACGCCTGCCTTCACCAGAATTTGCCGAAAGCACCCGTGCGTTTTATGAATGCAACAAGCGGTTGTTCATGGTCAACATCCTGATTCGGTTCAGCGCCCGAACGGTAGCCAGCGATCTGGCGAGGAAGACGCTCCCGATCACGCAGAAATATCAGATTACGAATGTAGAACTTGGGCTTGCAATCGCATTGCGCGCGCAAAGTCATCTCGCTGGGTTGTATCGAGACTTCGAGTACTACGGGAAGATGGTCGAAGAGCTTTTGGATATTCAGTTGATCGAAAATCGAGCGGTATCCAGTTATGAGCGAGTTACGATCGGGTTCGTTCGTCATCTGATGGCGCCCGAAAAAACATCTGACATCTCACTCGAGTGTGCCAAAGGCCTTGAACAATCGAAGTGCTTTGACCGCTATTGGGTACGGCTCACATATTTCCGGCTCATGGTCATTCATTACGAGATCTCCGGACAATTTGACCGGATGATCGCCCAGTGTTCCAACGCACTGACATTCCTTGACGCCCACTCCCAGCTTGCCCAGCCGGCAATCTATGCCGAATTCAATATGCAGCAGGTTGTCGCCTCGCTCTTCACAAAGCAGTACGATCTTGGCAAAGCCGCGGAGCTGCGATCGCTCCAATTGTTGAAGCAAGGCACGAACAACTGGTTCGAGCTCATGCAGTTTGCTTTTTTGCTCGCGATGCATACCTCCAGGTTCGAAGAAGCGCTTACCATCTGGCAGGACGTCACCACTCAAGCGCGCTACCCGACGCCTGCCGAGCACGCAAGGGAGAAATGGCGAATATTCAAAATGTACCTGGATTGTCTGGCTGAGAGTGCCGAGCTAAACGGCATTACCTCACGACATCCGGCGACGGTGCAAAATTATATGCCTAAATTTTCCAAAGACAAGCACGGATATAACGTTGCCATCATCGTTGTTCAGATCTTGTTCTTGATCGAGTCCGGTCAATTCAACGAAGTAACCCGGCACATCGATGCGCTCAAAACATACAAGTCTCGCTACCTTCGTCCCAGCGTAAACCCACGCGCAGCTCTTTTCTTCAAACTGATCCTTCTTCTCGAAAAAGAATCGTTCGTTTTTCAGCGAATTCGTGCGAGAAGTGTACCGCTGCTTGAACGGCTGAAGGGTCACCGAGCCGAGCTATTCGGAGATCAAGGAGGGCTTACAAGTGGTGCCGTATGAGACACTCTGGCTCACGCTGCTTGACCGCTTCGAAGCATACACACTCTGGGCAAATCCGCAAGTGGAGTCGGTTGGATAGAACCGTTTAGCATTCATCAAGTTTCTGCGCCGCTTTGAGCTGCTCGGTCGGATACTTTTTTCCTGAGACAAGCTTGTGCAAAAGAAAGATCTAAGAGTGTGAGCCGAACGGGCGCCGTCATTCCCCGCGGTCATAGGTGTGCAAACTTTATTCATAATTGGGACGCGTCATTGCCGATTCTGGCTCGTTTTCGACATTCGAAGCAACATCCGTGCATTCAAAATTCATAATCCCCTCCATCCCAATTTCATCCTTGACTATTGAGTGTTCAAACTTTATTCATAATTCCCCTCCCCAAATTCACCCCTCACCTTTCATCCTTGCCCGGTAAGCACCTATCTTTTTTGGAGTTCCCAGCACCCCCCAAAATCTGCAATCCGCGCAAAGATTTTTGAAGCGTGCGCGATCATTGTATTCAAACTTTATTCATAATTCCCCTCCCCAAATTCACGCTTCATCCTTCATCCTTGCCCTAAAGCGCGTCGCCTTTGTCGCCGGGGCCGATGACGGTGCCTTCAATCGTGGGTTCAGTCACTGTGGCGCTCGCCTTCTTTTCAGCGGAGGCCTGGGCGACTGCTTTTGTCGCGGCCTCCATTTCAGCTCTCGAGCCGAACGGATAGATCTTCTCGAATGGCGGCAGTGTGCCGCCCTTCATGATGATGTCGATCTCGGTCGAATCGAGTGTCTCGCGTTCGAGCAGTGCGATCGACATCCGATGCAACGTCTCGACGTTCCCCTTCAGGAGCGCATCGGCACGCACCATCCCGTTCTCGACGACGTGACGAATTTCTTCGTCGATGATTCTCGCGGTTGTGTCGGAGAATGTCTTCGAGTTCGACATATCGCGGCCGAGAAATACTTCATGCTCGGGCTGCCCATATTTTAGGGGCCCAAGTTTATCCGACATACCCCAATCGCAGATCATTTTGCGTGCGATGTCGGTCGCGCGTTCGATGTCGTTGCCAGCACCGGTGGTGAGTTGACCAAAAATGAGCTTCTCCGCAGCACGTCCACCAAGCGCGTATGCAATCACAGCCTCGAGATATTCCTTGCTGTAAGTATGCTTCTCGTCGACGGGCAGATAGCTTGTAACGCCAAGCGCACGTCCGCGAGG
>JBBSDW010000247.1:0-2227 GCA_038240295.1 Kapaibacterium sp. (SeqCode)
AACGATGCGACCTGCTCATGCGTATCTCGCTGCACACGAATGGCAAGTGCCATTCCGCTATAGATGACTGGCAGCGAAAAGAGCGTGTGCTCGATCTTGACAAAAGAAAAAAACTTCTTGATCAACGTGTTCCAGAGCTATTTTGAAGATGGCTGATGCCTCTCAACCAAACGAACAAGCGCTTCTTCGTATCCCGGTGCGCCCTTGCCAAGGATCCTTTCGACCATTGGCAGGCCGTCAAACACGCTCGTATGTCGGAATGCTTCCCGCGTTGTGGGGTCGGAAAGGTGAACTTCGATCATCGGTTTGTTCACCGAAGCAACTGCATCCCGCAGCGAATAGGCATAGTGCGTCAGCGCGCCGGGGTTGAAGATCATTGCGTCCATCCACTTTCGATTGTCGTGAATCGCGTCGATGAGTACTCCTTCGTGATTCGATTGAATGCATCGAAGTTCAGCTCCAGCCTCGTTTGCCGAAGCGTTCAGACGACTGAGAATCGCATCGAGCGTATCCGTGCCGTAGATCTGAGGCTCACGTTCACCGAGCAGGTTAAGATTCGGACCATTGAGTACGAGGATGTTCATTAGATCAGCGAAAGCATGAACTGCATAGCTTCTTCAATCGAAGTTTCGGCGATATTACTCGCGATGGTTGCTTCACCGATCGCTCGCAATAGTACGAGTCGATGGCCGGAAATAGCCCGCTTCTTATCATTCATAAAATGTGGCATGACATCCGCCGCTTGAAGCGAAGTTGAGGCTGCGATCGGAATTCTGCCGAGGACGATCTCGATTTCGCGCCAGGTTGTCTCGTCGATCATTTCAAGTTTCATCGAAAGCCACGAAGCGGCGCGCATTCCGAGGAGCACTGCCTCACCATGCAAAAATGTCTCAAATTTTGTTGCTGCTTCAAGCGCGTGGCCGAACGTGTGCCCGAAGTTAAGGATCTCGCGAATGCCATCATGGCGCTCGAATTCGTCGCGTTGCACGATCGAGAGTTTTTCACGGATCGAATCCCGAATGAGAGACTCGTAGGACGCATCCACTCCACGCGTCAAGCGTCGAACAGATTTTGCGAGAGTCTGCCACATCGGTTTTGAGCCGATCAGCGCGTATTTAAAAACTTCGCCCAGACCTGCATGCAGCTCTCGTTTACCAAGCGTGGTCAGAAAAATGGGATCGACGAGCACACGTTTGGGTGGATAAAACGTGCCCAGTGCGTTCTTCGCACCGTAATGATCGATGCCAGTCTTTCCGCCGATCGCCGCGTCCGCCTGGGCGAGCAGCGTCGTCGGCACATGCACGACTGGGATTCCCCGCTTAAAAAGATTCGCGACCAGACCGCCAATATCGCTCACGACGCCGCCTCCCATAGTGATCATGAGCCCACCGCGGCGCGGCACGCCCAGCTTCATCATCGAGTTCAGCACTTCCATCATCGTCTCGACCGATTTCGATGATTCACCTGGGTCAAGCGAAATTTGATGAAGCTTGATTCTCTCGCGAAGTTCGGAAGGAAATTTCTGCAGCAATCTTCCGACATGCAGCCTGGCCACATTTTTATCAGTGAGCAAAACGACGTGCGAAGCGTTGAGATCGTTAATGACGTGGGTGATCTCAGTTTGCGCGATCCCATTTCCGACAAGTACAGAGTAATCGCCGAGTGCGCTTTTCGCCGGCAGCGCGTGAAAACGCGGCCGAAGGCGAATGTGCCGAGACATCTGCTCGAGCGCCTGGTAAAGCTCTTGCGCGAGTTCCTCGGGTGTTCTCTCGCTCCCCTTCGGAGACTTAACGACAAAATGGAGCTGCGATTGTTCATAGAACGGCAGACGCTCGGAGTGGATCACTCGCAGCTTTGCGGCTAATTCATCCGGCGAAGATGCCTTGAGCAGCGGTCTGGCATTCCCTTCAAGCACGCTGCGCAACACTTGCCGTGCAGCAGCTTTAACGCTCACGTCGATCCAGACAACAACACCCGATCCCCGCATGATCGCCCGATTGATCGGCCGGATGACCGTGCCACCGCCTGTGGCAACGACCAGTGGTGTGCGGCTGAACGCCCGCTCGGAAGCCTGCAACAGTTGTTCGCTCTCGAACTTTCGAAATTGTGATTCGCTCTGACGCGCGAAGATCTCGCCAACCCTGCGACCGGCATGCGTTTCAACCGCTTCATCGAGATCGAGAAATCGGTACCCTGATTTTCCGATCAACCGAGCAAGCTCTTGACC
>JBBSDW010000248.1:0-2199 GCA_038240295.1 Kapaibacterium sp. (SeqCode)
CATCCCAAATTTCATTTCTGCCGATCATCGCCTCCAATTCCTCACAAGAGATCAGCCGTTCCTCAAATTCTTCCGAGGCTTCCGGTTGCGAGCCGATGCGCGTCACATTTCGCGCGATGAATACTTCGCAGAGTTCATCGGTAGCGCCGTTCATCGGATTGAAGTGACCGATCGAGATCAACTCTCCCGCAGTAAGTCCAGCCTCCTCCCGCAATTCTTCGCGAGCTGCGACTTCAAGCGTCGTGCCTGGCTTCACACCGCCTCCCGGAAACTCAAGCGATTCGCGCTGATTCAAGTATCGGAATTGATTGAGCAGAAGCAACCGGCCGTCCGCCATTTCAGGAACAACCACGACCGATCCCGGAGTGTGCACAAAATAATAATCGGCGGGACTTCCATCCGGCCGTTCGTAACGATCGCGACGATAACTCCACCACGGATTGGTCGCAAGCACCTCACCCGAGATCTTTCGAAGATGTTTCAGCACGAACAGGTTAGCAGCAAGCGCAAAGAAGGGCGCAAAGTCTTAACACCGGCCGCAAGCCGAATCGCTCCTTCCTCATCCATGAAGACCGATGAGCGAACGAATGGTTACAGCATCGTGACCAGCGAGTATCCACCGCTGTCATCCCGACCCGAGAGGGATCTCATGGAGCCATCCAGTTGCTATATCGTAAGATGTGGGAGGACGCTATTTGCCGCAGCAAAAAAACAGTCCCTCGATCATTGATCGAGGGACTTGAAATAACTTAAGTCAGGTCGGCTAATTCCTGTTCGGTGAAGAAGAAGGCAATCTCCCGCTGGCCGTTCTCGACGGAGTCCGAGCCGTGGACTGCGTTCTCGCCTTTGCTTGTCGCGTAGAGTTTGCGGATCGTGCCAGGGGCGGCTTCGGCCGGATCGGTCGAACCGATCACTCGGCGCCATTCTGCGATCGCATTTTCTTTTTCGAGTGCGATCGGAAGACAAGCGCCACTCGACATGAAGGTCACGAGTTCACCATAGAATGGGCGCTCTTTGTGGACTTCGTAAAATGCCCCGCCCGATTGTCCAGTCAGACGTGTGAGCTTAAGTCCGAGGATCTTGAAGCCCTCTTTCTGGATATGCGCGATAATATTTCCTGCGTTGCCGGAGCGAACTCCGTCCGGCTTGATGATGCAAAGTGTGCGTTCGATTGCCACTGATGTTTGTTTGATGATCGAGTTAAAACGGTACTTGAATTCCTACACTTAGATGTTTTGCTTGGGCAGCCTCGCTCAACACGTCCTGCGACGAACGAGGTTGACGAGCGGGCGGCGGTTGCGTAACCCAGAGCGGCCACTGACGCACAGGATAACGGATCGATCCCGTGTCGATGTCGTTCGTCGCGATCTGAAAATCATCGACGAGGCGTTCATTGATATGCGAAATATCATGCTGCACGTCGTTGATCTCCGTGATCTTAAAAAAAACATAGGCCGCGACGCCGACGATGACGAGCACAACATTCTTGAGTGCGCTCCCCTGCCCTCGCAACAGTCCAAGAGTCCCGACAAGCGTCGAGGCTGCACCGGCGGTTCTTGCAAAAAAGAATACTGCCGCTTTGGGGACCTGTTTGGTCAGAAAGATTTCTGCAGCGAACGGAAAGAACGAAAGCGAACGTGCGAGATCGTAGCTATCGAGTTCGTTATGGTAAGCGCCCAATCTGCCGTGATACGCATTGACCGAATCGCGCCACTGCTTGCTCATATAAAGCGAATCGACCGGAGCGCTCACATGACTGGTTTGACTATCGATCGGCCGCAGGTCTTCCCCTCGAGCAGCGCTCAAGCAGGCGAACATCAGCAACATTGAAAGCACTAACTTGGTCATGAATTTTAAAAGTGTCAACGAATCGAGATACACTCAATCACGAGTCATTCTGAGCCCGGCGAAGAACCTTGCCTTTCGGTCGAATCTGCAATCGGCTTCGAGACTCTCTTGAACTTCGAATTTCAGCCAACCTTAAGATCCTTCGTCGGGCTCAGGATGACTTGATTGAAAGTTGGTGCTCAAATGTCAATCAAATCAAACCTACAAAACAGGTCATTCTGAGCCCGGCGAAGAATCTTGCCTTTCGGTCGCATCTGCCGTCGGCCTCGACCCTAACTTCAAATTTGAGCCAACTCAACCGTAAGATCCTTCGTCGGGCTCAGGATGACTTGATTGAAAGTTGGTACTCAA
>JBBSDW010000249.1:0-2194 GCA_038240295.1 Kapaibacterium sp. (SeqCode)
AATGACGCTGCAAATATTTTCAAGTGGTCTCAGCAGATCGAAGAAATTCGCCAACTTACTCCTGGAGCGATCAAACTTGGGTCTAAATTCGAGATCGTCTCCCGATTCGCTGGCCGCAGCATCACCTCGGTGCTTACAGTGACGGAATACATTCCGAACGAACTTGTCTCGAGTGAAGGCGATGCGGGCGGCATGAAGCTGAAAAGCTCGACTGCTTACATTCGAGATGACGCCAACACCATCATGAAAATGACGAGCGAAATGGAGCCATCGGGCTGGTGGAAACTGATCGCGCCCTTTCTGCCAGGGATGATAAGACGGCAATCGGCGATCGACCACAAAAATCTCAGAGCAGCGCTTGAAAATACAATTCAGCGCGAACAAAAGGATATGAAGATCCTCGGAATTTCAAAGACGATCGTAAGCGTGCAGTAGCTCCCGTGCTGCTTTCTTGCTCCGTCCGATAAATCCTCCGTAATTTTGCACGAACAACGTGCAAGCATGACCCATCAATACGACGTAATTATAGTAGGAGCTGGCGGCGCAGGATTGCGCGCAGCAGTTGAGATCCCATCACAGTATTCGTGTGCGGTGCTGACAAAGGTGCATCCGCTCCGCTCGCATACAGGTGCGGCCCAGGGCGGAGTATGTGCGGCGCTCGGAAATCTCGAGGAAGATAATCCAGAGTGGCATGCCTTCGATACGATCAAGGGCTCCGATTATCTCGGTGATCAGGACGCGATCGAAGTGATGTGCAACGATGCGCCGCGAGCGATCATCGAGCTCGAACACATGGGTATGCCTTTCTCTCGTACGAAAGAAGGGAAGATCGCGCAGCGTCCGTTCGGAGGACATACCAGACCCCTCGATCGCAACGATCCCGATTCGAAGCGTGTGCCTGTAAAGCGCGCTTGTTACTCTGCCGATCGAACCGGACATGTTATGCTGCACACCCTCTATGAGAATTGCCTCAAGAACAAGGTGCAGTTCTATAGTGAGTTCTTTGTTACGGAGCTACTGATCGAAGATAACGTTTGCACGGGTGTGATCGCGATCGAAATTCTAACCGGAGAGATCCATACCTTCCATGCAAAGGCTGTGATGTTTGCGACGGGCGGCGACGGCCGTATCTGGCGCATCACTTCGAATGCCCATGTCGGGACCGGCGATGGATTCATGCTGAGCTACAACGCGGGGGTGCCGCTTGAAGATATGGAATTCATGCAATTCCATCCGACCGGCTTGTGGAAACTTGGCATTCTGGTCAGCGAGGCCGCTCGTGGCGAAGGCGGTATCCTTCGAAATGTAAATGGCGAGCGTTTTATGGAGCGCTATGCCCCGACTGTGAAAGATCTCGCACCGCGCGATATGGTAAGCCGGGCGATCATTCAGGAGATCAACGAAGGCCGCGGATTTAAGGGCTCCGACGGTACGAGCTATGTACATCTCGATCTGACGCATCTCGATCCACGCATCATTAACGAAAAATTGCCGGAGATCACGGGCTTTGCACGCACCTATCTTGGCGTGGAACCAACGACCGAAGGGGTGCCGGTCCAGCCGACTGCGCATTATGCGATGGGCGGAATTCCAACCGATATTAATGGACGTGTACTCGCAAATGCGAGCGGCGACATCATCGAAGGCTTCTACGCAGCTGGCGAATGTGCATGCGTGAGCGTGCATGGCGCGAATCGGCTTGGTACAAATTCACTGCTCGTTCTCATTGTATTTGGCCGGCGTAGTGGTAAGGCGATCGTCGAATTTCTTAAGCAGGGTGCGACAGGCGGAAAACTTCCGTCGAATGCCGGTGATAAAACGCGAGAAACGATCGAGACGATCAAGTCTCGCGCAAAAGGCGAGAAACCTGCGCCGATCCGGACACGGTTGCAGCAGATCATGATGGATAATGTCGGAATTTTCCGCGACGGCAATGGCATGCAGTCTGCCGTCACGGAGATCGCCCAGCTGAAGGATCAATTTCGCTCGGTCGTGATCGACGATAAGGGGATGCAGTTCAATACCGATCTGCTCGAGGCGATCGAGCTCGGAAACCTACTCGATACCGCGGAGATCGCCGCGAAGTGTGCGCTCAACCGGAAGGAATCTCGTGGCGCACACTCGCGTGAGGATTATCCTGATCGCGACGATGTCAACTGGCTGAAACATACCTTCGCTTCAAAATCTGCAAGCG
>JBBSDW010000250.1:0-2084 GCA_038240295.1 Kapaibacterium sp. (SeqCode)
ACGTGAAGAGATCGATCGGAATTCCCAGGGAGTAATAAGTCGACGCCGAATAGAAATCCACGTTCGGGTTCAGCTTCTTCGCCTCGCTCACCGTCTTTTCGACGCGTTGCGACATCAAAAACAGATTCTCGTGCCCGGTGCGCTTGCCGAGTTCCTGGGACATGACGCGCAGATGCGTTGCGCGCGGATCTTCGGTGCGATAGACGCGGTGGCCGAAGCCCATGATCTTGTCCTTCCGGGCAAGCGCATCGGTGATCCAGTTCTTCGCATTGTCCGGCTCACTGATCTTGAGCAGCATTCGCATGACCTGCTCATTTGCGCCGCCATGCAGCGGACCTTTGAGTGCGCCGATCGCTCCGACGACTGCCGAATAAATATCGGAAAGCGTGGCAGCGATCACGCGGCCAGCGAATGTCGATGCGTTGAGCTCATGATCGGCATGGAGCGTGAGGGCGGCGTCGAACATCTTGACGACGCGCTCGTCCTGCTCTTTGCCCAAAAGCATATACAGGAAGTTCGCGGCATGACCGAGATTATCCTTCGATTCCGGCGCCTGGCGTCCCTGGCGGGCTGCATCGTAATAGGCAACGATCAGCGGGATCTGCGCCATCATGCGGATGCCTTTTTCGGTATTTGCGGCGGGCGTCATTTCCTCGGCCGTTGGGTCGCCAACGCCGAGCGCGCTTACGATCGTTCGAAGAACTGCCATCGGGTGGACATTCTTCGGCATCTGCTGGATGCGCTCCTTGATCATCGGCGGCAGCTTCCGGGCTTCTACCAGCTTTTTCTTGAACTCCGTCAGCTCTGCGGCGTTCGGAAGCTTCGAATAGAAAAGGAGGTAAGCCGTTTCCTCGAACTCGCCTTTGACGAGATCGTGAATATCGTAGCCGCGGTAAGCGAGAACGCCGAGTTTACCGTCCAGATAGCAGATCTGACTTGTGCCAGCGACGACATCCTCGAGTCCGGCTTTGCCCGGAGCGGGGTGCGTGGTGCTGGTTGTACCGTTTGTTGAAGCTTGCTTTGAGGCGATTTTGCTATCCTGTGCCATATCTGTAGATGATCGAACCTGTGACTAAAGGCTAAAAAGTCGTAAATTGCAACGGGAATCACCAAGAAAACCGAGCGTTTCGGATGATCTATGCCCAATTGCGCGAAGAGAAACACTTAAAACTTTTTTCCGTTCGCTGTATCCACTCACGAAAGCATTGTGTCTTCATTTGCAGTGAGAAGCTCAAAACTTGTTGCGAGCTCCCACTAAAATTTTGAATTACACATTGTTCAGGACTTATTCTACTTAAGGAATATGAAGAAGACAGGAATCCTTTTATTTGCCCTTCTGACCCTCGGCTTTATCGCCACGGGCAGCTATGCGCAGCACGGTGGGAATGGCGACCACGGTCGTGATACTACGCATATCCACCTCGACTCGACGATGTTGCATCATCTCGATTCTTTGATGCATCACGATAACGATTCGAACAGCCACCACGGCCTCGATTCGAATTTCCATCGTGATACGACCATCCATCATCCCGACACAACGATCCACCACGATGGCGGTCACGATTCTACCAACCATGGTCGTGATACAACGATCCGTCATGATGGCGGACGCGGTGGTCATGGCGGCGATCATGGCCGTGTAAACATCGGTCTTTTGCTTCACAGCGATTCATGCAGGCTCTCGCTCGAAGCGCAGATGACGCCGGCGGACGCTGCAGCACTCGAAACCGATCTCGCAACACTCAAGGCGAACGGCTCACAGATTCAAGCATTACTCGCTCAGATCCGAACCACTCGCCACGCGAAGGACACTGCAACCGTTCGTGAACTCGCGACACAGCTTCATACACTGATCAATGCGCAGCGTGCTACTTCGAAGGCGATCAGCGACCTGCTTGCTAACTACACCGCGATCATCAACAAGGTGTGGAACGACTGCCACAACGGCGGTAAGGGGCACGGAATTTCAAACAATGGCGGAACAGATCTTCGTCTTGAAGTAAGGCCGTTGTTCCCGAATCCTGTCAGCCCGAAGGCCATGAATGGCGGATTGGTAACGCTCTCTTATTCGATCAGCGCAG
>JBBSDW010000251.1:0-2021 GCA_038240295.1 Kapaibacterium sp. (SeqCode)
CTCGATAACGCGATCAATCAGGCAAAAAAGGAAGTCGAACAGCGCTACGACTTTAAAGGAAGCAACACGACGATCGAATACGATCAAAAAGAAAAAAAGATGACGCTTCATACGTCCGACGATATGAAGCTTCGCGCGCTCGGCGAAATCGTGAACGCGAAAATGATCAAGCGAAACATTTCGCTCAAGGCGCTCGAATACGGCAAAGCAGAACCAGCGGCGGGCTCGACGTTGCGCCAGACGGTCAAGATCAAAAGCGGATTAGAATCGGAACAGGCCAAGCAGATCACGAAGATGGTCAAGGATCAAAAAATGAAGATCCAGGCACAGATCCAGGGCGACGTCGTCCGCATCGTCGGCAAAAGCAAGGACGAATTACAGGAAGCCATGCAAATGCTGCGCGCCCACACTTTCGATTTTCCGATTCAGTTTACGAATTACCGTTGACAGAGCCGAAAGTCGAGGTCATTGCGAGGAGGATTGATTCGCAAAGCGAATTAACCGACGAAGCAATCTGCAAGCTATTGCAACGATGATTCGTTTGAGCGTGACGGCCCCGAGCGTAAAGATTGCTTCGCTAGGTTTGTTTTGCTGAAGGCAAAACAAACTACGCTCGCAATGACACATTTTTTAGAGACGGGGGAAGAAAGTACGAGACGACCACTCCACAGGTCATTGCGAGGAGGATTGATTCACAAAGCGAATCAATCGACGAAGCAATCTCCAGGCTATTGCAACGATGATTCGTTTTGAAGTGACGGCCCCGAGCGTAAAGATTTCTTCGCTCCGTTTGTTTTGCTAAAGGCAAAACAAACTACGCTCGCAATGACTGCTGAATGAGATTTTTTTACAGCTAAGCTTTGAATCGATCTTGCATCTTCGTCTTCCCTATTCTTGCGATCTTCGGATTGCTCTTTACTTCCTTTCGTCCGATTGTATCGGAGGATGGGGCGCTAAAAAAGCCGAAGAAAGCGCACGTCCATCCCAAGCTTGACGTCATCGTTCTCGATGCAGGTCACGGCGGCCGCGATGCTGGCGCTATTGGTACGAATGGATATCAGGAGAAACAGGCGACGCTCGCAATCATCCTAAAGCTTGGTCGGATGATCGAAGAGGCGCTGCCGGACGTGCAGGTCGTCTATACGCGAAAGACCGATACGTTTATCGAACTCGATCGTCGCGGCGCGATCGCGAACGAGCATCATGGCAAACTCTTCATCAGCGTTCACTGCAATTCAACGCCCCAGAAGCCGAGCAAGGCGCATGGTTTTACTACCTACATACTGCGCCCGGGCAAAACCGACGCGGCCATCAAGGTCGCCGCGCGCGAGAATGCCGTCGTCGCGCTCGAAGATAACAGCGAGCGTTATAGCAAGCTTTCTGATCTCGATTTTATCCTTACTTCGATGTCGCGCTCGCACGATGTGAAGTTCTCAGAACAATTCGCAAGCCTTGTGCAGGAGGAATTGGTGTCACACGTGACAACCCGCGACAACGGAGTTTCGCAGGCAGGATTTTATGTATTGATCGGCGCATCGATGCCGAATGTACTCATCGAGACGGGGTTCATCTCGAACTTAAAAGAAGAGTCGCTGCTGCAGAGCAAAGCCGGTCAGCGAAAATTTGCCGCAGGCATTCTCGCTGCGATCCAGAAATACAAAGAAGTTTACGAGCGCTCGTGAGCCGTTGGAAGCGCCGATTCGACCGAGCGCAATATGTTCTCGGTCGCGCCTGTTCTGAGATTGACAAAATCTTTCGCACGATCGGAATAGCCGGAAAGATATTTTGCGTCGGAAGCAAATTTTAGAATCGCGTCACTTAGTGCTTCTTTCTTCGAGATTTCGAAGGCTCCACCGAAGGAAATCATATCAGCAACTTCCTGAGACCTCGAATGATGCGGACCAACAAGCACCGGCTTTCCCCAAACCGCAGCCTCAAGCACATTGTGAACACCCGCTGTAAATCCACCGCCAACATAAGCGACGCTTGCTTCTTGATAAAGATTAAAAAGTTTGCCGATC
>JBBSDW010000252.1:0-1862 GCA_038240295.1 Kapaibacterium sp. (SeqCode)
GAGGGCTGTTACACTCTGGAAAGAATACTTTGAGAACGACGGCCGCACGATCACACATCCTGCGATCGTCATCCCAGAATACCGCCAGATGCTCACCCATCCCGACGGTGATCTGATCGTCGAGGAGTTGTGACCTGACGCAAGAGGACCGGTCGCTCAATTGAGTTAACCCGCAAAGCTTGCAGCAGATATATTTTAACTTGCGGCCTTCAGCTGCGTATCTTAGCTGGCACACCGCGTGTCTACTACATGACTTTGACTTCAAATTACGTCGGCACCATGATCTCGTGTAACAAAATTTTTCTTATTGCTGCTGCATTTCTCACCCTCACTTTCAGTACTGGGCAGGCAACAAAGCATGTTGTCCACTTCGCTAACTTTAGTTACAACCCGCCCGATCTGACCGTAGCGGTCGGTGACACCGTAGAGTTCGTTGGCGATTTCAGTAGCTCCGCGCATCCATTGATTACGATAACCGTACCTGCAACAGCTGCAAACGTTGAGCATTCTTCGACTGGACAAGACGTCTACGATTACGTCGTAAAAGTACTTGGCAACTACCAGTATCAATGCCATAATCACGGATCGTTCGGAATGAAGGGACGTTTTACAGCCGTAGCAAGCGGCGTTCACTACACGAACGCTGCGGTGACTTCCGTCGAGCAAAATAACCCAAATCCAGCGATGAAGATGACCCACGTTGTCTTCACGCTCGCGAAGACATCACAAGTTGCGGTGCAAATCGTTGATGAAAAAGGCTCTATCATCCAACGCATTCCTGCTCAGGAGTTTGCAGAAGGCAGAAGAGTTATTATGCTCGATGTTACGAACCTCAACAGCGGCGCCTACTTTTACGAGCTCATCGTTGACGGCACTGTTACGACCAAGCAAATGATCGTGACCCACTAAGAATCTGAAGACTCCTTCTTCTGCAAAGCCCCGTTAGTAACGGGGCTTTTTTTTATCGTGATTCCTTTACGATGCGCTTTAGTACCATGACTTGTTCGTCCTCGATCCTGACAAAATAAACGCCATCCGAAAGAGTGGAGAGATCAACGGTGGCGTGATTACCAGCCATACGCTCTTCCAATTGCACGATGCCCTTCGCATCAACGATCGAAATACCAGCGTCCTGCAATGGCTGACTCGAAAAGATGCTGATGGTGCTCGACGCAGGGTTCGGCGATATCGAAATTTGCGGCAATGTTTTGTACCGTGTAAATTTCGAGAGCGTTTTTACTCCGCAGCCCAGGTTGGTGCAGATTGTAGAAGTGAGCGGTGTCGGAATCGCCAGCTGACATAAGCGACCCGCGGAAAGATATTCGATCGAATCAAAGCTGGCGCTTGTGCATGCCGAGTCGATAGGAAAGACCTCGAAGATAGATGTGATCGTGCTGTTCGGATCCGAAAGAACGAGTTGAATGAGCGAAGTGCCAGCAGTTAGCGGTCGATCGAGCCTCGCACCCGACACATCAAAACTTCCTTCGTAAATGAGCATCGTCGTATCGAAATGCAGCACGGCGGTGATCGCATCGCCCGCTCGTGCGCCGGTTATCTTGATCGGCACATAAGCCGATCCGCCAAGCGTATCGACGAAGACACCTTGCGTCCGAAGTGCAAAGTTTGGTGTCGACCGGACAAAGCCAAAAAGCGAGATTGTGTCTCGAGTACCATCATCAAATTCGACGACATAGATCCCGTTGTGGCTGCGACTCTCGTTCGGCACAAGCTGAACTTGGGCGGTGTCGTTTGCGAGTTGAAGCGTGTCGAATGGATGTGTGATCGCATAACGCGCCGAGTCGGGGCCGCTCAAAAATTGCGCGACGATCTTTCGCGCTGGACACGAGCTATCGCGAAGTACA
>JBBSDW010000253.1:0-1511 GCA_038240295.1 Kapaibacterium sp. (SeqCode)
AACGATCGCCTGGGCATTGCGAGCCGTCCATGCATCAAGATGAAGCGCCGCTGTTGCTTCGCTCGATAGCACACCCGACCACGGCAACTCCGAATGCTCGCGAAGGATCGTCGCAAGTTGTTCGCGATCAATATTGGTAAAGCCGGTCGTCACTGGCGTCATCTGGCCTTTGGTCGGTTCTCAGTGGCCAGGGCGCTCGTTGGGTCGGGACCTGTATCGCGCAAAAGATAGAGAGGCCGTGCCTGCGATTCCGAATAAATTCTGCCGATGTATTCGCCCATGAGGCCGAGCACGATCAGCTGCAGCGCGCCAAAGAACATGATCGCGAACATGAGCGATGCGTAGCCCATGACGCCAAATCCGTACAAAACTTTGCGCAGGATAATATAGACGAGGAAGACGAGCGCAAGAATTCCGATGATGACGCCAACGATCGTCGCGATCTGCAGCGGAATGACACTGAAGCTTGTCGATGTGTTAAGCCCCAATCGAATGAGGCGCCAGAGACTGTATTTCGTTGTGCCTGCGAAGCGCTTGCCGTGCTCGACGGGCTCCGAGGTCTGCCGATATCCAAGCCAGCTGACAAGCCCAGGAAGGAAGCGCGCCTTCTCGCGGCAATCGCGAAGCGCATCGGCGACTTCGCGCGTCATCACGCGATAGATCGAACTGTTGATCGGCACTTCCGTCTTCGCCGCACTATTGACAAGCGTGATAAAGAGCTTGCTCGTAAGCGTTTTGTACCAGCTATGCTGCCGCTCCTGCCGATCGGCATAGACAACATCGAAGCCCTGATGCAGCTTATCTAAAAGCTTGTGAAGTTCTTCAGGCTGATCCTGCAAGTCGGCATCCATCATGACGATCACTTCGCCCATCGCATGGTCGAGCCCGGCAGTCAGCGCAATATGATGACCGAAGTTTCGGCTGAAGACAAGATTGCGAACATGCTCGGGATCCTGTGCCGATAGCTCTTTCATGATCGCGACAGACCGATCGCGCGAGCCGTCATCGACAAGAATGATCTCGTAGGATTTCCCAAGCAACTGAAGTGCAGCCGAAAGCCGGCGATGCAATTCATGCAACACCTCCTCCTCGTTATAGACCGGGACGATTATCGAAAGCTCGGGCAAAACAAGTCTCGCTAACTCTCTAAAAGCTTCTTAGGCAAGAACTACGCAAACAAACAGCCCTCAAAGATACGAAAAAAAGAGCGGGGACAGGGGGCAAGTATGAAATTTGAATTATGAAGTATGAAGGTGATCAGTCATCCTGAGCCCGACGAAGGATCTTATCCACGGCTCACCGCCATCCTCCCGGCCAACATCGAAGGTATCATTCCCGCGAAGGCGGGAATCCATCCCGCCACTTGTCTTACACCGAAAGCGGTTGACACATTCCTTCTTGTCATGAAGAAAGAACCGATAATCACGCATTCAGTAGATGGAGGGTCTTCGGTGCGAGGAGATTGAATTCGATCTTGAGTGTCGCGTCGGCGATAATACGCTTCGAGAGCT